>NZ_JBQFWR010000019.1:0-71817 GCF_056540425.1 Ruegeria sp. AN6
GAATAGATTACTCATGTTATACCCCTGAAACTCAGGGGCTTGAATCATGCAGCCGAGATGACGGCAACCAAATTAATGGGTCCAGAACCTACACACCGTACTTCATCCGGGCTTGCATTGAGTTCTAAAATACTCGCCCCCAGATCATGGGCTGACCCGGCATTTGAATAAATCGTATCGACCCCAATTCTGATGGCGTTTCGGTGTTGCAGTAGGTGCTCAAAAAACCGCACATAAATCATCTCCTCGTACGGAGAATGACTGTCTGCTTCAGAGATCAAACCCAATTCTGCGGCCTTGGCACACGTCAAACGCCAAGCCAGTTCCATTGTCGATGGAGGCGCATCTCTGGCCTCATCAGGATGTTTTGGGTTCGCAAACGTAGACCTTCGGAAGGCTTCGAGATTGGCCCGCAAGCTCTTTGTAGGAACGGGATAGATGAATGTGGTTTCCTCGGATGCTAAGGCTGGTTCAACCTGATCCGACTGCGCCTGGATGAACTCGGAAAACCTGTTTCCGATGATAGGGACTTCACCGACAATCATGGCTTTGGGATCGGTATTCTCTGCCAGCCATCGCGCCAGGGCCCTCCGGCCCCACAATCCGGCTGCCTTTCGGATCAACGGATGAGTTCCATCTGAAACATCTGGATACCTAGCGATTAGATCTTCGGTCTGAAACGCAGCGAGCCCCGTATCCCAACGCATGATATGCACGCAACGTCCCAAGGAGATCGCAATGGATATTTGCTGGCGTAACAAGAATGACTTTCCAGATGCCGGTAATCCGGTGAAGAAAACCATGCGGCAATGGCGTGCAGCGTCGGCCAGGTGTCTTCCAATCTCAGTGTCCGCAAAACTGTCGATAGAAATTGCGAATCTCCTAGTTCGGTGTCGGCAATAGGCTGGAGCGGCGAGCGTTCACCACCTCCAAGATTGTTGCCCAAGAAATCCGGAGAATTCACAGATGAATTGTCAACCTAAATTGCCCCAAAGCCCAGGTTGAGAGCTTTCCATTGAACATAGATGCTTCGGGGCTCGCAGCAAATCCATGCCGCGACCGGCTCAGACGGCAATATCAGATCCTAGGCGTTACCGGGATGATCCGACCAGGTAGACAATGTTGACGAAAGACACGCTGCATTACCCATGGGGACTGGTTAGGCGATGCCTGCTATGGGTTTCATTTACTGCTCGCCGCCCAAAGCGGAACTGTCGTTCTAAAGGTAAGGATTGGCCGCTAGCGCAATGAATATGTGGTAATGAAAGAACGACCAAGTTGACGACGACTCCGTTCGTGCCGCCCAATCCTTTCTTGATGAAAGCCTTAACAAGAAGATACGCGAAGAGTTCGGTCTTTCCGGCCCATTATTCCGTCTTGTTCAAATCGCCGGTTGTCAGGATCGCGCCAGCCTGAAGGTCCTCGGCGTCCAGCATCGTTGCAACCCTTTCGAGCGCGGCAACAAGCATTGCCTGCTCCCAGTCCTCCATTTGCTTGAACCGCTGCACATAGAGCTGTTGCAGTGGATCGGGGGCGTCCTCAAGGGTTTTCCGCCCTCGATCCGTGATCAGGATATTGGTCTGCCGTCGGTCGGTCATGGATTTCTCGCGCACAACCATGCCGCCCGAAACCAGCTTGTCCACCAGCGCTGTTACAGTGGCCTGGCTGACATGCATGCGCATTGAAATCGCCTTTGCCGTGGTTTGCCCGGTCTCGCCAATCACTTGCAGCACACGAAGCTGGACCGCGGTCAGCCCGGCGGATTGCGCCAGTTCACGGCCGAACATCTCGGTGGCGCGCAGGATTCGGCGCAGGGCGACAAGGCTGCTGTCGATACGATCCATGTATCTACTCCGCGTTCGATTGGAGTGAGATTGTCAAAATTGCGTTGAGTGCTCAAGCGTTAACGGAAAGTGAAATAATTAGTTCTACTAATTAAAATATCACTAGTAGAGGTAGATTTATGACGCTTCTGCAAAAGATAGCTTCGTCTTTTGAAGTTTTGTCTTTCCTGTGGTACTTAGCCAATCAAAGTTTATTGATGGAGCGGTACATGCAGCATTCTTTGGAGTTGTTCGAACAACCTATTCCGGTTTTGCGTCCCCCATTGCCGGAAGACGGCGCTGCGGTGTCTTCGCTGGCCAGAACCGAGGATCAGGAAGCTATAGGTGGTTTGCTGGGCGAACTGGCAGCGCTTGATGACTACAAAGAATTCTCGATCATTGCTGAACTGGATGGAGACCTGGTTGGCGCGATGCTGGCTTATGTTCTGCCATATGACCCGGAAACCCTGTTTATCTGGCAGGTCGGTGTTTCAGAGGGTGAGACTGACAAGGGCCTTGCGTCGCTGATGCTGGGTCAGGTGATGCGTCGGGACGTCTGCGCCGATTTAACCCGTGCTCAGACCGTTATTGCGTCCAACGACAAGCGCACCTGGGCTTTGTTCCGTCGGTTTGCGCGGTGGAAGCGTTCTCGGATGGACATCCAACCCTTCATCACGCAGGCACTGACCCCATATCGCCGCCATGCAAACAGCAACCTTGTGGCGATCTGTCTTGAGGATCGTAATGAACTCGCGGCCTGACCGAGCCACGACATTTTCAACCAAAGTGAGAGAGCAGAATGAACGTAGCCACGACGATACCAAACGACACCTCATACTACGGTGATGAAGCGGCAACTCTGGGCGACCGGATCGTCGCCGCGCGCGAAGCTGTAGGATATTCGCAAAAGAAACTTGCTAGTCGCCTGGGCGTCAAACTGAAGACCGTGCAAGGATGGGAAGAGGATCGTACTGAGCCGCGTGCAAACAAGGCGCAGATGATGTCCGGCATTCTTGGTGTCTCGCTGGTTTGGCTTCTGATCGGTGAAGGAGAAGGTGTGCTTGAACCGACCGATACCACTTCCGGATCGGAGGATATTCAGGGCATCCTTGATGAAATCCGGACCCTCCGAACGGATATCGCACAGACGACACGCAGATTGAGCACAGTCGAAAAACGCCTGCGCGCCAGACTTTGACATCTGCGCAAATGCGAACTTCAGGCATGACCTGAGGCCATGACACAAATGACAATACTAGGAGCAGATGATGACAGGACCGGATCCCAGCCTTGTACCCGTTGATCCGGCGCAAGGCACCCATTCCGACAACAATTCCGAACTCGTCGCTACACCGCTTGAGGTCCGCGAAAAGGCTGGTTTGACCGTGGCGGAAATGGCCAACCTTATCGGGATGAGCGAGCTCGGTTACGAATTGTGGGAGAAAGGCACCCGCCGCCCCGGAGGGCCAGCGTTCAAGCTTCTCGCGCTGCTGGATGCTCATCCAAAAGAAACAGCTGCTCGTCTTCGGGAACAGATTTGAACGATACCCGTGCAGATCGCTTCGTTCTGCCTGCCAGCCACGGACACGATTGGTGTCATTGTCTGGCCAGGAACAGTACGCAAATTTACTTTGGCAATCGGCCGATCACACTGCGGTATAAATGTGCCTAAAATTCCTATCTCACGATTGTGCCTTAATGCCCGAAATTGGCCATTGAAGCAGACTTTTAACGCTATGCGTTTGTGAAGCTGCACTGCGCATCACAGAACTCAGTTTCTGCCAATTCGCCGATAGCTCCGTTTCAACGGTGGTATCACGCTGAATTTTTTCTTTCAGTTGTTCTCAAAGCCACCTAGTCATTCACCGATCTCAAAAATAACCATCTCCGTAGCACACGCTTCGTGACGAGGATGCGTCATTGACTCTTCATAAACTAAGAACGACAAGAGTGTATTGGGAAGATTTACTCGTCGCCGCGATGCTGCCGGCTTCGATGATCCAATGGCCTTCAGACTAATTGTAGCATGTGCCCCAGCATAGGAACGGGTTTCGCTGGGGTCTTCGCTATGAGCTCGTTCCTCGCAAGCATTCGCAATTGTCACCTGACATGCATCAGTCATTGCGTGACCCATGAAAGAAGGTGCCGTATGAAGAGCACATGGCTCATAAATTGCGTGCCTAATGACCGATAGATCAGGTCTCAGGCTCCGTTTCAATCAGTCTTTCATCGTGTTTACGCGCCGCATTCTTTGTTTGATCCCGACACTTTTGGTGTTGCTCTCAGGAACGCAGCTTCCTGCTCAAACCGCAGGTAATACCGACGGATTAGTTTGTGACGAAGGTTTTGAAAACAAGAATGGATCGTGTCAAAGAACTGACATACCCGAAAACGCGTATTTGACGGGCAGTTCCTATGGCAGTGACTGGGAATGCAATCATGGATTCAAGCAAGTTGGGGAGTTTTGCGATGAAATCTATGTTCCTGAGAATGCCTATCTTGCATCGACCGGAGATCGATGGAAGTGCAATCGCTTGTTCCAACGTGTCGAGGATAGATGTGAAGAAGTGTTTGTGCCTGAAAACGGGTTCGTCGAAACACGATTTGGTGCTCAGGAAGCACATTGCCACTGGGGTTTTCGCAAAGAGGGCCGGGAGTGCGTTACAATAGAAGTTCCCGAGAACGGGCGCTTATCTGACAGGCGAAGCGCTGATGGCTGGGTGTGTCTGAGAGGGTTCAAAGCGACGGAAGGTGGCTGTGACTTTGTGATCGTTCCCGATCACGCATACCTCGCGTCTGACACATATTCTGGATGGAAGTGTGAGCGTGGTTTTCGCGCGAACCAGGACAGGTGTGTTGCGATCTTTGTCCCTTTCAACGCTCACTTAAATCGAAGAGGTGACGGTTGGGAATGTAATCGGCCGTTCACGAGACAGAATGACAAGTGCGCCGAAAATGTGCCGCGACAATAGGTTGGTGGGAATCAATACCGCCTGAAATATCCGGAAGGACCAAGCCGTGAACCATAACTCGATTAACGAAAATCTGGGCAAAAGGCTCAAGGCGGAAAGGGCGCATCGCTGGTCCTACAATGTAAAGATGTTTATCGCGATAGCGGTATTTGTCACGGCGATAATTGTTGTGGTGTTTTTCTGATGCGCAAAAATGCCCCTCAAGTAACCCTTCCGGACTACAATATGTCAGCTCGTGGTTTGGAACAAAGAGCATTTCAGGACCGCAGTGTTCGTAAGTCGCGGAACGCTGACGTATCAGGAGTGATTGAAGTAGAATTTGGAAAGTACTTGATTAAGGCTGGCGTTCTGAGCGGTAATAGTGTTGCACGGGCATTTCCCATGCCACCAGCTAAAACGCAGGCAATGATTGCCGATGCAGTTGGCGAAACGCCGGCATTAGCCATTGAAGCCTTAAAAGAAGTTCTCGAAGAACGAGACAGGAAGCGTAGCGGTCAACGCCGTTTGGAGGGAAACTCCGGCACCCTCGTTCCCAGTGAAAGAGAATATGCCGAGGCATTGCGCCAGATCAGGCTCACCCCTGCGCAAGTCACAATGCTCAAAGCACTTACAATTGCAGGCAAGGACGGTCTGACCATTGGTCACTTGTCTCAGGCAGCCGGTTACAAATCGCGCGAGGCATCCATAAAGGTCTTCAAAAAAATCGGACTATTGATTGCAGAATATCTGGAACTCGAACTTCCCGAAGTCGGATCGGTACAAAATGATGGCGCTGCGCAGGTCTTGGCGTTTTCTCACATCGAAAGTGACGATGAGCCCGCGACTTGGATTATGCATCAGGAACTGCGTGATGCTGTTCGTTCAGTCCTATGACGTACGTTCCAGCGCCTGCTTTTGAAGCGAACACCGAACCGGGACAAATGCACGAAAGGTTGCACACGTAGCTTATGTTGGAAAAAAGACCATATCCGCTTGAATTGATCTATGTACCTATAAAACGTGCAAAAACACTTGATCAGCAAAAAGTCCTGACGCTGGCCGATGATATCCTGAAGAACGGCCAGAAGACGCCTATTCAGATACGCGCGGATAACAAGAGGTTCGTGCTGATTGAAGGCCTTCACCGATTAGAGGCCATTCGCGCCTTGGGCGGTGATACGGTCGAAGCCTATCTGGTACGCGCTAGGTTACACTAATTGTCTATTGGAATTGGCGTTAGACAAAGCCTCGGAAAATGTCAGCAGACGTTGACTTTTTTCATCCCAAAGATGCAATCGAGCACAATGAAAGCTCTCATACAGAGTAATACGCTGGCAGTTTACTAACTCAGAATGGTCACGCAAAACCTCGTTTAGCCGATAAAAAGGTATTCGGCTGGCGAGGTGGTGAACATGGTGCACGCCTATATTAGCAGAGAACCAACGCAGGATGTCAGGCAGGGCATAGTGAGAACTTCCATAGAATGCGGCGTTCTGAAGATTCCAGCTCTCTTCCCGATCCCAGGTCGTGTGTTCAGACTGGTGTTGAATGTAAAAATGCCAAATACCAAGTGACGATGCGACAATCATGGTTGGCAGGAAAACCTACGCCAACACCTCAAAGCCTCCGGCCCAAAAAACCAGTGCCAATAACCCTGCAATCGCGACGTTTGTTCCCATTGCACTGGCTCAGTACAGCCAGCCCGACCGCATGAAACCAAGAGGTAAACGATTTTGAAGGAAGAACGTATAGATCGGCGCAACAACGAACAGGAAGATGGAATTCCGGGTCAGACGATAAGCGGCACGCCCGAACCACTTTCGCTTCAAGTATTCTTCAGTGGTCAATGTAGGGATGTCACCCATACCGCGCGATCAAGGTTACCGGTTGAGGTGTGGTGAATCGCATGGCTTTGCCGCCAAACGTCATAGGGTGTCAGGGCAAGAACACCTAGAACCCGGCCTGTCCAATTGCAAACAGTGCGGTTTCTAAAGAATGATCCATGACCGCAATCATGCATAATGATGAAGACACGGACCAGAAATGCGGCATTCAGGATGGTCAGTAATATTGCGATCCAGACGCTAAAAGATGAAGCCGTCCACGCTAGGGCCCATAGTGCGAATAAGGGGACAACAGTGATCGCAATTTCTTAAATACTGCGCTTCGCATCGGGCACACGGTATTGCGCGAGCGCCCGCGTCCAGACTTTTGTTTGCAACTTACTTGTTCTCCAACAGCTTATAGTAGCCCAGTGTGCAAACGGGCACCCAGAAAGGGTGCCCGAAAAAGGTCAGGCGAGTGCCAGATTGGCAGCGTTGTCGCGTCCGTCACGGCCCGCTTCAATGTCGAAGGTAACCTTCTGGCCATCCTTCAATTCACTGATGCCGGAACGTTCAAGTGCCGAGATATGCACGAATACGTCGCGCTTGCCATCTTCAGGTTCGATAAAGCCAAATCCTTTGGTCGAGTTGAACCATTTTACTGTGCCATTTGCCATGGTGGAGGTCTCCTAATACTTGCCGCCCGCATCATTGCGGCGACTCGGCGCGGTCGGTCTGAATCGAAAGACTGAACGCCGAATTGGGGAGACAGCAGGTCGAAAAAGAAAAACGTAAACCTTGTGTATATGGAGTTCGACCACGCACGATACAAGCCTTGATGCTTTGGCGGACGTACGTCGTAACATTTGGGTCTTTAAGAACGCACCGAAAAAGCTCCAGAGGAGCTCGCTCTAGAACCTGTTCATCTGTCGGTTTTGGGATCTGAAAGGATGCGTACATAGCACAATTTATACTATCTTTAGACCAAGCGGACACAACATATACCGTAGCTTACACAGAAATGGAAAGTTGCTTTCGCATCAGTAACAACTCCGGCCACCATCTAGTGACGACTTGCCGAGTTGAGCGAAACCTTCGCGAACCGGCACCTCCGATTGCGCTACTCATTTGCAAGCGGCTTTTACTTCCGCGAGCCTCGAAAGCAAAAAAAAGTAATTGCTCTTTGCATGGCTTCATCTTGTTGACTTGCAGTCGTCAATTTCAGCTGCCTCTCGAACTGCCACATAATCAGTCCACCCCGTGTTCAGTGAGAACGTTCCTTAGACCACGGCCTTCGCAACGGCAGAGAATATCGGAAAGCCAAAGTGTTTCTGGCGTAATCGCGGCAGTAGAAGCTGGGATCGCGGCTGGTCTGCTGGGGCGTTCTTCACTTCATGCCAATCTGTCGATAGTGGGCGAGACGCTTGGCTTCAGCAGAACGCCCGCCTCGAAGCTAGTGATGGCGGCATCCGGTTCACAGGAAACCGGGCCATTGGATGCCATGAAAACAGCTATCCGCTCTGCGTTTCTAACTAAAATCTAGAAGACGTGCCTTTTGGCCAGCCGACCGATCCACAAGCTCTTATAAGTCTCACCGTAGCAAAACCAAATTTTTTTGAAATTGATGATGCGTCAGTTTCCCAGACTTTCAAACCAGTCAAGCGCTGTGGAGCTCCATCCTGTCGGGTAACCGTGCCCTCCGTTATGCAGAATGATTTCGAGACTACCGTATTCGCAGTTCCAGCGTTTGCGCCACAGACCCTCGGTCATTTCGTGATGTACAGCATTGGGTGGGCATTTGTTTTCTTGCCGCCACACCGACAGGCCTTGCCAGATATCTGCCTGCGTGATGGTAACGTCAAACTCCTCGCTGTGTATTGCGCGACCTTCAAGCGGAACAACTTTGTCGGCAAACCCGTGGGTATGGAGCAAGTGTACCGGCTTTAGACAATCTTCGGTTGCCGGGAGCCAGAAACCACCGGAAGCCGGCGCGTAACCAAGCGCTATTTCCGGTGCAAGACAAGCAACTTCCCAGACCATTGATCCGCCTCTGGAAAACCCTGTCAGCAACACCCGGCCCACATTCACGTTTGCACGAAGGGCAGCGTCAGCCAAAACCTCACGGAGAAATCTTACGTCTGAGCGAGGGTAGGTGTTCCAACCGTCTCGAACAGACCAGTCGGTGGGTTTACCATCCAACCATGGGAGCGCGGTTGGCGCGATAAATGCGTATCCCCGCTTGGTGAATTCTTCAACGAACGCCGAGTTCTCTACAATCTTCTCACCTGTATCGCCATAACCATGCAGGTGCATCACAGCAGGTCCACCCTGCCAATCGCTCGGAAGAACGATATGATATTCTCCGGTTTCAATCTTGCACGAGTTTGTTTTGTCACCACAATCGAGGGCGATTGCCTGCCCTGAACTCACGAGTAAAACTAAAACGGCCAATACTTTGTTGTGCATAATGTCCCCCTCGGGGATTGATGTTAGCACACTTCAACACAGAATTTCCCGAGAGAGCTTACTCGGGCAGCCCCACCAAACGAAGTCCATCCAGGATTGCGTCCCAACGTGTTGGGTCCTGAAAATGGAACCTGCGCACGCCGCTAACTCGGAAGTCCGGATCTGACGCAATTAGGGCATCCCGCGCCCTTTCTCCTTCATCAGGTAGACCAGCCTGACCGGCTGCGCTGGCAAGGTACATTTGTGCGACCGGCAGCCCCGGCGAATTTTGTAGCGCTCGGTTGGCGTTGGCGATGGCATTCTCGAAGTCGCCCATAACCAGATAAGTCTGGGCCAACGCTTGTGGGACACGGTGATATATCCGGTTCTTGGCAAGAGAAAACGAGCCCTTTTTGATGGACTTCAGCGCTAACTCTGGTTGGCCCATCAGGTTCTGAATCCAGCCCAGTACCATATGCCCCTGGGCGAACTGCGGACTGATTTCGAACCCGCGTTCAACACACCGCACCGCCGCTTCCAAATCGCCGGTAATACCGTAGTGAAATATCCCCCGGATCAGGTGCAAGTAGTCGCTTTGGTCATTCAACGATACCGCCTTGCTCAACCCGGCGTCGGCCGCTTCGATATCCTTTGTGTTTATCGGACGGTAACCCCAGACCAATTCGCCGATCAACGTGTTCGCCTTCATCCCAACGGCCATAAAATTGCGTGGCTGGACCGTCAGGATCCTGTCCAGCAGACGGCCCGCCGCGTCCCATTCTTCGGGCTGCGATCCCATCATGTAATGCCCTGCGAGGTTCAGCATTGCCTCGGGATCGTTTGTCTCTGTCTCAGCCGCGTGCTCAGCAATTCGTTGCAGAATTCCGTATCGGATCGTTGTTGCGATTTCACCTGACAACAGATCTTCCGCCAAGAAGGGGTCGGAAAGATCACCGTTCATCCGCTGGGTCAGATAGGTTGCTGACGTGCTCGTCTCGCGTAGCTTAAGGGTGGCGCGGACCTGATTGCCGGACGCCTGAAACACTGCGGTTGCGATATGATCCGGGTCCGCATCGAGAGCGATCAGATCCAATCCGGTCAGATTGGCAAGCGCCGCCTCTACCGTGTGATTGCAGGCCTCTGCCAGCATCTTGGCATCATCATTGCTGCCAAGGGCTTCGAATGCCGCGAGGGCTATGGTCGGTTTCCTGGATGTACCACCGATGGGTGGTGTGCTGACACCGTTCTGCGCACCATCTTGGTCGGGGGCCCAAACAAAGGCGCGGATCGGGCGCGAGATGTTTTTTAATGTCAATTCACCGACATCCGCAAATTGCACGTCCATTACGCCAACGATCTGGTCACGAACGGCAGCGGAGATGCAAATCCCGCCCGTCGGGGCTGCGCCCTCTAAGCGAGCTGCGAGATTCACACCGTCACCATAGATATCGCCGTCATCAACAACCACATCGCCTATGTGAAGGCCCATGCGGTAACTGATCTGCCGATCCTGAGGCGTGGATTCTTCCTCTGCGCGAACGGCTTCTTGTGCAGATATCGCGAAGCGAACCGCTTCCACTACACTAGAAAACTCGGCCAGAAATCCGTCGCCCGTTGACTTGATGATCTTACCACCTGCCTGCGCAACACCGGGATCAAATACGGACACGCGCAGTTCTTTCTGACGGGCCAGCGTGGCTTCCTCGGCGGCTTCCACAAGCCGCGAGAAGCCGACAATGTCAGCCGCCAAGATCGAAGTGAGTTTGCGTTTCAACCTTCGGCTCGCGTGTTCAAGGAAATCCAACCGGTTTTGTCCGGTTCGGTCACAGCGGCACCATCCCCTCCAAACGATGTCGGAACCGTCTTCCACTTCGGCAGGCCATCAGCCATGTCGAAAACACGCTCGCCGTAGAAGATGTGAAAGGCCGGCTCGAAGCTCAAACCGGATTCGGCCAGCGACATTGCGTAGACCGCTACAATGTCCTTTCCGGGTTTGATATTCACCAATGCACCCCCGCATTTGCCGCAGGAAACACGATGGCTTTCATCATTCTTGTCCGAGTGAACCGTCGGTCCTGACAACGAGACATTGTCTGCCGACCAGAGGCACCAGGCATTGACCGGCGCCGAATGCCATTTTCTGCAAGAGTGGCAATGACAATAAGCCATGACCATCGGCTCACCGGCAGTAGAAACACTACATGCGCCGCAATAACAGATTCCTCGGTAGGTTTCAGAATCATCACTCATTTTCCATCTACCCCCAATCGAACAATGGCTGTTACCGCAAGTTTTCCGCCACGCCTTCTTCTCCAATGCACTGCCAGTTATACATTCCAATTGCCGGGTCCCAAAGTGGCTTATTTACCTCTGAAACTGCGCTATCGAAGGTGCCGGAGGTGCTTCCAACTTCGCGCACCTTATCGCGTTGCGGATGCCTAAAGATGCAACGCAATCGCGAGATCGTGGAGCAAAACTTACAAAATCCTAAGACCCGGCTCGCCATTTCAGGCGCTCGCCACGCCAATGCATTCAAAAGACTGCGTTGGTCAGAAGGTCAAAGGATAACGGCATCCAAGGACTTTGGATGTTCCGTTATTGCCTCCCAACCATCTTCGGTGATTATGAAACTGTCGCCGACCTGCGCACGAAATGTATCGACTGATACTGAACCATCAACAGCGAAAACCATCCCTGGCTGCAATACTGTCGTGTCGCCGGTGACCAACTGTGGCTTTTCCAAAAAGCTATAGCCAGTCGCGCGACCACACCGGAACGGGTATTCAAACCCCGCCCCCTGTATAACCTCGGCATAGGCCGCATGGACACTTTCGGCGGTCACACCTGGGCGCAGCTCAGCCAGTGCGGCGGCCTGACTTGCTACAGCAACCTCATAGATATGCTCTTGTTGTTTATCCGCCATCTCACCGATCCAAAAGGTGCGGTCAAAGCCAAGTTTGAAGCGGTGAAAATTGGTCATACCGCAAAAGCACAAAAACACCGGCTCGCCCCGTTTCATAATCCGGGTTGAGGCGCGATGATGGGTTTTGGTGATGGTATCGCCCGACGCCATTATTTGCAGAAAATGAGTGTTGGGCGACATATCCGCGTCATCGTAATGCGCCACTAAAAGCTCGGCGGCCTTTCGTGTCCCGGCTCGGGACGTGGCAAGCGCAACTTCGAACTCCGGCACTCCGTCTGCAATGGCGTCGCGTCCGGCGTCCATCATAGCGCTTGCAACTTGCCCGGCATGCCGGGCCAATTGAAGTTCCTGGGCGGATTTTATCATTCGCATTTCAGCCAATATCGGTGTGGCGCTGACCAGATTTTCCACCGGGATCAACGTATCCAGATATGCCCGCACAACTGGTGGCATATGATCAGGCTCGATACCAACGCGCTTTGCCGTTTTGATCGCCTTGGGCAGTTCCGACCGCCACTCTTCGCCCATGCCGTCATTCCAGGCCGCGATACGATCAACATGAGCGGCCGAACGTGCGGCATTCAGGTCTATTGTCGGCGTGATCAAAAGGCTTTCACCTGACTTGTGCACAACCAGAATGGTTGGGCGCCCAAACTCCATATGTAGGTAGTCGTAATAGCCTGTCAGATAATAAACGTTGTCGTCATCGGCGATGAGAGCAACGTCGATTCCGGCCTTTTGCATGTGAGTGCGAAAGCTTTTCATCCTCGAAGCAAACATCGTCTGTCTCCGTCCTGAAGGTGCCAGTTGAGTTTCGCAAATTGAGTTGCGTTATTGGGACGGTAGAACACGTTTGGTCCTAGGTCTATAATCACAAATTCAAGCGCTTTTACGCTTCGCCAACTTTTGATTGGAATATTCACCGATCACTGTATTTCACCTCAAAGCCTATCATCAAGCTTCACGCATTCGGTGATACGCCGTCGTAAGTAAAATAGCAGCGCTATCTGCGATCTACCTCCAAAGCCATTTCCCTTAGGTGTCGCATATCCGTACCGCAGCAACCGCCAAACACCCTGATAGACGGGTTTTCCCGCATGACATCCGCAATTTCTTGGCCGAGTTGCACGGGATCTCCTTCATCCAAGGTATCGGCCTCATCCAGTTCTGCGTGCGAACAACTTGATGCATTGGCAACAACACCTTTGAGCCTTGGATGCGCGTTGAGCGCGTCGGCAAAGTGCGTCGGGTGTGCGCAGTTGACCATGTAGAACAGAGCCGCGCCGTCAGTTTCCGCTTCGATCTGGTCTATGGCATCAACAAGCTTTGTGCCGTCAGCCAAACAGCCATCGGTTTCGACGACCAATGACAAAATGATGGGTAAACCAATATCTCTTGCAGCCAGAACACAGCCAGCAGCCTCGCTTAGGCGGTTGAACGTGTACGCGGTCACCAGATCAACACTGGTTTCTTTCAGAACAGAGAGTTGCGCACCGTGGTAACCACGCGCCTGTTCAACTGTCATGGGCGGGATGTCAGCGTAAGGATCGTGTCTTGGGCCAACGCAGGCGGAAACCAAAACGTCATCCCGACCAGAAGCATTGCGCACCTCCTCCATCAGTGCGACACCATCCTTGTTTACCTCACAAAGACGTTCAGCATCGTAGCCCAAAGGTGCAGCACGGTCGGCATTGGCCATCCATGTCGGTGCGTCGAGAATGCACCCAACACCCATATCGCCGGCCAATTGTACGAGCGCTTGCATTTGTCCGGCCAGAACAGCCCGGGTGTCAGGCTTCTCCAGCAACGGAAACGAAGCAAAACCCGGAAGCTCGATACCGTGGTTAAAGATCAGGTCCGTACCTGTACCTGCATAAACCAAAAATTTCTTGTCACCCTCGCCTGGAAGTCTCCGCGCCATTTTGCACCCCTCGAACACCGGCATTACTCCGCATCCACAATAACAATGATCAGATCTTCTGCAAAACCGAGGTGTTTACTTGTCCGTTCGGACGCTTTCTGCATTTGCGGTATCGGCTAGGCAGATTTAGGCGCGAACCGCCGGAGATTCTGAACAAGCGTGGCTGTACCGTTCTAACCGATAGCCGGTCCTTGTTACCTCGGAGCGGCAGGTTCAAGCTGACACAAAGGACCGGCCGTTCTATCCTTTCTAGGTGGAGGAGAAGACATGAGTGATAAGATCGAAGGCGGCTGCAAATGTGGGCTGGTGCGATATTCTGGAATTCGCTCTGACCTTCCGATGTTTCGATGTCACTGCCGAGATTGCCAGCAGCTCACCGGCTCGGGACATTCAGAGATGGTGCCACTTGTGGCCAAATCTGTTTCGATTGGTGATGCGCTCAAAACATTTGAAATGGCAGGAGGATCAGGGCTGTCGACCTTTAGCGGGTTTTGCCCGAACTGCGGCTCACCGCTGATCCGTAGAAGTGAACGGATGAGTGACTGCATCTACGTCCATGCGGCATCAATGGACGATCCCTCCAATTATCATCCTGCGAAATCGATCTACAGCGAAGCAGCTCAGGCTTGGGACGAAGCAGTGATAACAACTGAAGGGGCAGGCACAAAGTAACCTCGAATGTCTTTGTTTACTTCCGCCTGAACGCGCGTTGCCAAATCCGCACGTATTGCATCACGCCGTTCTTTCGGTTGACGCTTGAGGAGCGATGCCGCACGCACTGCACCCCCATCAAAAACATCAAAAAGCATCTTAGGATCTGAAACGCACAATTCGCTTGCAACATCGATAAGCCGCACATTGCGGAAACCTGCATTTTCGACCATTGGTTTGGCAATTCCGCTGTCTACGAGCATGTGCGCATCCGGGCCCGCAGGCAGAGAGATGGATGGGTCGGCCAGGCGTTCAACAGCATCGAACAGCCAGCCAAACGCGCCATCTGATCCTTTGCCACGCCAAATCGAGAAGGCAACTCTACCGCCCGGTTTCAGCACTCTGTTTACTTCTCTGAGACCGCGTTCAGGGTCTGGAAAATGTGGGACGCCGAACCCGATTGTGACCGCATCAAAGGTGTGATTTGGAAACTCCATTGCCATTGCATCACCCTGAAGGAACCGCGCCGTTGGAACAGCTGATTGGGCGAGCTCAATCATCGGCTCAGAGAAATCCAAGCCCGTTACATCCGAGCCGCAGGCCACAAGCTCTGCTGCCACGACACCGTGTCCGGTGCACAGATCAAGAGCTTTACAATTCGGCCCAGCAGCGACTTCGCCTGCAAGCTTTCTGGCAACCAGGCGCGTCGCCATTTCAAAGCCGTCGGCATACCCTTTAGCAATAGACGGATCCGCCCATCCTTGGCGTTCCATTATCTCAAAGTCTGCTGTATCAGTCACTTCAGCCCCCCAAAGCTCCAAAATGTAACAAGAACAAACTCAAGCAAAGTCAGGGCTAGATATGTTTTTCAAGCCTTGTCAGGATCGATCTGGAAATTCGCCATGCAATTGTGAGCGCCTGATCTTCACCAAAGGACGAAACTTGAAAGCGGTTGTGATCAGTAGCGGATGGATTCAATCTCAATAGTGGGTTTGCAGTTTCTGGAGTGACCCGATGGACATAGTTCGATTTTCCGAACGCCTCATGGGTATGAAGGACGAGGTATGGTTGCGGCATACAAACCCTTGGTCGGTCTGGACCCGCGTGCTGACACCGCTGCCCCTTTTGGCGTTGGCGATCTGGAGTCGGGCATGGATTGGCAGTTGGGCATGGGTTGCCGTCGGCGTGGTTTTGGTCTGGGTCTGGATCAATCCGCGCGCGTTTTCCCGACCTAAGACCTTCGAAAGCTGGTCAGCCCAAGGTGTATTGGGCGAGCGTGTCTGGCTGCGACACCGAGACAAGATTGCGGCTCATCATATACGAGTAGCCAAAGCACTGGCCTATGTCAGCGGATTAGGTCTTCTGCCGTTTGCGTACGGCCTTTGGCTATTCGACTTGGGGTTCACATGCCTCGGCATAGTTGTGATCTCAGGTGGAAAGATGTGGTTTGTGGATCGCATGGCGTGGATCTGGAGCGACTTTCTGCGTGATGGTGGGTCGTTGGAAGACCTGGCGGCTGGGACGTAGGCCCAGTCACTTATCTTTCTACGCCAGCCGCCAAAGTCTTACTGCCGGGGCAGGCTCCTACCTTACAGCAAAAGATTAACCGGAATCGTGGGTCAATTGGATCGCCTGAATCAAGGAAGCGTTTGGAACCATTGTGCAATCAAGCTTTGGCGCATGCGGATTTCAGTTTGCTGTGTCATTAACATAATGGTGGACCAGTTTGGTTGGGGAGGCTCACCTGGAAAGCGCGATTGCCACCGCAAGCCAAAATCCCGAGCGAATGATCATCGCGCCAACAGTTCGCCATTCAAAGGGCGTACCACCAACTGCCATTGCTATGAAAACCAAGAATACCAGAGCTGTACAAATGCCGATTGCCCAGGCAAATCGTCGAGCCCATACTGCGGATTTAAAGAGTGCGACAGCACCAACAACATAAACGAACCCAACAAGGAAATTGAACCAAAGCACTATTGGGACCGCGTCCCCGGCTGCGGATTTCGCGGCCGAACCACCAAACAACACCATCCCCCCGGAAAAAATGGTCAGGAGACCAAAGAGTGCAGCGATTATTGCTACCGGGCGAACCCAAGGTGGGGATTGAGCTATCATTCTTGTCACGGAAGTTCGGTTGCGTAATGCGACGCAACCATCCTACTTCATCGCACGGCTCACAGCTTGATCAATATCAATGTGATCACTCAGCAAATTTCTTTGTTGGAAGAAAATGCTCCCAGAATTCTCCGAAAGTAGTTCTTTCAAGACAGCAAAGACCCAGACCTCCGGGATCGTCAGGTCCGGGGCGATTGCAGACTGACCACTTGTGTCGCCTACGTGACCCCGACACCGCGACCCGGTTCTTGCGGAAAACCAATACAAAGCCAGCTTTCATCTATCCAATTGTGAACGGCTGCATTCGCCTATCGGTGAAGTGCCTCAGCGATCATTTCTGCAAGCCTTTCGGGTTGATCAACGCTCGCCCAGTGTGTGGCCTTTTCGAGAACGATCCGATCCATCTTGTTTTCTTCCAGCCAACGGACGGTGCTGTCCGGACAGTTGTCGGGATTGTAGAGATAAATCACATTTGCCGCGTTCTGCAAAAGCTTGCCGGGCACGCAGTCTGCTGAAAAATGTCGTGCGTCTGTGCCGAGTTGCCACAGCGCCAGAGTATCGGCCTTCGATACTTCATTACGATACCGTCGGATGATTGGTGCCGTTTTCGCCATTTCATCAAGCCGCTCAAGAAACGCCTCACGAAACGCAAACGGATCACTGTAGTCGGCAGCAGTTCCAGAAAAATAGGCATCCTCGGCAGTGATATTACCTTCCAATGAAATGATGGTTGTCAAAGGACAGCTTGCCCTTTTGGCAGCCAGTGAAGCTATGATTGAAGCAACCGAATGAGCAACAATGATTTCGGCTCCGTGCTTGTTCGCTTCGTCGGCGACGGTTTGCGCAAGTGCTTCGAGAGTTGTTTTCTTTGCCAGAGGCTGAGCGCCAAATCCCGGAAGATTAATAGGTAGCAAACGATAGCTGTTGGCGAGGTGGGTGTCAGCCAAACCTTCAAACATGCTCGCATTGTCACCAAAGCCTGCAACACAGAGAATGGCGGGCCTTTCATCGTTCGCTTGACTGGGGTATTTGGTCATTTCGGATTCCAGAGCATCGTATCCAGACATTAACACTGCTCCGCAGCAATCGACAATTTGGGCTCGCATTCGACCTTCGCTGCTTCCCGTGCCTATGACTGATCGCAGCCCAAACCGGACCTTGGCGTCAAAGTTTTGCAATTCCTGAAATCCAGACAAGTTGACCAAAAGTCAATTCTACTGAGATGTTCAATGGACTTGCCACCGCCACACACGAAAGATGCATCAGCGTTTGTTCATGTTGGACGGATTTGCGTCTTAACTTATCGGGATAGGACAGCGGACCAAAATGCCATTACACTAAGTTTGCAACGGGCTGGAGGCGTCTTTGTCAAATGAGGTTAGAAGACTTTCCGCAATAGTGGCTTTCGACATGGTTGGGTACAGCCGGCTAATGGAGTTGAACGAGTCCGGAACCCTCGCGCGGCAAAGAACTGTCCTGGATAAGATCATTAACCCAAAGGTGATCGAGTTTGACGGTCGGGTCGTGAAGACCATGGGAGACGGAGCACTGATTGAGTTTGCCAGTGCCGTAAACGCGGTTTCATGGGCGGCTTCGGTACAACGCGCGATGATCATTCACGAACGTGATCAGGATGCGGATAAACGAATCTCTTATCGTATTGGGATCAATCTCGGTGATGTTCTCGTCGAAGGCGACGACATTTTTGGGGAAGGGGTGAACGTTGCTTCCCGCCTGGAAGGATTGGCTGAGCCCAACGGGATTATGATCTCGGATACGGTATTCAAAAGCGTGAAAGGCAAACTGGATCTTGGCTTTGCCGACGTCGGGCTCAACAAGGTCAAGAACCTCTCGGAGCCAATACAAGCATTCATAGTGCTTCTTGACCCAGGTGATGCCGGCAAATTTCTTGCCGATACAAACCCGATCTCAGGCCGGATCGGAAAACCTATGGTTGCCGCAGCGGTTGTTCTTTTGGTGGGTTTTAGTGTCCTCATCGGTTCAATCTGGACTCCGAGCTTCGGTGATCCCGACGATGGAATATTGATCGTCCCGTTTACGGCCGAAACAAGCTCTGACAAGGTCTCAGCGGATGTCGTGACAGAGTTGTTTCTTCGATCATACGGCAGGCTTAGGCAGTTGCCTTCTGCTCCGTACAGTACAACGATGCGGTACAAAGGTATCGCCGTCACGTTAGCGGACCTGAAACGGGACATTGATGTCAGGTATGTTCTCGATGGGTCAGTCAGAACACACGAAAACGAAATCGAAATTCGTGCGCGTCTCAGAGATGCAACAGAAAGCGGCGACGGCGTCATCTGGCAGCAAGTTGTAGAGGGGGAAAAAGACCGGCTGTTCGACCTTGTCAGCGACCTGAAATTCAAAGCAGCTGGCGCGCTGAAGCTCAAACTCAACCCGGTCGAGCGCCGTTTTTTTGAAGAGACGCCCACAACTGACCAAAACGCATTTCTTGCCTATGCAAACGCCGATAGGTTGCTGCACAGCAAGGATTTCACGGATATCGGTAAAGCCCTGCCGTTATACGAGGAAGCAATCTCGCTAGATCCAAACTTTGTTGCGGCAAAACTTGGATATGCAGAAGCCAACTTTCAAATCTGGGAAGGAAGCTACAACACAATACGTTTCACGCTGGACGCACTGGATGAAGCAAAGACTGTTATCCGAGATGTGCTCAGCGCCGATCCCTCAAATTCAGTCGCTATTGGATTGCAGGTCAGATTGCTATTGCAGCAACTCCAAAGGGACCGCGCTTTGTCTATGGCGAGAGCCGCAGTTTTCAACGACCCAAGCGAACCAGGCCTTAGGCTTGTGCACGGGCTCACTTTGAATGCGGTTGGCGATTACGAACAGGCCATTGAGGCGTTCAATCAGTACGAGGCGCTGTCTGCGCGCCTCAGTTCGGGCGACAAAGGGGATCTGGCTTGGAATTTGCTCCGGGCGGGCAACAGCCAGCAGGCGCTTTCGTTGTTGCTTAGCATTCCGGAGAACGAACTGCGCGAACAGCATTTTAGATTTCTGGCGGAAGCTTTTTTCCGCGAAGGCGATAGCGAAAAGGCTCGTGAATATATCCAGCGCTTTCTAACCAATAACTTATGGCTGAATGTGATGTGGATGAAGCCATGGTTCGAAATTTATGATGATCCTAATGTATTCATTATCTATTCCGAAGCAATGTTGGCGTCTGGATTGCCTGAATGGCCTTACAATTTCGACAAGGGGCGCGAAGGGGACCGCATCGGGCACAATGAGCTACTTGAATTGTACTCCGAGCAGTTCGAAGAACAGTTCACGACAGGCCCATTTGGAGCGCCATATTCAGAAGAACGAAGAGCTGACGGAACGGTCGAAATGGAATTTGGTTGGATGAACGGTATCCCTCTCAATGGGACTTGGAGTATCAAAGACGATGCTATTTGTCAGAGGCTTCCATCGGTCCATCAGGGGAGAGAACAATGCCATTTCCTATATCGTGACGCGGAAAGGTCGACCGAGACCAATCGGCATGTGTCAGCAGTCTTGTCCTTCGGGGTGATCGATTCAGAATTCATACGTCTCAAAGAGTATTGAATGCAGCGCATTACATACCTCTATGAATTCTGCGGATGCCAGATTGGCGTTTTAGAAGGCGACATAAGCACTTCTTTTAAAGACCACCTGTGAGAACTAATCGAATTTTGCAAAGTCTGCTTCCTGCGCATTGCAGCCGTTTGTGGTGTTCGGTGCTGTAGCGCTGCTGGACCACCGCAATATTGCACAAATCCTACTATCTAAAACAAAATGCGCTGGCGACGGATGCCGCCAGCGCATTCCGCGTCACTGGGTTATGATTTCCGGTCCCATGAATGTGTTGGGGAGGAATGTAGACAGGAACGGAACGTAGGTAACGATGATCAGGAACACGAACAGCACGGCCAGGAACGGCAGAGCTGCCTTGACCACGCTCATCATCGGCATTCCGGCAACGCCCGAGGTGACAAAGAGGTTCAGACCCACCGGCGGCGTAATCATGCCGATCTCCATATTGACTACCATGATGATGCCCAGATGGATCGGGTCGATGCCCAACTCGATAGCAATCGGGAACACCAGTGGTGCTACGATGACCAAGAGGCCCGATGGTTCCATGAACTGACCACCGATAAGCAGGATGATGTTTACGACCACCAGAAACATCACCGGCCCGAAGCCCGCCGACAGCATCGCATTGGCGACCTGCTGCGGAATTTGCTCGTCCGTCAGCACATGTTTCAGGATCAGCGCGTTAGCAATCACAAACAGCAGTGTGATCGTCAGTTTGCCGGCATCAAACAAGGTCTTTTGAGTGTCCGGGTGCACAATCGCAGTGACAATCGCCCAAGGCTTGCTCTTAAGCGGCAGTCGTCACGCTTCACGAGGCCCACGACCATTGCATGGGAACAACCAAAGTTTGCACTGTGCGAAATTAACGTTGAATTCGAAATTCAGTGGTTGGCTATTGCGCCCAAGGCTTTGGGCCAAAGATGCAAATCTTTAGGCGAAATGCAAAGCTTTGGGCGCACCTACAACGGCTCTCCGCTCGACCTTGCAATGTCGGCTTTACTCCGCATTGTTGCCTTTTAGCATGGTATAGGTTTTTGTATTCTAGCCTTAAGGCTGTCGCTGACGGAATATTCACGACTAGCGACTGTTCGGATGCGGCGGATGATCGGCTGGAGCCGCTGCAAACGCTCTACAACTGCGATTTATGTTTAATCTAAATCAGTCTCCGGATCGGAATAAAATCCGCAAACCTTATACCTGAATTTAAGTCGGGCCTGCGATAGTTGACCGATATTCAACATGAGGGTTTGCCATGAAAAAACTTGCGACAATCGACCTACCCAGAACAAACGCCAACGCTTTTGAAGTTCTGGCGCGCTGCCAGTCCGCAGCCGAAATCGCCGGAGCTGAGCAAGTCAGAATTCAGACCTTTCTGAAGGACGCTGTCCAAGGTGACTTTGAGCACTTGTTGCGCGTGGTAAATACACACTTCGAGGTCTCTAGCGCAGGGTCTTGATTAGAGAGGGCCTGGTATGCCGCCAGTCCCCTAATTCAAAACACTCTCAGTCACCAGTAAGTTTGACTAGCCGACTAACAAGGTCAGAGTCTTTGAAGACGACGCACCGCGCCTCGAAATCCAGGCCAAGTATGTCACCAATCGGATCAAGGGGCACGCGCGCCGAAGTAGCGTTTGGTATTTGAAAAAATCTCGGAGTTGGCAATTCGGAAAAATGATGAAGCTCGGAACGAGACGAAGGATGTGAACTAGGCCATGTCTCATGTAACAACGATAGCCTCTAGGTCAGAGCGTCCTAATGGTACAGGTTCGTTCTATGCGTGTTGACAATCACGAAGATTTAGAACTCATCGGCAATTTCATTGACGATTAACGACCTCTATCTCAATTTCATTGACCAACTCAGATATAGTCAAGCCTAACGCATCGCTAAGTAAGTTCAGTGTTCCCAGGGTTGGTTGGTGGCGTCCTGACTCCAATAGCGAGATGTATTGCATGCTCCTATTTGCCAAGTTTGCGAGCTCTTGTTGAGAAAGTTTTTTGTCCAAACGATGACGACGCAAAACTATCGAAAATGCTAAAAGCAGTTGGTCTTCTTGTATGTGCGCCATCTTTTGACAAATCGCTGACGCAACGCTAGTCGTCTATACAGTATACTTTGAATCTATGGGTAAATTCAGTCTACTTAAGAACGTGGCAAAATAGTTTGTGGGGTGCACTACATGGCGAGAAAGATCCAACTGTCAGAATCTCAGGTAATTGAAATAGTTGACAGAGTTGAAGCTCGAATGCTCCAAAGAGAGGTGCGTGAAAAGGAACAGGTGACCTTTGTTAGGCCAAGAATTGTTACAAACGAAAAACCCGGGAAGGAAGTAGGCAGACCGAAATCCAAATACACTGGACAGCTGCACCTGTCGATTTTGGAAGAAGACGAAGTCTGGTTCAAAAAGACCGCGCGCGCCAATAACCTTCAATACGGAAAATTCTTCACTCACCTGCGAAGGGTTTTCGATCTTTACGGATAAAGGCAAAAGCACTCTCCGCTACTTGCGATAGTCAGCTAAGCATGTTTGCTTCCTGGGTATCCAGCTGAATTAGCTGAGTCCCACGCCTCAGGTACTCGTGCAAACAACACTTTGGCCCGTCTGACCGCAGTAGCCGCTTGTTGATCAAACGCCAGGCCTCCAGGTCAAAACTGGGGAAAAATGTATCGGCATCTTGGACTTGAATGTCGACCTCGGAAATCATCAACCTGTTCGCTAGTGGGATCATCTCTTGGTAAATCCGCGATCCTCCGATGCCATAAATTCGATCATATCCCGCATCGGCGGCGATCTTAACAGCCGCGGCCACCGAGGGAGCCACAAGATCCGCGGCGTCAGGCCGTGAAGATACAACGATATTTAGGCGCTTTGGCAGCGGTTTTACCGGAAGGCTATCCCACGTGTTACGTCCCATTATCAGTGCACCGCCGAGTGTTTCTCGCTGAAAGGACTTCAAGTCCTCGGGAAGATGCCAGGGGATATCGCCATTTCGGCCGATTGCGCCGTTTTCGGCACGCGCGACGATCAAAGTAATCATTGCTTAGACCGCCACTGGCGCAGGGATCGCGGGTTCAGGATCATAATCAACGATCTCGAAGTCCTCGTATCGGAAATCAAATACGGACGACACATCGCGTTTGATGCGGATAGTCGGCAGCTTTTTCGGCTTGCGAGTAAGCTGCAATTTCACCTGATCCATATGGTTGGAATATATGTGGGCATCTCCAATAGTGTGCACAAAATCACCCGCTTCGTAGCCAGTAACATGAGCGAGCATCACTAGAAGTAACGCATAGGATGCAATGTTGAATGGCACGCCAAGGAACATATCAGCTGACCGCTGGTAGAGCTGAAGGTGCATACGACCGTTCAAGACTCGAACTTGCCAGATTGTATGGCAAGGAGGGAGCGCCATGCGCGGTACATCTCCCGGATTCCATGCAGACACAATGAGGCGGCGACTATCGGGTGTGGACTTTATCGTTTCGATTAGATGCGTGATCTGGTCAACTCCCCTCCCGAAGTACAGGGGTTCATCATCCTTCACCTGCCCAGTCGGTTGAAGTGTGGGGAAGGCTCGCCATTGATGACCATATACTGGACCCAGATCACCATTTTCGTCAGCCCATTCGTCCCAAATCGTGACACCATTGTCGTTCAAATATTTGATGTTGGTGTCGCCAGATATGAACCATAAAAGTTCATGAATAATTGATCTTAGGTGTAGCTTCTTGGTAGTTACCAAAGGAAAACCATCCGCCAACCGATAGCGCGACTGCAAGCCGAATAACGAGATTGTACCCGTACCCGTGCGGTCGGTTGATTCCTCACCACATTCTAGAATGGTGTTCAAAGCATCTAGATACTGCTTCAACTTTGCCCTCGCCTTTCTTTCTTCAGCTTGGACATCACTGGCCCAAAGCTAAAAGCATCGTGCAGTCACATTGACGTTCACTCAGACTAATCTCGGAACGAGATCTGTCTACACGGCACGATATTTCAAACAGCACCTAGCCGCTCCAACTTTCCTCGTTTGAAAAAACCAGTCAGACCAGTAACGGGAAAATTACTTCCCACTTTTTCGCAACTTACTGGCTTGGAAAGCATTTTCCATAAATTGGGAATATTCACAGCACCTAACACTTTCCAATACCATTGCGTATAGATATTGGCTGGCAGGTTCATCCGCGCCAGTTCTCGTGCCAACCCCTGCTGGCCATCCTGACCAATCATAGCTTCGTAGTTGTCATAGCATCGCGCGCTGTCGGCCTTCAAAATCTCCAACACCCGTGCGGCCTCTTCGCCCTGCAACGTGTCGCCACGGCCCTGATTGTTCACCTTAGACTGTGCGGCCACATGTTCGGGCGCGGGGATGTAGAATTCCCGATCCAGAATCGAGTAACGGGCCGAGTATTCGTTCACATTAGCAGTCCGGTGGCGAATCCACTGGCGGGCGACAAAAACCGGCAGTTTGACGTGCAGTTTGATCTCGCACATTTCAAATGGAGTCGAATGCCAATGCCGCATCAGATAACGGATCAGGCCTTCGTCATTCTGCACCGATTTGGTGCCTTTGCCGTAGGATACCCGCGCGGCCTGACAGATCGCGGCGTCATCGCCCATATAGTCGATGACCCGAACAAATCCGTGATCCAGAACCTGATGCGCCGTGTACAGGTGATCTTCCATACCTTCGGCAACGACGCGGCGGGTCGGGCTCGATAGTGCGCGTTGCGCTTCAATCTCGGCCAGTTGGTCGGAAGACAGAGGCATGAAATTATCCTTTCCAGCAATGAGTCGCCCACCACTATATATCGGCTTTTTAACCACCGGAACCGCGATATGTGCGGCGTAGCGCGCAATATGCGAATTGTGTCAGTCCTGCCCTCTCGACACCGCATCCCGGCGCGCTAAGGTGCTGGGCATCACAATCAATGTAAGGAAAGTCGCGATGGGGCTGACATACCTCCACACTATGGTCCGCGTGAAGGATCTTGAGAAATCTATGACATTTTATGAGCTTCTTGGACTGAAAGAGACCCGCCGCTACGACAGTGAAGCAGGTCGATTCACACTGGTTTTCCTCGCCCCTCCTGGTCAGGAAGACGCCCCGATCGAGCTGACTTATAACTGGGATGGCGACGATAAACTGCCCAGCGACAGCCGCCATTTTGGTCACCTCGCCTATGGTGTCGACAATATTTATGAGACCTGCCAGCACCTTCAGGACAACGGGATCGTAATCAACCGCCCACCCCGCGACGGGCGAATGGCGTTTGTGCGCTCGCCCGACAACATCTCTGTAGAATTACTACAAAACGGAGAGGCACTGGAACCGGCGGAACCGTGGACAAGCATGGAAAGCACCGGTCACTGGTGATCCGCCGGATAACATCTCTGGGGTTGCTCGTTTCAGGCGGCCCCGCTTGGGCCGAGCAATGTCGCCTTGCACTTGCCCTTGCTATGGACATCTCAACTTCGGTCGATGCTGTCGAAGATGCATTGCAGCGCAAAGGGTTGGCCGCCGCCCTGATCGCACCAGAAGTGCAAGCGGCTTTTTTTAGGTCTCCGCAGCCGGTTGCACTGGCGGTCTACGAATGGTCCGGCAGTTTCAACCAGAAACTTCTTTTGGATTGGCTCTTGATCGAGGCGCCTGCAGACCTGCTTGCTGCCGCACACAGCATCGGCGATTCCGAGAGGTCTGCCAATGATTATCCAACAGCAATGGGGCATGCTTTGGCATATGGTGCAACGCTCATGCAACGCGCGCCCCGCTGCCTGTTCCAAACCATCGACATTTCAGGTGATGGGAAAAACAACGATGGTTACGGACCTCAAATCGCCTACAAGCATTTTCCGTTCCAGAACACGACCGTGAATGGTCTGGTCATTAACGCTGGCGACTTTGAGGGCGAAATCGACCTGATCCCGTTTTTTCAGTCCAACGTCCTGCACGGCCCCGGAGCTTTCGTTGAAATCGCAAATGGATTTGAAGACTTTGAAAACGCAATGCGACGCAAGCTGGAACGAGAATTGAAGGGTTTTGAACTTACCGAGCTACACCCCTGATGAATGTTTCATATCTGCAGGCATAAGGTGCCGCTTCATTGGACAGTCCAATGAAATTTGGTCTCTGACCGCTTAAACAGCTAGTAAATATAGCGGATTTGATCTGTCCAGTACCGCTCGACCCGTCGCAATGAACCCGATATCTCTTCAATTCCATCCGCACCAATCACGCCACGATTTTGCAGCCCTTCTGCATGACGGGCAAATAGATCAGATACTATATCGCGAATCTCTCGCCCGCGTTGGGTCAATCGCACTCTGACAGAACGCCGGTCAATTTCGCATCTCTGATGGTGCATATACCCCATCTCGACCAGCTTCTTGAGGTTGTAGCTGACATTGCTGCCTTGATAGTAGCCTCGGCTCTTCAATTCGCCGGCAGTCACTTCATGATCGCCTATGTTAAACAATAACAAGGCCTGCACGGCGTTAATTTCCAACACACCGACACGTTCAAATTCATCCTTGATGACATCAAGAAGCAAGCGGTGCAGACGCTCAACCAGCGCCAGTGCCTCAAGATAACCCGTCATGAACCCTTTGGTCCCTGGCGCGGCGACCTGTAACTCCGTACTCATCCGATCCTCCGATTCATCGCGCTGTTTCTAAAAACATGACGCGAATTTCCGAAAAATCGGTTAAGTTGAATTATCGCTTATTTCTGAAAGGTTTGCGCAATGTCCGCGATCAAATCTGACAGCTCGGTCGGAGGGCTGGCCTGACCGGTGACCCACTGATACAAATCTTGATCATTTTCGTGCAGCAACGCATCATAGGTATTCAGCCCGTCGTCATCCATCAAAGAAAGGTTGCGATCAGCATAGGCTGTCAGGATCAAATCCATCTCTTTGATACCACGTCGCATCGAGCGCATTTTCATGCGCTTGATCCGAGTTTCGCGGGATTCGGTCATTGACTGCGTTCCAGCTTCAGGCGCAGCGACTTTTCCACTCTGGCCAAGCGCTCTGAACTCGCGCGCATCTCACCCCTGATTGTACGCAGTTCTGCCACCAGATCGCGCAGCTCCGAGTCCACATCGCCGTTCAGGCTGGTCTCATCCATGCCGTCGCCTTCGCCGGTCAAAAGCCACATGATCGAGACATTCAACAGCCCGGCCATCATCGACAGCTTGTTAGCACGGGGTTCGGACAGATCATCTTCCCACGAAATTATCGTCGCCTTTTTAACCCCTAGACGACGGGCCAATTGTGTCTGGGTCATACCCGCAACCTCGCGCGCGCCCGCGACGCGATCTCCAAAGGTTGCAGTGTCCGGTCCGAACCAGTCCGTTTCGTCGTTCATAGGGGTCTCCAATAGGTGAGGTTCAATTGGCTTGATCGATATTTCGGCGCACCCTATGACAGTCAGGCTGAACATACAAACTGAGGCCCCCCATGAGTTTCCTGTCTGCGACATTGTCACGCGTAAAACCCTCGCCCACCATCGCCATGACAGCCAAAGCGGCCGAGTTGAAAGCTGCCGGACGCGATGTCATTGGGCTGAGTGCTGGTGAGCCGGATTTTGACACACCGCAGAACATCAAGGACGCCGCTGTTGCCGCCATAGCCGCAGGCAAAACGAAATACACAGCGCCAGATGGTATCCCCGAGCTGAAACAGGCGGTCTGCGCCAAGATGAAGCGTGACCACGGGTTGGATTATGCGCCTGCTCAGATCTCGGTCGGGACCGGGGGCAAGCAGACGCTTTACAACGCTTTAATGGCAACACTGAACGAGGGCGATGAAGTCGTCATTCCCGCGCCCTATTGGGTCAGCTATCCGGATATGGTGTTGCTGGCAGGCGGGACACCGGTGATTACTGAAACCTCACTTCAAACCAACTTTAAACTGACGGCCGATCAGTTAGAAGCAGCGATTACGCCCAAGACCAAATGGTTCATCTTCAATTCTCCGTCCAATCCAACCGGTGCGGGCTACAGCCGCGCAGAACTGAAAGAGCTGACTGACGTGCTGATGCGGCACCCGCATGTCTGGGTGATGACAGACGATATGTATGAGCATCTGGCCTATGACGGATTCGAATTCTGCACGCCTGCACAAGTGGAACCGGGGCTTTACGACCGGACGCTAACCTGCAACGGCGTCTCCAAAGCCTATGCCATGACCGGCTGGCGCATCGGATATGCTGCGGGCCCGGGCGAGCTGATCGCGGCAATGCGTAAAGTGCAGTCGCAGTCCACGTCGAATCCCTGCTCGGTCAGCCAATGGGCTGCGGTCGAAGCGTTGAATGGGACTCAGGCGTTTCTTGCGCCAAATAACGAGATATTCAAACGCCGTCGCGATCTGGTGGTCGATATGCTCAGCCAGATCGATGGCATCTCTTGCCCAACACCCGAAGGCGCATTCTATGTCTACCCGTCCATCGCTGGCCTGATCGGAAAGACCACCCCGGCAGGGACGGTGATTGACTCGGACGAAGCATTCGCGACTGCTCTGCTGGAAGAAGCCGACGTTGCGGTGGTGTTTGGCGCGGCGTTTGGTCTGTCTCCCAATTTCCGGGTCAGCTACGCGACATCCGATGAAGCGCTGACCGAGGCCTGCACCCGTATCCAACGCTTCTGCGCGTCCCTGACCTGAGGTTTCCATGTCCACAACCCTGCCCGAATATTACTTCCGCGTACGCGAGAATGGCGCGGCAGTGTTCAAGATCGATACGGAAAACCGCCAACGTAGGATCGAGATGGATCAGATCGCAGTGGTCAACATCCGCAATGGTGAGGTCAAACCGCAGGGTCAACGTAGTCTGTCCGATGCGGACAAAGCCGAAATCACGCGCTGGATGGAAGAGCGGAAAGCCCTGCTATCCCGCCGCGACTTGGATGATATTCATCGCGCCGTCGACCATCTAAATCTGACGACGCAATGGGCGCAGTCCAAGGCCACGGATGAGCAGTTGGAGGACGTCACGGATCGGCTATTGATGGCTATGCACGATCTGCGTTCGGTGCTTGTGCGCAAAAAATCAGATCGGATCAGCAAAGGTTGATCCCTTAGGCCGGAACTTCGCCAACTTCGCGCACAGACCGCAGCCAGAATCGCGACATCAAAAGCACAGCGGCGCAGGCAAGGCCCAGCACCAGGCCAAGCCACACGCCGATCCCTTCCATGCCCTGAACGAAGCCGAAGTAATACGATGCAGGGATCCCGATCACCCAATAACTGAGTGCGGCCATCACCATCGGCACTTTGGCATCCTGCAATCCGCGCAAAAGACCCAGTGCGATCACCTGAGCGCCATCGACCAGTTGGAACAAAGCAGCCATTGCCAGCAGCCCGGTGCCAATCAAAAGAATTTCCGGCCGTTGCGGATCATCAAATTCCATAAACAAGGAAATGAGAGGCTCGGCACAGGTCAAGAACAGAATAATGGTTAAGACTGAAACCACCAGCGACATTCCGGTCACAGTGATGGCGCCTTTTTCAAGATGTGCACGATCTCGACGACCCAATGCATTTCCCGCGCGGATTGTTGCTACATTAGACAGTCCCAGATGCACCATGAATGTCGCAGACGCGAGATTCAGAGCAATACCATGCGCCGCCAGTGGCACCGGACCCAGCCAGCCCATCATCACCGCTGAAACAGCGAACAAAGACACCTCTGCCAGTGTCGTCAGGCCGATCGGAACGCCCAAGCGAAGAACGCTCATAAACATTTCCCAATCCGGACGCCAAAAACGCTGGAACAGACTGTGTTCCGGCAACGCCTTCACCGCATAGATCACCACCGCCACCAGTGACACGATCTGCGTCACGACCGAAGCGATGGCCGCGCCCATCACCCCCAACTCAGGCGCACCCCAATTGCCGAAAATCAACGCATAGTTCGTCAATCCATTCACAACAGCAGCAACAACCGTGATCCAGAGCACAATCTGCGTTCGTTCTAGTGCGGCCAAATAGGACTTGAGGGTCATCACCAACAATGCCGGGAACAGGCCCCACCCTGCCACACGCAGGTAAATCGCTGCGGTTTCAGCAACTTGCGGTTCTTGCTTTAATGCAATCAGAATGGGTTGTGACCACCACAGAAGGGGCATCATCACCGTCGCATAGATCAAAGACAGCCACAGGCCCATGCGGGTCGACCGGCGTATGCTGGTCTCATTCTCTTCAGCCGCAGCAGTCGCCACCATCGGCATAACGGCCAAGCCAAATCCTGCGCCAAACAGAAAAAGAACAAAGAAATAGCTGCTGGCCAATGTCACTGCGGCCAGTGCCTCGACCCCGTACCACCCCAGCATGATGGTATCGGTCAGACCGATCGCATATTGTGCCAAATGCCCGCCAATCAATGGCACGCCCAACACTGTAATTGCCCGCAAATGGCCGGGATATGTCATCACCTTGTTCATCCCGCCAGCCTTAGGCTTGCCCGCAGCGCAAGACAAGAGCAGAACAGGTTTATTTCAATGTGAGACTTACATGACTTGTACCAAGCGGGCCATCACCCTGTCTGGTGATGACCCGGCCCGTTAGCCAATTTTCGCATCCGGATGCAGTGCCGTTCCAAGAATATGGTCCGAGCGATGGATCACATGATGCGCCTGCCCAACGATCAGAGGGTCAGGTTCAACAACGATCTCGTGATCCTTGTCAGGATAATCCAACGTCGACAAAAAGTGACGCATGCAATTCAGACGCGCGCGTTTTTTGTCATTGGATTTTACAATGGTCCAGGGCGCGTCGGCCGTGTCGGTGTAGAAGAACATCGCCTCTTTTGCCTCAGTATAGTCATCCCATTTGCTCAGGCTGGCTTTGTCGATCGGTGACAATTTCCATTGTTTCAATGGGTCTGTTTCACGGCTCCGAAAGCGCCGTTGCTGTTCTTCCTGCGTGACCGAGAACCAGTACTTGTAGAGCTGAATGCCCGAGCGTACCAACATCCGCTCCAACTCAGGAGTTTGGCGCATGAATTCCAAGTACTCGTTGGGAGAACAGAACCCCATAACCCGTTCGACACCCGCGCGATTGTACCAGGACCGGTCATAAAACACCATCTCACCTAAGGTCGGTAGCTGTTGCACGTACCGCTGGTAATACCACTGCCCTTTCTCTTCATCCGTCGGCTTGTTTAACGCAACGACGCGCGCCTGACGCGGGTTCAAGTGTTCCATGAACCGCTTGATTGTGCCGCCCTTCCCGGCCGCATCGCGCCCCTCGAACAACAGCACAAACCGCTGGCCTGTCTCCTGCGCCCACAACTGAACTTTCAGCAACTCAGCCTGCAACTCGGCCTTCTGCGCCTCATAATCCTTGCGCGCCATCTTTCGGCCATAGGGATAGTTACCGCTTTCAAAAGCTTGCCGAATTTTTTCAAGCGTCGGCGCCGAGGCCTCCGCATTTGGGGCAGTTGCCGAATTAATATGAGGTGATTTCTGACTGATCTGGGGCGTTGCATCCATACATTCTCTCCTCGGTTTCACTGTCGAAGAGAAAGCTAGCAGTTCGGCATGTTCAGCGCTTTGATTGGTGTCAAACAGAGTTGTGTTTTAACTGAGCCTCCGGGCAGACGCGCCGATCCGCCCTTCATCTGGCCAAAAATATCTCGGGGAGCGCGAGGGGCTGGCCCCTCGCTCCTGCCCTCACCGATGGCCCCAATCATCCGGGTTTTTCGAATTGTTCGGCGACAGTCCCAGAACGTCCCCATCCGTCGAGCACCCTAACCCAAGTACGGTTCGGTTCGCATAGGAAAAGTACGAGCATACCTGATTGATCTCAAGAATCTCTCCATCATCCCAACCAGCGGAGCGCAAACGCTCAACATTGGCTTCAGTCAAATCCGCCGGAGCTTCGGTCAGTTGGCGTGCATAATACATCGCAGCAACCTGCGCCGCGTCCAAAGGCGCCTGCCCCGGCTCGCCTGCCTCGATCGCCGCCCGGATCGCGTTCCCTCGTGCTTCATCCTGCAACAACCGCTGCAGACCCGCGAAATGATGCTCGACACAATACCCGCATCGGTTCAGAGAGCTGACCCACACGCCCAGCACCTCAAGAAACCACTTCGGGATAGCGTTGCCTGAATGATGCAGTACAGCCTTGTACATCGCCATATGGCCTTCCATCGAGTGCGGGCGCAGGCTGTGCGCCATCATGATGTTGTCCACATTGTTGTCCGGGCCGGTGACCCGGTCATAGAGTTTGCGCAGCCTGCCCGTCGCCTCGGCATAGGGTATGGTCTTGATCCAGCTCATTTGGGTTCCTGTTGTCGTAACTGATTAGTGTCCACAGACTAGGAGCGCTTTGAGCAGGTGGCGAGACGAATTCGACATGTATCCGTTAGATATCGTTTGCGCAGAATGAAATACTACTTGCTTCCTGACGTTTTCAGCGTGCCTGACTTAGGGCGACGAAAAGTCGCGTTAAACGCAACGGTTACACGGCTGTCCTCGCTTTGATTTGGGTGGACCCAATGGGTCAGATAGGATGGAAACAGGATTATTTCACCCGGAGATGGGCGCAGCTTCTTTTTGTTCCGAAATGCACTCGCCTCAAGTATCCGCCAGTGAGGCAACTCATTCCGAGGGTCGAGAAATTCAATCATTCCAGACGAACCTTCTTCGACCTCGGGTTGGGAGACATAGTATACACCTGACCAATGCGCTCCGGGGTGCGTATGTGGTGCATTGTAACCGCCGGAGGGATTGGCGTTCATCCAGCCGAACAGTTTCAGACGAAGTTCGTCCGGTTTAACCTTGTCCGAGACCTTTCGTGTCATCTGGAACACCGCATCTTTTGCTGCGTCGCGCAAAGTCTGAATGGCCGGCGCATCGCGTTCAAATAGATTCCCTCGTGAGTGCCAACCCCCGCGATTGGACTTTGAGACGCCTTCATCTTCCTCACGCATCTTGTCTGCCTCAAACAACAACGCCGCATTTAATGCTGCGCTGTCGGGCACTTGGAATCGCATCATTGGAGTGGAGAAAAGCTTCTCAAACTTCTTGGCTTCGGGCATGTCCTTGGCGTTACCTTCAACTAAACTGTTGGTCAAAATATTCAGATCACCCCGAGCGCACCTGCAAGAGTCTTCCTTGCCAGATCTCCTAGGGCTTTCCAAACCCACACCTTAATACTTTACGTGCGTTACCCCCTATCGTTGAGGAAATAGATCTTTGGTTCAAGTATGGCGAAACCATCCAAAGTTGTATTCCCAGCTTCAGCGGCGAGTGCTCTAAATTAATCAGCAAAATCGTTGAGGATTGGAACATGAACAAGAAAACTATGGGTCTTACGACAACCTTTGTTTTGATGGCTACAACAGCACTCTCGCAAACCACCAAACAAGACGTCATCGACGAGCTTACTGAACAAGGTTTCCAGAGAATTGAAATAACAAACACGCTTTTTGGGAATCTCCGCTTTGAGGCAACTGGGCCTGGGATCGAGAGAGAAGTGGTATTGGGAAAAGATGGAACCATCGTCCGCGATCGATCTGAGCGTGACGATGAGTACGATGACGAAGAAGACGACGACAGAGATTTTGACGATGAAGATGATGATGATGAAGGATTTGATGACGAAGAAGATGACGACGAAGGTAATGACAGCGAACGTGACGACGACGAAGGCGATGATGGCGAGCGTGACGACGGTGGTGAAAGCGACGGCGAAGGTGACGATGGCGGTGAAAGCGATGGCGAAGGTGACGACGGCGGCGAAAGCGATGGCGAGGGTGACGACGGCGGCGAAAGCGATGGCGATGGTGACGACGGCGGTGAAAGCGATGGCGAAGGTGACGATGGTGAGGGAGATGATGACTAAGGTATATTTCCGCTTGCTCGCAAGTGAGTCCCAAGTTTGAACAATTGGTTTGACAAGGACGCCATGTTCAAGGTGGGGATCGCTATATATGCGATCTCCGCATTTGCGTTTGCGGCTGAATTGGTTGGCGAAATCACCGGATATTATCTTTTCTCTGCGAGCTGGGTGGTGCACGAAATCACCGCGCTCATCACCCTGTTCGGCTTTGTTATTGGGGGGGTGTTGATCTGGCAGAGCCACAAACTTTTTTTGCGGCGACATCAGGAGATCAAGCATAATCTTCAGATGGCTCAAGGTGAGTTTTTCCGGATGCTGGAGCTGCAATTCGACCGCTGGAATCTGAGCGCTGCGGAGCGAGATGTTGCACTACTCACTGTGAAGGGTTTGTCTGTCGCAGAGATAGCTAAATTGCGTGAGACCAGTGAGGGCACAATTAAGTCGCAGAACAACTCCATCTACAGAAAGGCCAATGTTAAATCGAGAACGCAACTTTTGTGTGTTCTGATTGAAGAGCTATTGATTGAAGAGAAAGAATGAACTCCTCAGTCCTTCGAATCTAGTTTCTTAAGTGTTCTGAAAGCCCGTCCGGAAATCGCCTAAAAGCAAACGTTCAAGAGCGTTTAAAGCGGAGGCTAAGCGTGCTTACAAAGTCCCGTTCTCGCGTAACGCAACAAGCGGTTGATTCAATGCCGCAAAAACTGCTCAGACCAATCGCAGTCCAAAACACCCACAACACCTCGCGCCCCTCTTCCCCCGGACCACATCACCTGCCATAATGGGGGAAACTCAAAAACAAGAGCAGCCCCCATGCCCGACGATCTGTTGACACCAGAAGCGACCACAACTTATGACGCCTCGTCCATTGAGGTGCTCGAAGGGCTGGAACCGGTTCGAAAACGGCCCGGCATGTATATCGGTGGTACCGACGAGCGTGCCTTGCACCATATGGTGGCTGAAATCCTAGACAACTCGATGGACGAAGCCGTAGCGGGCCACGCCAACCGGATCGAGGTCGAACTGCATTCCGATTACGCCCTGACCGTACGCGACAACGGGCGTGGCATTCCGATCGACCCGCACCCCAAGTTCCCCAACAAATCGGCGCTTGAAGTCATCCTTTGCACCCTGCACGCGGGCGGAAAATTCTCGGGCAAGGCTTATCAGACCTCGGGCGGTCTGCACGGCGTGGGCGCGTCGGTGGTCAATGCATTGTCGGATTCTATGGTCGTTCAAGTGGCGCGCGACAAGCAGCTGTTCGAACAACGCTTTTCACGTGGTATCCCACTGGGTCCTGTGGAAAAGGTCGGCGCGGCGCCCAACCGGCGCGGCACCACCGTTACCTTCCATGCGGACGCCGAGATTTTCGGCCATCACAAGTTCAAACCCGCGCGCTTGTTCAAATCCATCCGCTCCAAGGCCTACCTGTTCTCGGGCGTCGAAATCCGCTGGAAATCTGCCATCGATGACGGTGAAACGCCAACCGAGGCCACATTCCACTTCCCCGGCGGGCTCTCTGACTATCTGAAAGAAACCATGAATGGCTCGTCCACCTATGCCGAGCAACCCTTTGCTGGCACCGTGGATTTTCAGGAGAAGTTCGGCACCCCTGGCAAAGTCGAATGGGCGATCAACTGGACACCCTCGCGCGACGGGTTCATCCAGTCCTACTGTAACACCGTCCCCACCCCCGAAGGCGGAACGCACGTGGCCGGGTTCTGGGCTGCGGTCCTCAAAGGGATCAAGGCCTATGGCGAGCTAATCAACAATAAGAAGGCCGGTCAGATCACCCGTGACGACCTGATCACCGGCGGCTGCGCATTGGTGTCCTGCTTTATCTCGGAACCGGAATTCGTCGGCCAAACCAAAGACCGTCTGGCCACGGTCGAGGCGCAAAGGTTGGTCGAAAACTCGGTCCGCGACCATTTCGACAACTGGCTGGCGGCTGATACGAAATCCGCCGGGGCGATCCTCGACTTCCTCATCCTGAGGGCCGAAGAACGCCTGCGCCGACGGGCCGAGAAGGAAACACAACGCAAGTCCGCCACTAAGAAACTTCGTCTCCCCGGCAAGTTGGTGGACTGTTCCAGTTCAACACGGGACGGCACTGAATTATTCATCGTCGAGGGTGACTCGGCGGGCGGTTCCGCCAAAATGGGCCGTGATCGTAAGACACAGGCCCTGCTGCCCCTGCGCGGCAAGATTCTGAACGTGCTGGGCGCGGCCAGTTCGAAACTGGGCACCAATGCCGAGATTAACGACCTGACGCAGGCGCTGGGTGTGGGCCTTGGCACCAAGTTCAATGTCGACGACCTGCGCTATGACAAGATCATCATCATGACCGACGCGGATGTGGACGGGGCACATATCGCCTCGCTGCTGATGACGTTCTTCTTCACCCAGATGCGCCCGATGATCGACGCGGGCCACCTGTATCTGGCCTGCCCTCCCCTCTATCGCCTGACCCAAGGCGCCAAACGCGTCTATTGTCTGGACGAGGCCGAGCGCGACGAATGGCTTGAGAAAGGTCTGGGCGGCAAAGGCAAGATCGACGTCTCGCGCTTCAAGGGTCTTGGAGAAATGGACGCCAAGGACCTGAAAGAGACCACGATGGATCCCACCTCGCGCAAACTGATCCGCGTCACCATCGACGAGGACGAACCCGGCGAGACCGGCGATCTGGTTGAGCGCTTGATGGGCAAGAAACCCGAACTGCGGTTCCAGTATATTCAGGAGAACGCGCGGTTTGTGGAGGAGTTGGATGTTTGAGTTCAACGGATAACCAACTGCTTGAAAGTGCAAAATTTTTTGCCGCAGAAGCAATACGGAATGCCCTCGATGCGAACGCCAAAGACGCTTCACGTTGGCCGCTTGCTCTCCTTCATGTGGTAACTAGCTTGGAACACGCTGCTAAAGCGCTATTGGCTAAGCAGCATCCGATTTTTGTACGCGAAAAGATGGATGCAGATGACCGTAGCGTAGGTCTTCAATCCGCTTTTCAAAGGCTGCAAGTTCGAGAAATCTACGGTCTTCACGTAAGCGACAAAGATCGAAAGCGAGTTGCGAGCGCGATAAAGATCAGAAACGGGATCGCTCACGGTTTGAACACCTCCAATCCCAGTGCCACGGAAGCTAAATTTTTTGAAGTTTTCGCCTACCTGCGAGACTTTTTTCAGTTCCATCTTAACATCAAAGTACTTGATCTTGTCGACCCGAGTTCTGCTGGACAACTCTTGTCAATTGGGAAGCAAATTCAAGAGATCGAGAAAAGAGCGCTTGATAATGCGCAAAATGAAGATGCAACATGGCTGTGCCCTGATTGTAGCAAAGACTTTTTGGTGGGCCGCGAAGACAAGTTTCTTTGCCTGTTTTGCCACTGGGAAGAACCTCACTTCTCTTGCGAACGCTGCAGCAGCCCCCTCCCAGAACATGAAACTTTCGAAACTCAAGAATTGTTTGAATGGGAATTTGACGAAGGTCGCGCGATCGTTGTGAATGACTTTGAAACAAGCGAACGGAAGGTATGCGAACCTTGTTTTGATGAGCTTCAGAAAGAGGTCGAAGACGTAAGACGCGATCTTGCAATTTTGGAGGCTGAAGAAGAGTATCACTACTATATGGAACGCGCTCTGCACAAAGACCCGTATTAAGTTTTGGATCGTCGCTAGCTTTCGCAAATTGAAAACCGAATTTAAGTGATGCCACATAAGGGAATAGCAGACTTAGGTTGGGTGTAAGCACCCATCCTACTTCGTCACCACTCTCGCATGCGCCGATGCGGGCGGAGTTGATGCGTGCATGACACTTCCTATCATGCGATGGATGAAGAACGCTGGCTTTCCCCACACCCCGTAGGCCGGGCTTCAGCCCGGCACACCGCAACCCCCTTGCCTAACCCGTTGATCTCGTTCACACTTAACCTCAAACCGTCATCCAAGAACGACATTTGAGGTTCCGAGCGTCCAAGACCCAAATAAACAACCAACAATTTTCCGAACGGGAGGACGACATGAAAACACTAACCCTCGGGCTTGCCCTGACCCTGCTGGCCACGGCAGCCCCCGCGCAGCAGATGCTCAGCACCGCATCGCCCATACCGGACGGCGCCGAGACGCGGTTTTGCTATTATGACGGTATGGCCTATTCGCCCGACGCCTTCATCTTGCTAACCGGCGACAATACCGTCACCTCAACCATCAGCACGCGCGAGGAAAGGTTGCTGCGGTGTCATCGCAATGACGATGGCTCTCTGGTCTGGAAACCGCAGAGCACGTTTCAAACCAACAACTGATGTAGGATGGGTTTCCAACCCATCAAAGCGTACCGGGAGCGATGGGGTAAAACCCCATCCTACCCCAGCTTCTGATCCAGCCAATCGGCGATCTGTCCGGCTGGGCCTTCCCAGCCCGGTTCCATGAACAGAAAATGCGCGTGGTTCTCGACGGGCAGAAACGTCGCGCGATCTCCGTAAAGCTTCGCCAGCGCGCGGCAGGTGTTGGGGTTCACGGCCCGATCCTCGGTACCTGAAACGATCAGCACCGGGCAGTCGACCTTGTCGATATCCACCTTCATTGCGTGGTGATCGTCGAACATCCAAAAGAACATCTCGAACATCACCCGCCCGCTTTCCGGGCCGAGTTGGTCGAAGACCTCATGCTGCTGCGCCTCGGGCATCTTGTTCAGCGCAAAGGGGGCCATCAGGTCGAAATCGACGCGCATGGGCTGTTTCCAGAACGCCCCACCCTCCATCAGCGCGCGCGGCACGGCGCGTTCGTCGTCAGTTTCAGGCAAGGTTCCCCAAGCCGCGTTCGGGTTGATCAGGACAATGGCGCTGGCCAAACCGCGAGTGGCCACCTGTTGTGCTACTACGCCCGCGATGGCATGGCCCAGCAGCACCGGTTTGCTGTCCAAACCCTGAACGAATTCAGCTATGTCATTGGCGTAATCCAAGACGCTGGTTTCGGTTAGGCCCGGATCGGGTTCGGCGTTAGGGTCGCCGCCATGATACCGCAACGCAGGCGTGTGTACCGACCAGCCGCGTGCGCGAAAGAACTCCGCGTAATTCTGCATGCACCACGGCCCGGCAAAAGCTCCGTGGATCAGAACAATCTCTTTTGTCATGAAAAACTCCCTCACCTGTGACCAATATGTGAGGTGAAGGACGAGGTCTTCAAGCCCGTTACTGCACTGCGTTCAAAGGACTGGGGTATTGGAAACACTTGGATGAATGCGTCTCGCAGGCCCATATTGGTAGATTGTGTGCCTGACAAAGCGTCGCGCCTGGTGTCACAGGATCAAAAAATTCGTCCAGTTTGATCTAGAAAATTCGACGAAAATTTTTTGCGCAGTTGCGACCGGCCCGCTCGCTCGCGGACCGGTCGAGTTGGGTCAGCCGTAGCGGTAGGGCCGACCGGCCTTTTGCATTTCGGCGTTATATTTCTTGAAGATTTCAACAACCTTGGCCTTGGTCTCGGATTCAGCTGCAATCTCATCCCAGAATTTGACAGCCGCTTCTTCGACCTGCGCCCATTCGGCATCTGGAATTGTGGTCAGTTGCATCTTGGTGCCATTGACGCGAAGGTTGGCTTCACCACCCCAATACCACCACTGGCGATAATAGTGCGACTGATCACAGCAAGCGCGGAACAACGTCTGCAAGTCTTCGGGCAGTTCGTTCCAACGGTCCATATTGGCAAAGAAGTGACCCGCCCAGGCGCCTGATACGTTGTTGGTCAGGAAGTAGTTGGTCACATCGGCCCAACCGACGGTGTAGTCTTCGGTAATGCCTGACCACGCGATGCCGTCCAGCTCTCCGGTTTGCACCGCGACTTCGATGTCTTCCCACGGCAGGGTCACAGGAACCACGCCGAACTGCGACAGGAACCGGCCCGCCGTCGGGAAGGTGAAGATGCGCTTGCCCTTCATATCCTCCAACGAGTTGATCGGATCCTTAGTGGCAAAGTGGCAGGGGTCCCACGCGCCGGCACTGATGTGTTTCACGCCGACCTTGGAATACTCCTCATCCCAGATCTCGTTCAGGCCCCACTGGTTGAACAGAACCGGCACATCCAGCGAATAGCGCGAGGCAAATGGGAAATAGCCGCCGAAAACAGTGACCTCGGTGGGTGAAGCCATCGAGTCATCATCCGACTGCACCGCATCGATGGTGCCCTTCTGCATGGCACGGAACAGCTCTCCGGTGGGCACAAGCTGATCGGCGTAGAACAACTCGATCTGCATTCGGTCACCGGCGATCTTGTTGAACATCTCGATGGCTGGATCGATCACATGGGCCGCAAGCGCTGGCCCTGCATAGGTCTGCATTCGCCATGTAATCGTACTTTGCGCAAGCGCCGGTGCGGCCAAAGGTGCAGCTGCAACCCCCACCCCAGCAGTTTTGAGAAACTTACGTCTTGTCGTCATGTCAATTTCCTCTCCGTTAAAGTTCAAGTGCCCGTTTGCCGGGCCTTCTGGTTAATTTCCGTAAACATATCCGGGCAGCCAAAGCGCTATTTCCGGGAAGATCATGATTATCGCGAGCGCCAGAACCATTACGCCCACAAAAGGAAAGATCGAGCGATAGATATCGCGAAGCGTAATCTCGGGCGGGGCCATCGCTCGCATCAGGAACAGATTGTAGCCGAATGGCGGCGTCATATAGGCGATCTGGGTCGTGATCGTATAAAGCACGCCGTACCAGATCAGATCAAAACCCAATGCCCCCACTAGCGGTACATAAAGCGGAGCAACGATGACGAGCATCGCGGTATCATCGAGGAACGTGCCCATTACGATAAAGCTGAGCTGCATCAGGATCAGGATCATCCATGGTGAAAGATTGAGTTGTTCGGTGAACAGATTGTCGATGGCCTTAACTGCACCCAATCCATCAAATACGGCTCCAAATCCCAGTGCGGCCAGAATGATCCACATGAACATGCAGGATATGGCCAGCGTTTGCTTGGTGCAGTCTTCAAAGATTTTCCACGTCATCCGGCGTTTGAGAACCGAGGCCGCTAAAGCCGCCAGCGCCCCGATCGCTGAACTTTCAACAAGCGAGGTCCAGCCATTGACGAAGGGGATCATCATGGACGCGAAGATAATCAGCGGCAGAGCGCCTGCCCCCAACAACCGGATTTTTTCGGCCCGAGGCACTTCGTGCGCGTCCTCCATCGCAGGGCCGAGCTGAGGTTGAATGCGACAGCGTATCCATATGTAGAGGATGAACATTGACGCCATCAGCAGCCCGGGCACAATACCGGCCAACCACAGCTGACCCACAGGTTGCCGCGCGATCATGGCATAGAGCACTAGAACCACGGAAGGCGGCACGAGAATCCCCAGGCTCGATCCGGCTTGAATGACCCCGGTCACCATAGTCTTGTCGTATCCGCGCCGCAAAAGCTCGGGCAAAGCAATTGTCGCCCCAATGGCCATTCCGGCGACACTGAGGCCGTTCATAGCAGAAACCAGAACCATCAGCCCGATTGTACCGATCGCAAGGCCTCCGTTCACCGGCCCCATCCAAACGTGAAACATGCGATAGAGGTCGTCAGCCAGGCGGCTTTCGCTCAGAACATAACCCATGAAGATAAACATCGGAAGCGTGAGCAGCGGATACCACTTCATCAGTTTCATCGCGGCCGAAAAGGGGATATCCTGCCCGCCTGTTCCCCACAGTGCCAGCGCCGCAATCGCCGAAACTGCGCCGATGGCCCCGAAAACGCGCTGACCTGTAAACAGCATCAGCATCATTGAGGCAAACATGAAAATGGCGATATATTCCTGACTCATGCCCGGCTGACCCCGATTTCCTGCCCGTTGATCCGTGCGATGTCTTTGAAGAGTTCAGAAATTGCTTGCAGCAGCATAAGAAAGAAGCCGAACACCATAATTGCCTTGACTGGCCAGATATAGGGCCTCCATGCAGTCGATGAGCGTTCAAGTCTCCCGATCTCTTCACTGCCGGTCAGAAGGCCTGTGAAATAGGAAACCGGTTCATCGCCCCAATAGCCGAGGCTGTAGGCGGTCGAACCAAGTCCACCATAGAACAGCACGCCAAGATATAGGATCAGTAACAACACCGTGCAGGCGTCGAACCAAGCTTTCCGGCGCGGGCTCCAATTGTGATAAAACAGATCCATCCGGACGTTCGAACCCAATTGGATCGAGTACGGACCTCCTATGATGTAGTAGGTCACCATTGCAAACTGCGCCATTTCCAGCGTCCAGAGCGATGGCAGAAAGAACGTTTTCGAGATCGAGGACCACAGCAAAATACCCATCATCACAAACAGGCCCCACATCATGACCCGCCCGATCCGATAGTTCACCGCATCAACGATGCGCACATATGCGGCCATCATTTTCATTGCCGCGCGCCCTCGCTTTGGATCGCGCTCATCGTGTTTTCGATCCAGTGCACCAGATCATCAGCAATCGCTTGTTGTTGCTCAGGCGTCTCGATCAGATCATTGCGAATTTCGATCATGACGTTCAGCAAACCTCTTGGTTTCGCGTGAACATCCAGCGTATGTGCTACGCCGTCGCGGGCTGAGTATGGCTCATTGAGGCGCGTCTTCAGCGGCAGCTCTGCAGGGGTCTTTTCCAGCATTTTCAACGCAAAGCGCTCGTCTTCGCCATGCAATAAGCCCAATTCGACAGTCCGTTTCTGTCCCCGATACACGGGCGTAAAGCTATGTATTGTCACCATCAACTCAAGCGTTTCGCGATGACGATCCAACATTCCTGCAAGTTCCAAACAAAATGGCTTATAGACCTCTTCGACTCTGGCCTTGCGATCAGCGTCAGACAGGGAGGCGTTGCCTGGAATGGCGAAATCCTCGCTGTTAGCAGGCATCGCATCGTCGGCTTCAGGTGGCCGATTACAGTCATAAACAAGCCGCGAAACGCCTCCGTAGATCAATGAAGCAGACATTTGTCGTGCCATAGCCTGCGCGACAGGCAAAGCACCCGGATCCCATGCGATATGGCTGCGCAAAGCATCCGCGTTTAGACCCAAGTCCCTCAATTCTTTGGGAATCCGGCACGATGCATGTTCACAAACCACGATGACCGATGGGCTGTCCGCCGGTTCGCGTGCGTGAACAACTGATCCAAAATCCAGATGCCCGATCGGCGAAAGATTGTTGTGCGATTCCATGGGGAAAAATTTCTACACCCAGCCTTAACCTGTCAATAATTTTCCTGTAAAACATCCCACACAACCGTTTCAGATGTCAAATATTGCACATTAGATGGTGGATAACCAAAGAGGATGTAATCCGTGCGCGTAACTGAAAGACTCCTTGCCCATCGCGAAACGATGACCCCATCGGAGCGGCAATTGGTGAATGTGCTGCTGGATGATTATCCAATGGCAGGTCTTGGCAGCATTACGGAACTTGCAAGCATCGCCTCGGTTTCAACCACGACAGTCGCGCGTATGCTGCAGAAAACCGGATTTGTCGGCTATCCTCAGTTTCAGGCCGCTATCCGCAGCGAAGTGAAAGAGATGATCTCGGGTCCCGTTGCCAAGCGGGATGTCTGGCAAAATGATCTGCCAGAGGAACATATCCTAAACCGCTATTCCCGGCAGGCGTTGGACAACCAACGGCGTTCAATCGACGAGGTGGCTCCGGAAGAATTCGACAGCTTTTGCCGCCTATTGTGCGATCCGGATCGACGCATTTTCATAACCGGAGGACGCATTACCGGGACGCTGGCGCAGTATCTATATCTGCACCTGCAAATGATACGGCCCGACGTGAAACTGCTATCAGATGCGGCCTCCTGGACCCATGATCTGCTTGAGGTGCGTGAAGGGGACGTGTTGGTGGCCTTGGATGTGCGGCGGTACGAAAACACCACGCTGCTGATCGGACAGCTTTGCCATGAACGAGGCGCCGAGGTCGTGCTGCTGACGGATCAATGGCGTTCGCCGATCCATCGGCTGGCAAAGCACACATTTGCAGCGCGTATCGCGGTTCCGTCTGCGTGGGATTCCATGGCCTCGATCCTGGTACTGTTGGAATGTGTGATCGCCGAAATGCAAGAACGTCTGTGGGACAGCGTGAAAGAACGTACGGAAGAGCTTGAGCAGGCATTCGACAGGACCAAACTGTTCCGCAAATTCGGTCAGAGCTCGGGATCCTGACGCCTTTTTCGTGGTGTCATGAGATACAACTGCGCGTGAACACTATTGTCTGAACGACCTCAGACCGTACATTCTGTACACATGACATTTATTGCCGACAATCAACTACCGTTGCTTATTCTTTCGTTTCTGATCGGCCTATTGGGAACCGGCTTCTTATTCCGGAAGCCAGCGGGACATCGAGCCTGGAAACTGGCAGATCTTGTCTGGGTGGTTTTGGGCGGGATCGGCGCATTGGTCGCCGTACTGGCGGGGCTCTATACATCAGACAGCTCACGATTGGATCGGCAAATTGACGTAGCTTATGCTGCAACTCTGGCCTTCGACCGCGACGCAGCACGCTTTCGACTGCGGTTTTGCGACCCGGCATATGATCCCGATACCGCCGTTTTGTGTGAAAAGGTGGAATTCTTGTCTGCCTCGACCGCCAGCAATGCCGATTTACCGCTCTTTATTGCGGTCACAAACGAAGTTGCACCGCTGCAAGGGCTGCATTTCCTGTTTGGCCGGACATCAAAGGACGAGATGGAAGAGGCTCGCGATATGGCCGCTAAGGCCGATGCTTTTGATATCCAGCAGTTTCTAGTGTTCACCTCTCTGGATGAAACCACGCAAGCCGCAGTTGACAACATGCGCCGCAAAGTACCTGCCATCGCAGGCGACTACCTGATCCTCGCCCAGAGCTATGACGATCTGATTGATCAGGTGGGCAAATTGAAGGAGGAATGGGAATATCTGCAGGCCAATGCGCATATTCTGGTCTTACAGATCATCGCCCTATGTCTGGTCAGTTTTGCGGCCCCGTTTCGCCTCGGCAAGTCCATTGTTGAACTGCGCACCGCCTTTATCCCCGATACGCCTTTGCCAACTTCGCCGGATCAGCCCCAAGAAAATAGCGCGCCAATGTCCAGAGATTCCGCGCACCCCGCCGAAACCAGCCCTGACGGATATAGCGTTCCGCATTCGTAACCGCATTCGCTTTTAACAGCACCGAGCGCGGCAGGGCGCGAACCAGGGCGACATCTTCCATCAATGGCTGATCCGGATACCCACCCGCCGACAGATAGGTCTGGCGCTGGACCAACAGTCCCTGATCGCCGTAAGGCAACCCGAACAGGCGGCTGCGCAAATTCGCCCAGCCAGCAACCCAGAGTGGGGCCACGCCCTTGGCGCGGAACCGCAAACGAAAGGCCGCAGGTTGGCCTGTGTTCAGATGCTCTGCAACCGCTGCGGTCCAGCCCGGTTGCAACTCGGTATCCGCGTGCAGGATCAGCAACCAGTCAGCCTTGGCCTCAGCGCATCCCCTCCGCAATTGCCCGCCGCGTGATGGGGCGCCTGACACGATCCTGGCCCCTGCCTCATCAGCGATCTCTAGCGTGTGATCATCCGAACCAGCATCGCTGACGATCAACTCGCGGATCAGTCCCTGTTGCAGACCTTCCATCAGCGATTGCAGTGTACTTGGCAGCTCCTGCCCTGCATTCAATGTCGGGATCACGATGCTGATTGGGGCGGACACGTCTGATACCCTCTGGTCATGGCGGCGCGTTCTCCTATATCACGAGGCCAGACCAAATGACGAGGATCAACCCATGCCCAATCGCCGCATTCTGCGCCTGACCGGCAAGGATACTGACAGCTTTCTGCAAGGGCTGATCACAAATGACGTACAGCGGATGAATGAGGGGTTGGTCTACGCTGCCCTGCTGACCCCGCAGGGCAAGTATCTGGCTGATTTCTTTTTGAAACGGGACGGATCATCGATTCTGCTGGACGTGGCAGAGGATCTGGCCGACGCGCTGAATAAGCGCCTGACGATGTACAAGCTGCGTGCTGATGTTGCGATCGAAGCGACCGACCTCAATCTGCAGCGCGGCACAGGCCCCGCACCAGAAGGCGCCCTGCCCGATCCGAGGCATCCCGATCTTGGCTGGCGCGGCTATTCTTCGGCACCGGAAGACGAAGATGGTACAGACTGGGATGCGATCCGCGTCCGTCATTGCATTCCAGAGACAAATATCGAACTAACGCCAGACAGCTACATACTTGAAGCCGGTTTCGAAGCCCTGAATGGCCTCGACTTCAAAAAAGGTTGCTATGTTGGCCAGGAAGTCACCGCGCGCATGAAGCACAAAACCGAACTGCGCAAAGGCTTGCGTGTTGTTGAAATTACGGGCGCTGCACCGATCGGAACCGAGATACAGTCTGGTGGAAAGCCCGCCGGAACTTTGTTTACGCAATCCAATGGCAAAGCAATTGCCTATCTGCGCCTTGACCGCGCCCAAGGGGACATGCTGGCGGGCGATGCGATCGTGCGTTTGACCGACTAACCCCACGGATAGCCTCGCGCCACGTTTTCGCTGGAACCCATCGCGCTGCGCGGTAACACTGGCGCCGGAACTGCAAGAGGGATGTAAAAGATGTTCCGGCTGTATCGGGCAATCTGGCGGGCCAGTGCGGGCCGGCAAGTTATACTTATCCTGCTGTCATTGGCAGTTGCAGCGCTAGCTGCAGTTCCGCTGAAATTTCAGCGCGACATCATCAACCATCTGACTTCGGCAGATGTCGGGGTTGAGCGATTGTTGACATTAGGCGCTGGCATGATGGCTGTCATTTTGCTGAGCCTTGCCCTGAAATGGGTGCTGGGCTACCGGGCGGGCACTTTGGGCGAGGACCTGATCCGCATGATCCGTCAACGCCTGTTGGTGCGCGCAGCTGACCTCAACCAAACCGGAGAATCCTTTCGTAAAGGAACCATGAGCACTGCCGTCTCTGCCGAGGCTGAAGAGCTTGGTAAATTTGCAGGCGGCGCCTTTTCCGACCCCGTTGTTCAGATCGGAACGTTGATCAGTGTGATTGGCTATATCTCATCCACACAACCCGGCCTGGGTCTGATCGCGTTTTCGATGATCGTTCCGCAAATCATTATTGTTCTGGTCTCGCAACGGCGCGTGAACGTCTTTGTCGCCGAACGGGTCCGTATCCTGCGCAATTCGACCGACCGTTTGACGACCGAAGATATCGAGGCTGTATCTACAGATATCGAGGCACTGTTTGATGACATTTACGAAACACGCCGTCGCATGTTCATCTGGAAATTATCTGCCAAATTCTTGCTGAGCGTCATCAACGGTGCCGGGACGGTTGGCATCTTGATGCTCGGCGGATGGCTGGTTTTGCAGGGGCGTACGGACGTCGGCACCGTGGTTGCTGCCACCAGCGGGCTAACACGCATACAAGGTCCAACCGCATTCCTAATCGCATTCTATCGCCAAGTCAGTGCCAATCGCATCAAGTTCGAATTGATGCTTGAACTGTTCGGTCCAGACCCCGAGCGATACCGGCGACCGCGCAACAAAAAAGACCGCACCTGAAGGATGCGGTCTTTCGAATGTGGTTGGAACAAGCTTAGGCGCGCTCGGAATATTCCATCGTTTCTGTATTCACGATGATCATTTCATCCTGACCAATAAACGGTGGAACCATGACCTTGACGCCATTATCCAAGATTGCAGGTTTGAACGAGTTTGCAGCGGTTTGCCCTTTGACGACCGGTTCGGTCTCAACAATCTTGCAGGTCACCTTTTGCGGCAGCGTCGCATTCAACGCCTCGCTCTCGTAGAATTCGACAACAATGGTCATGCCGTCCTGCAGAAACGGGCGGCGCTCACCCAGCAATTCCGACGGCAGCTCGATCTGTTCGTATGTCTCAGAATCCATGAACACCAACATGCCATCGGATTCGTACAGGAACTGCTGATCTTTTTGCTCAAGCCGTACGCGCTCAACCTTGTCCGCAGAACGAAAGCGTTCGTTCAGTTTTGAGCCATTGCGCAGGTTGCGCAGTTCGACCTGTGCAAAAGCACCGCCTTTACCGGGCTTTACGTGATCCACTTTAACAGCCGCCCACAGCCCATCGTTATGCTCAAGCACATTGCCGGGGCGAATTTCGTTCCCATTTATCTTGGGCATGACTTAAATCCTTCACAAACGGTTGATGCGTCAGTTGTTGTCCCTATATCTGGCGTGACCACACCTGACAAGACAACGAAACCTAGTGCTGCACATGCAGCGAGCCATGCAAATGACGCAACGTAGTTATGCGATTTAGGTGTATCCGAATCGCATGTAATAGGTCATAAGGACCGTCACGCCGAAAATTGCAAGAGCAAGAAAAACAGGAAAAACGAGATGAGAGATTTCGTTGACGGCACTGCCTTCAATAACGAACAAGGCAATCGTGCACGCAAACTTTTCGCAGCCGTTGTACTGGCTGCTCTGGATGATGCCATCGCTGACGACAAGAAATACGGCAATGGGCCAGAACAAATTGCCCGCTGGGCCCGTTCGCGCGATGGTCGCGAAGTACTGTCCTGCGCCGGTATCGACCCCAATGAGCGGGTTGTTGGTGGATTGATGGAATTCGTCGGTCGCGGCGTCCGGACTTCGGTGGCTCTGTCACGCGAAGAAAGCGAACGCCGGAATGCGGCTCAGCAGGCCGAAGCGGCCTGATTGAACCCCGCATCCGATTGAAAAAACGCGCCCTGACGACGGGGCGCGTTTTTCTTTGGCCAGACTAAAAGTACATTATCCATTGCCTTACAACCCAGAGCTCGGCCGCAAGAAAAACAGCAAAAAAGAGCTTAGCCCCTATCGAAAGGCCGCGTTGCCACAACACCGCATAGGCCGCCAAACACACCGCCATGGATATGGGCGCGACCCACATGGCTTGATGCGTGCTGTCCCAATAGCTGATGGGACTGTCGAAGACCCAAGAACTGAGCGGCCAGAATTGTGGCCGACCATCTCCTGCGTGCAAAAAGAAATCCATCACCAAGTGCAGCAGCCCTGCGGACGCACCTATGGTCAATAGGTGCCAACCTAGCCACAGCCCTAGGCCAAGCGCTGTTCCCCACACAAAGAACGAGTTGTCGACGGAGAACACCGTTTGCCAGGCTGGCGAAAAGTAAAGCTGGTCGAATACAACCTGTGCCGGGATGTTCAGAATATACAGCGAGGCACTTGCCATCACATATAACGATAAATCCGGCAACACCGATCCAAGTAACGCTGCCCATAGCGCGGCTCCTTGGGCTGGGAGTGCAAAAGTGGCGGCGCCGATCAAAAGATGCGCAGGTGTGTTCATAGGGGGCTTTTCCTTTGCCCTTAAATCAGTTCATCTGCGCGTCAACATAGGAGACAGGCCATGGCGCGGTCCATCATGATTCAAGGCACCGGTAGCAATGTCGGAAAATCGGTTTTGGTGGCCGGACTGGCACGCGCATATACCCGACGCGGGCTGAGGGTTGCTCCGTTCAAACCGCAGAACATGTCAAACAACGCCGCTGTTACTGAAAACGGTGGAGAAATCGGGCGTGCGCAGGCCCTGCAGGCGCGGGCGGCGAAACGGCCGACGCATACCGACATGAACCCGATCCTGTTGAAACCAGAAACCGACACAGGCGCGCAAATCATCCTTCAGGGCAAGCGCGCAGGCACAATGAAAGCGGGCGACTATCGCAAAGATAAATCCAAGCTTCTGGGTGCGGCTTTGGAAAGCTTCGGCCGGCTGTGCAGCGATGCCGATTTGATGCTGATCGAGGGCGCAGGCAGCCCAGCTGAGACCAATTTGCGCATGGGTGATATTGCCAATATGGGATTTGCGTGTGCCGCTGACGTTCCGGTTGTTCTGGTCGGCGATATCCATCGTGGCGGAGTGATCGCCCAAATCGTTGGAACACAGGCAGTCCTGGACGCAAGGGATCTCGAGATGATCCGAGGCTTTGCCATAAATCGGTTCAAAGGCGACGTGTCCCTATTTGACGATGGTCGCGATGACATCGCGGCCCGGACCGGTTGGCCCTGCATCGGCGTGGTGCCCTGGTTTCACGATGCATGGAAGCTGCCTGCCGAGGATATGATGGACATTCGCTCTCACGCGGGCGGTGCGTGCAAGATCGTTGTGCCTCAGCTAGAGCGGATGGCCAATTTTGATGATCTTGACCCGCTTTCGGCAGAACCCGGTGTGACGGTCGAGATCATTCCTGCCGGCCGCCCCCTGCCCGGCGATGCCGATCTGGTGTTGCTGCCCGGCAGCAAATCCACGATTGGCGATCTGGCCTATTTCCGGGCGCAAGGCTGGGACATAGACTTGTATGCCCATGTCCGTCGGGGAGGACATGTTCTGGGCCTTTGCGGCGGATATCAGATGCTGGGAAAAACCATCGCGGATCCGGATGGCGTAGACGGTCGCCCGGGTCACGTCGAAGGTTTGGGGCTGCTGGATGTCACCACCACCATGGCCGGTGAAAAGCAGGTTACATTGCGATCAGCGACCGCCCTACCCGGTAAGGAACCCGTCAGCGGTTATGAAATCCATATGGGTAGGACCGACGGTCCGGATTGCGCTCGCGCGTGGCTGCAGGTCGGGGGGAGGCCAGAAGGTGCTGCCAGCGCCAACGGTCGCATACGCGGCAGCTATCTGCATGGGATTTTTACATCAGACGCGTTTCGCGCAAACTATCTGTCCGAATTGGGCGTTGTATCAGAAAACGCCTATGAAGACGGCGTCGAACAGGTTTTGGACGACCTTGCCGACCATCTTGAGCGGCACATGGATTTAGACCTGCTTCTCTCGATGGCGCAGACACCAAATCGGGGCTGAGGATTAGTCTCGATCCCCAGCGGCCAACGCCCGCACAATTTCGCGCCGAACCATCTTGCGCAGGTTCTTAGTAATCCGCTCGCCCAATGCGCCTTGCAGCTCTTCTCGGACGATCTGCGCAACAAGCTCGCGCAACTGCTGCTCCTCAAACACCGCACCGGTGGGCTTTGGTGTCAGATCCGCTTTTACCGAAGGATCGCGTATGAACACGGCCTCTGTTTTGGGCTCTGTGTCAGGTTGTGCGACCTTAGACTGCGCAAATCCCTTGCCCACTGGCCACTCGACAGCCTTTGTCTTTGTACCAGAGTACTCATCGTCGCTTTCACCATCCGGTTCCCACTGATCTTCAGTCCGGGCGATCGCGGCTTCCAAGGCTTCGATTTTTGCGCTCAAACTCCCCGCAAGGTCACGCTTTGGTTCTCCGGTGCTGACCTCTGTATCTTTGGCAGGCACAACATCGTTGGGCTGCAAACGCATCGGTTCGTCTGGGTTGTCAGGCGTATTCGCCGCCTGTCTTTCTGCCTCATCGCCTGCGTTGTTATGAGGCATCAAATTCAGAGGTGCCCGCTTCTTGGCAATCAGCGGTTCCTCGCTGACGCGCAGGGCGTCGGTCAAAACCAACCGTCCAGGCTTGGACGCCGGGGGCGAAGGGACAAAGATAAATTCCGATTCGCCACTGGCGTCTTCGTCGACCATTCGTTTAACCGACGAGAGAACGTCCTGAATATTGGCGTTTACAACACGATCCGACATATTTTTCTACCGCTCTAACCTTGGTTCGATTGTAGCCAATCAAAACCATCGCCACAACAGGTAGCGATACTGTTTAATCCCGGCGCAATGCCTTGAGCACCCGATCCAAATCGCGGCTTTGCTTGCTAACCTGCGATGGCGCCTTTTTGACGAGGTTGTAATACAAGGTCGGGTCATAAATCTGCACCGCCAGCCCCAATCGTTCTGCCGTCAACAAACCCTGCGCCTGCAGCAACTCATACGCAGCACGAGACCGCTCGGTCCGAGACGCAACTTCAGCCAACTGTGCGTCCAACAAATCCTGCTGAGCGTTCAGAACATCCAAAGTTGTACGCGCACCTAGCGTCGCTTCTTCGCGGATACCGTCAAAGGCAACTTGCGAGGCGCGAACACGCTCGGTCGAAGCCCGCAAGCTGGCCGTAGCGGCCTGAAATGCTGCATAGCGATCCGCAACTCCTTGCGTGATGTTTTTCTGTACATTCAGCAAATTCGCGCGAGACGCGTCACGCGTTGCCATCGCCCGACGCACTGCAGCCGCCAGACCACCGCCAGCATAGATCGGTTGATTGAAATTCAACGAGATCGTTGCATCGTTGATATAGTCGTCGTTGTCATAGCTCTCGGTAATACCTGCATCAGCATTCAAGCTGACATTCGGTCCAAGATTAGCTCGCTGTTGCTGTACGATCAGATCCAGCGCGCGAACCTGATGCTGCGCCGAAAGGATAGCCGGGTGGTTACGCTGCGCCAGATTGACAGCATCGGATTCCGAACGCGGCAGATTTGGCAACCTCGGCTGGCCAGCCGTCCTTCCGGGCGTTTTGCCAACTGCATTTACGTATTCAGCCTGCGCAATGCTCAGATTACCACGGGCAACGGCCAAATCCGCTTGCGAACTGGCCAACTGTGCCTCGGACAGCGCGACGTCAGTACGTGTCACTTCACCAACCTCGAAACGGTCTTGCGAGGCACGGAGTTCCTCGGCCGACACTTCCACGTTGTTTTGGCGGATCGCGACAGTTTCTTCCTGCAGCAATACACCTAAATAAGCATTCGCTGCACGATTTAGGATTTGCTGTTCGATATCGATCAAAGACTGACGCGTGGAAAGAACGGTTTCCTGCGCCGATTGCTTGCCCAGAACCGAAGCGCCGCCGTCATAGATCAACTGGCTAAGCGTAAGGCCCGAGAAAAAACTGGAGGGTTCGTTCGTATTGATTAGGCCGCTTGTACTGGTCCGCGTGTAGTCGCTGCTAACACGCACTGTCCAATTGATGATGGGACGTAATGCAGACAGCGCAATTGCGACGTCTTCATCCGCTGCCCGCAGCAACGCACGGTTCTGTTCGAGCAGACCGCTGGTATTATACGCACCGATAAACGCATCTGTCAGATTGTCAGCCCAAACTGACCGTCCGGGTATTGCACTAAACGCAATACCAGCAGCCAAAGTGAGACCTTTGAGCAGCTTTCCTGTCGTCGTCCCGCGCATTACCAAATCCTCTCAAATCGAAATTACGCAACCACCGGAGCAGTTTGCGCTGGTGTTTTCAAGTAATCAAGGCATCAAAATACTTCTATTGCCAACTATAGCGAAAATGCACACTCAGCGCAAAACGCGGGCAAAACCGGAGCGCTGGCATTAAACGCATAGCGCCACGAAATCCGGCCTGCAGCCTTAATACCTACCCGCACAGTCCCAAGACTGCCCTCCATGAACAGGCAGACGATCCGTCCACCATCCTTGAGCTGATCCAGCAGCGTGGCGGGCAACTGCTCAACACCGCCCTGAACCAAGATTACATCATAAGGGCCATGCTCAACGGCCCCCATTTCGAGAGGACCTGTGTGAACAATTGCATTATCTGCATCGGCTTCCATCAGAAGTGTCTGCGCTTCTGCCGCCAAATCGTCTTCGGATTCCACAGCCACGACCAACTCAGCCATTTGCGCCACTATCGCAGTCGAATAGCCCAATCCAGGTGCAATATCCAAAACCACTTCATCGTTGGAAATATTCACTACATCCAACATCTTGGCCAAAGTTCTGGGCTCCAGTAGGCAACGCCCGCCTCCCAATTCAATCAGATCGCCGACATAGGCTGCCTCGCGCTGCGAATCCGGCACGAAATTTTCACGTGCCACTGACTGCATCGCATCAATGATCGGGAATTTTGTCACATCCGACGGCCTGACTTGAGTATCAACCATCGTAAGACGCCGGGCTGCGAAATCTGTCATTTGATCGCTCAATCCTTGTCATTCTGCTTATTGGCTTGTGCCACATCCGTCTGCCAGCAGCAACGGCTCAGGCGGCAAATTCGGGCGCGGCAAAATGATCTTATCAGAGCGCTTCGGAATTTAGTACAAGAGCTGAAACAATCGCGCTCAAAGCTCTGGACGTTCACTCAGAAAGCTGTTAGAACGCCGACCATACCACAGCAAGTATTTGATATTGCTTGAAAAGGCGAGTTGGCGGAGTGGTGACGCAGCGGATTGCAAATCCGTGTACACCGGTTCGATTCCGGTACTCGCCTCCATTTCATTTCAAGCAGTTACCACAATGTTTCGGTCCAAGTTGAAGTAACGATGGGGCCGCTATGGGGCCCGGTTCTAGATTTTCATTAAAAAACTGGTTGAACCGGGCGGTTTTGTCGGACCTTCAACTCCTAAATGACAGGAGACAAGACGGATAAGACGAGAAGTAAATTTAACTCAGAGATGCGCGGCGCACCCGACCTAAAATGCTCTGTGTCGCTCTGAAAGGCATCGAGATCGATGTCAAGAAGGCGAATTGTTTTGGCGTTTGTCATTGCCTGCTCTTTTTGAAGTGTTGATCAAGCCAGCGACCTAGAAGCTGGCCCGCATTTGTTGATCACTGCTTAACTTGCGGTCAGCTACAGGGACCTGCGATGTTCTGCCTGCAGATGTCTTGGCATTGTAGAATCTCCGAATATCGTCATACGTTGCCGAAATGATGAATAAGGCACCAGATTTGAAATCCTCCCTATGGGATGCAGCTAATACGCTTAGAGGTTCGGCCGTCGATAGAACTGATTGGAAAGGCTACATTCTTCCGCTCCTTTTCTTCAAGCGCATTTCTGACGTTTGGGATGAGGAGACAGCCGAAGCACAGGAGATTTACGGCGAGGCCGATCCTTCGCTGTTCCCAGAAATACACCGCTTTGTCGTCCCCGAAGGGTGTCACTGGAACGATGTTCGTGAAACGGCGACGAATGTCGGGGCCGCGCTTCATCGCGTGATGCAGGAGATCGAGCGGGCCAACCCCGACACGCTATTCCGCGTTTTCGGCACCGCCGACTGGGGCAACAAGGAGAAGTTCTCGGACGAGCTGCTCAAAGACTTGATTGAGGGCTTTTCCGATGTTGGGCTCGGCAACAAGGAAGTGAGTACGGATGTCCTCGGCGATGCTTATGAATACCTGATCGGCAAGTTCGCCGACGTGACCCGTCGCAACAAGGCCGGCGAATTCTACACTCCGCGCAGCGTCGTGCGGATGATGGTATAGATTCTAGAACCCCAGGAAGGTGAGAGCATCTACGACCCCGCCTGCGGAACAGGTGGCATGCTGCTGGGCGCGATCGAGCACGTCATGCGCAATGGCGGCGACCCGAGAACCTTCTACGGTAAGATTTACGGCCAAGAGAAGAACCTCACCACCTCCGCTATCGCGCGCATGAACCTAGTCTTGCACGGGATTGAGGATTTCCACATCGCCCGCGAGGACACGCTCCGCAGTCCCGCCTTCACCGACTCGAGCACGAGCGGCATCGCCACCTTCGACTGCGTTATCGCGAACCCCCCGTTCTCGCTGAAGGAATGGGGTCGCGAGCTTTGGGAGGCTGATCCGTGGGGCCGAGCCCAATACGGCATTCCGCCAGAAAGCTACGGCGACTATGCTTTCGTTCAGCACATGATCGCATCCATGGCGCCAGCCGGGAACAGCCGGATGGCCGTTGTCCTGCCGCAGGGAGCCCTATTCCGGAAGTCGGCCGAGGGGACCATCCGTCAAGCGCTGCTCGAGAACGACATGATCGAGGCCGTCATCGGCCTCGCTCCGAACTTGTTTTACGGCACTCAGCTGGCCGGCTGCGTGGTCGTGCTCCGGCGCAAAAAGCAAGCCGAGCGCAAGAACAAGGTCCTGATTATCGACGCGTCGAGCCTGTTCCGCAAAGGCCGCGCACAGAACTTCTTGGACCAGGAGCATAGCAACCAGATCGTCGACTGGTATCGCGCCTTCGAGGATGTCGAAGATCGCGCCAAGGTCGCTACCATTGATGAAATCAAGAAGGAAGGCTGGACACTCAACATCTCCCGTTACGTTCTACCGCCCATCGGCGAGGACATCCCTCCACTCCCCGAGGCCGTCGAGGCCTTTAAGACCGCCCTTGCCGACGCGCGAACGTCCGAGGAACACTTGCGCAAGGTGCTGACTGAGGGAGGTTGGCTCTGATGTTCTTGACTTCGGACACATTTGTGGAACGACAAAAGAGAATTCGCTCATTCGATAGTAATGACGTCTTCATCGGGGTGCTTCTGGCAACAATGGATTTCGAATGGACCCTCCGCAGAGCGATCATTGCGTTGGGTTACCAGAAAAACACAACAATACGGCAGCAGGAGCTGAGATACTGTTCCGGACTAACTGCATATAAGAAAGCCTGGAATCGGCAAGTGAAACCAAGGTTTGGGAAATCTTTGCCAGATCTGGTTCCAGATTGGGCTTTTCTAAGAGATCAAGCGTTCCCGCTGCGCCACAAATTGATACACGGCATAAGCGCGACCACTGGCGTACATTACGCACAGACGCGGCGAGACTGTTTACTGGATGCGTCGAGTGCCGTAGTCAACTTCTCAGCCCAAAACGGTGTCGATCTGTATACGCGATTGCCTGTTCGCAGAAAGGACTTGGTGCTGACCCCATGACCGAACACCTCTCCCAGCGCGAACTTGAAAGCTATCTCTGGGGCGCGGCGACACTGCTCCGTGGCCTCGTCGATGCCAGCGACTACAAGCAGTACATCTTCCCGCTGATGTTCTTCAAACGCCTCTCCGACGTCTGGGATGAGGATTATCAGGACGCGCTCGACGAAACCGACGACGAAGGCTACGCCACCGCCACGGCCAATGACCGCTTTGTCATCCCCGAAGGCGCGCATTGGAAAGATGTGCGCAGCGCGCCAAAGGACGTCGGGCGGGCCATGCTCTCGGCCTTCCTGGCTATCGAGGCCGCCAACCCGGAGCGCCTGCAGGGCGTTTTCGGGAACGCCAACTGGACCGACAAGGGCCAGATGCCGGACGCCACGCTCAAGAACCTGATCGAGCACTTCTCGAAGCACGACCTCACGCTCGCCGCCGTGCCCGAGGACGAACTTGGCAACGGCTACGAATACCTCATCAAGAAATTCGCCGACGACAGCGGTCACACCGCGCAGGAGTTCTACACCAACCGCACGCTGGTGCATCTCATGGCGCAGATGCTGGAACCGCAGCCGGGCGAGAGCATTTATGATCCGACCTGCGGCACTGGTGGCATGCTGATCTCGTGCCTTGCGGAAGCAAAACGGCGCGGTGGCGACACGCGGACTATGGGCCTTTACGGGCAGGAGCTGATCACCATCACCGCCGCCATTGCGCGGATGAACCTCGTGATCCATGGCGTGTCGGACTTCCACATCGCCAGCGGCAACACGCTCGCCAACCCGGCCTTCGCCGAAGGGGACGCGCTGCGCACCTTCGACGTGGTCCTCGCGAATCCGCCGTACTCCATCAAGAAATGGAACCGCGGCGCGTGGGAGAAGGATGTCTGGGGGCGCAACTTCCTCGGCACCCCGCCGCAGGGGCGCGCGGACTATGCCTTCTTCCAGCACATCCTCAACAGCATGGACCCCGAGACTGGGCGCTGCGCGATCCTGTTCCCGCATGGCGTGCTCTTCCGCAATGAAGAGGCCGAGATGCGGCGCAAGCTGATCGAGGCCGATCTGGTGGAATGCGTGCTCGGGCTCGGGCCGGGGTTGTTCTACAACTCGCCGATGGAGGCCTGCGTCATCCTCTGCCGCAGCAAGAAACCAGCCGACCGGCAAGGGCGCATCCTGTTCATCGACGCGGTGGCCGAGATCGCGCGCGAACGGGCGCAGAGCTTTCTGCGGCCACAGGATCAGGCGCGCATTCTTGCGGCCTATCAGGATTTCACTGATGCGCCGGGGTTTGCCAGCGTTGTCCCCACCGCCGATGTGCTGGCGGCCGAGGGCAACTTGTCCATCGCCCGCTATGTGAAGAAACCCAAGCCAGAGGTGCCGGTGGGCGAGGCCGTGACCCTGACCGCCGCCTGGGACATCTTCGATGCTGAGGGGCGCGGCTTCTGGACCGGCATGGATGCGCTGGTTGATATGCTCGATGGATTAGAACCGGCGGAGGACGCCGATGCTTGAGCAGGTGATCTCGAACAAGGCTGGTTGGACTCGCGTGGCGTTTGGCGATGTGGTGCGCAAGGTCAGCGACAAGGTCGATCCATGGGAGTCCGGACTGGACCGATATGTTGCCGGTGATCATATGGATACCGACGATCTCCGCATCCGCCGGTGGGGGCTGATCGGAGACGACTATCTGGGGCCAGCGTTCCACATGCGCTTCAAGCCCGGGCACGTGCTCTACGGTTCGCGCCGGACTTACCTGCGCAAGGTGGCGCTGGCGGATTTCGAGGGGATCACGGCGAACACGACTTACGTGCTCGAAACCAAGGATCCCAACGTGTTGATGCCGGAACTGTTGCCGTTCATCATGCAGACGGCAGAGTTTCATGCCCACTCCATCGCTCGATCAAAGGGCTCTGTGAACCCTTATATAAACTTCTCAGACGTCGCCTGTTTTGAATTTTCGTTACCTCCTATCCAAGAGCAGGCGCGGCTGGTGGAAGTGTTGAAGTCTGTTGCGGACGCAGCAGAAGCGACTCTTCAGGCGGGTGAAACCGCGCGAAAGCTTTTTCTTTCGCTGCTCAACGAGATGGTCAATCAATTGGAAGACGAGCCATCAGCGACGATTTCGGAGGTTTGCTCGCCGGAAGCGCCGCTTTGCTATGGCGTCGTTCAGCCGGGCGATAACGCGCCGGATGGCATTCCCCTTATCAGGGTCTGCGACATCGAAAATGACGAAATTGATCGGTCAGAATTGAAGAGGATCTCTCCAGAAATCCATGCCGACTACCGTCGTTCGCGAGTGGCGAGCGGGGACGTTCTGGTTTCAATCGTTGGAACAATCGGGCGCGTTTATGTCGCAACAGACGGGGACGATGGGTCCAATATTGCGAGAGCAATTGCACGAATTAGACCCAGCGAGAATATGAGCGCTAAGTTTCTCGCATACGTTCTTAGGTCGCCTGATTTTCAAGAGAGACTGGTCAACGCCGCATTCGAGTCAGCCCGAAAAACCTTGAACCTCAATGCACTTGGCGCTCTCGAAATCCCGGTTCCGCCTTTGGAAGATCAAGAAGTTTGGTGTGAAAGGTTCGATGTTCTGGAAATACAAAGGCGAAATATTGAGAATAGGCGCCGCATCTTGAAAGGCCTCGCGTCTCGGGTTCTAGGCGAGGAGACTATTGGCGTATGACCTTCAACGAAGCCAACACCGTCGAAGCCTTCGTCCGCGACCGTCTCTCCGGGACAACCAGCCCGGCCACAGTCACACCCGGCCTCGCCCGACAGGGTGGCGCGATCTCCGGCCTCGGCTGGCATTTCGTCGGCCCCGCCGATCTGCCGCGACAGTCGCAGGAGGCGCTGGTCGAGCCCTATCTGCGCGATGCCCTGATCCGCCTGAACCCCGACATCGCCGCCAATCCGGGCCGCGTGGACGACGTGCTCTACCGTCTGCGCGCCATCGTCATGAGCGCGCGTTCCGACGGTCTGGTGAAGGCCAACGAGGAATTCGGTGCCTGGATGCTCGGCGAACGCTCCATGCCCTTTGGCGCGAATGGCGAACATGTCACCATCCGCCTGATCGATTTCGACGACATCGAGCGGAACAGCTTTGTCGTCACCCAGCAGTTCACCTTCCGTGCGGGCAAGACCGAAAAGCGCGCCGATCTGGTGCTGCTGGTCAACGGCCTACCGCTTGTCCTGATCGAGGCCAAGACGCCTGTTCGTTCCAGCCAAAGCTGGCTCGATGCAGCGCTCCAGGTCCATGACGATTACGAGCAGAACGTGCCGGAACTGTTCGTGCCGAACGTCTTCTCGGTCGCCACCGAGGGGAAGGAGTACCGCTACGGCTCCGTCCGCATGCCCGTCGATCTTTGGGGCCCTTGGCGGACGGATGAGGATGCGCTGCAATCCATGGGCGAGGTCGAAAAAGCAGTCACCGACATGCTGCGCCCCGCGATGGTTCTGGACCTGCTCGCCAACTTCACCGCCTTCGCCACGCAAAAGGGCAAGCAGCGCATCAAGATCATCGCCCGCTATCAGCAGGTCGAAGGCGTCAACAAGATCGTCGAGCGCGTCGTCGCCGGTCAGGTGCGCAAGGGGCTGATCTGGCACTTCCAGGGCTCCGGTAAGTCGCTGCTGATGCTTTTTGCTTCAAAGAAGCTGCGTCTGCACCCGGCGCTGAAAAACCCGACGGTGCTGGTAGTGGTCGACCGCATCGACCTCGACAGTCAGATCGCCGGCACCTTCTATGCCGCCGACATGGCTAATCTGGTGCGCACCGACAGCCGCAAGGAGCTGTCCGACCTGCTGGCCAAGGACGTGCGCAAGGTTGTCATCACTACTATCCACAAGTTCGCCGAGGCGGACGGCGTACTGAACGACCGCGACAACATCATCGTCATGGTCGACGAGGCGCACCGGACGCAGGAAGGCGACCTCGGCCGCAAGATGCGCGAGGCGTTGCCGAACGCGTTCCTGTTCGGCCTGACCGGCACGCCAATCAACCGCGCCAACCGCAATACCTTCTATGCCTTTGGTTCGGAGATCGACGAGAACGGCTACATGAGCCGCTACGGGCTCAACGACTCGATCCGCGACGGTGCCACCAAGGAGCTGCATTTCGAGCCGCGCTTGGTGGACCTGCACATCGACCAGCAGGCGATCGAGGCGGCCTATGCCGAGCTGACCGAGGGCCTCACGGACGAGGACAGGGACAAACTCGGCCGTGCCGCCGCGAAAATGTCGATCCTTGTGAAGGCGCCCGAGCGCATTAGCGCGATCTGTGCCGACATCGCGCAACACTTCCAGGCGAAGGTGCAGCCGAACGGTTTCGGCGCGCAGTTGGTTACCTTCGACCGTGAGAGCTGCCTCCTTTTCAAGAACGAACTCGACAAGCACCTGCCGCCGGAGACCTCCGATATCGTCATATCGGTGAATAGCGGTGAGCCTGAATACGCAGACTACAAGCGCGACCGGGATGCCGAGGAAAAGCTGCTCGACCGCTTCCGGGACCCAAAGGACCCGCTTAAGATCATCATCGTCACATCGAAGCTGCTGACCGGCTTCGACGCGCCGATCCTGCAGACGATGTACCTGGACAAGCCGCTGCGCGACCACACGCTGCTACAGGCGATCTGTCGGACGAACCGCCCTTATAGCGAGCAGAAGACGCACGGTTTGATCGTCGACTACCTCGGGATCTTCGACGACGTCGCACAGGCATTGAAGTTCGATGAGAAGGGCGTCCAAAAGGCCGTCTCCAACATCTCCGAACTGGCCGCGATGCTTCCGTCCGCGATCCAGAAGTGCCTCGAGTACTTTGCCGGCGTAGACCGCACCCTCATCGGTTATGAGGGGCTCATTGCAGCACAGGACTGCTTGCCGAATGACGAGCGCCGTGACGCCTTCGCATCGGACTTCAGCGTGCTGAGCCGCATCTGGGAGGCGCTCTCGCCGGACCCAGTGTTGAGGCTCCATGAGAAGGACTATCGCTGGCTGGCGCAGGTCTACGAGTCGCTCAAACCGTCTACCGGCACGGGTCGATTATTATGGCACCGGCTCGGCGCAAAGACTATCGAGTTGATCCACGAGAACGTCCACGTCGATGCAGTGCGGGACGATCTCGACACGCTAGTGATGGATGCAGAACTGCTCGAGGCCGTTCTTGGCAACCCGGACCCTGAGAAGAAAGCCAAGGAGATCTCAGTCAAGCTGACAGGCCGGTTAAGAAAGCACGCCGGGGACCCGAACTACAAAGCGCTGGCCGAGCGTCTGGAAGACCTGAAGAACCGGCACCAGCAGGGCCTGCTGATCAGTATCGACTTTCTGAAAGAGCTGCTCGCGCTCGCCAAGGACTTCGTAAAGATGGAGCGAGAGACACCGGTCGAAGAGGACATCGACCGCGGCAAGGCCGCCCTTACGGAACTTTTCGAGGAGGCGAAAAACGGAGAGACGCCGATCATGGTCAAACGCGTCGTGGACGACATCGACGAGATCGTCTGCGCGGTGCGCTTCGATGGCTGGCAGGCCACGCATGCAGGGGAACGTGAGGTGAAGAAGGCTCTTCGGCATACTCTATTTAAGTACAAGCTCCACCAGGACGCGGAGCTGTTCGAGCGCGCTTACGGCTACATCCGAGAGTATTACTGAGCACTGCTGGCTGGCAAAATCACACTGGTTCGCGCGATTGCGGCAACAGTAATGAATATTGAGTTTTACAGCGCCGACATTACCAAGCTAACGTTGGATCCGAAAGTTCCGCGGGTTCCCTTTTAGGGGTTGGGGTAAGCGTTGCGAGCTATTTCAGCTTGGTTCACAACGACCCACTTCAATTTCCTCAACACAACAGCGCTGAGCCATGGCCTACGAGGTCTTGCAGGCCGCAAGCACTTCAAATTGATTGCGCGTCACAACTTGCGTTAAGACTCCTCGGCCAAAATGCGATCGCGGATTTCTATGATCTTGGGTCTAAGGTCGCGCGCATAGTTCTCTTGCCATCGCTTGCCTTCGGGGCTCACGCGCCAGGAACTGAGAAGCTCTTTATGCGTTTGTCCGCGTGCGTTTGGTCGGCGGTGCTCATCGGGCGTATCCAAGAGATATGCCTCGATGACAGCGTCGTCGCGCCTCATTTCTTCCTCGGCATCAAACGCCTCTGGAGCGGGTGTTTCTACCGTCTCAGGTTCAGGCAATGGCTCGGGAGCCTTGTCGACCGCGAGCAAGTATTTATTCTTGATTTCCTTAATTCGCGTCAGCAGTTCAAAAGTCCTTCGCGGGTCAGTCTGGTGTGCCCAGGCCCTGCGCTCTTGGCGGTCGACCGCGGCGAGGTAGTGTTCTCGCGGGATTGCTAGCCGCTTCCTCAGTCTTGCTAAGCGGGCCTTAGGCGTTTCAGGCACCGATCAACTCCAAGCGTTTCTGCATCACGTCCAGTTCCCGATCTAGCTCCTCCGTCTCAATTGCTTTCCTGGCCGCCTCGACAGTGCGCAGAAGAGCGTCTGCTTCGTCCGTCGTGATCTTTCCAGATGCCACCGCAGAAATGACCGTATTAACGGCCTTCAGAATGTCTTCCGGTTGCTCGATCTTCGGCATCGCCACCTGAAGAGGACGGCATTTCCGGGGTGGGAGAATGCGCTCGAGACAAAGTCGTATGGCGGTCATGTCACCCGCCTTTGCCAACTCGATGGTTTTCTTTGTAATCGCGCTAGCATCACCATCCATCAACGCCTCCGCCGCCAGTGTGGCCTTGTTACGCGCACCTTTGGGCCGACCTTTGGGATTGCCACTCTTGCCCTTTGAAAACTTTCCGCTCTTCTGGGGATTCGCCTGTTTTGGATCTGTATTTTCAGTCACTTTGTTCACATCCGCCACGAACTCAATATAGGTCAGCTAAGCTTACCTAAAATTGAACTTGAGTTCAAATTTAGGAACACAGGGTGACCAAAACCTATCTTGATGCCTTTTGTTTGCAAAGCTGCCATCCAGTGCAACTCGATAAAGGTCTGCCGTTACTCAAAGCAAAAATATGAGTGCGCGCTCACGCATTGATCGATATCATTGCCGTATTCGAACGGCCCGACATCATTCAAAGAATGTCGCGAATTTACACTCAACCAACCATATGCGCTGCGCTTGTATTCTGCGCTGCGTATATCCCGTTCCCCGCCTTCGCCTATGGAGGAATTGGGGAAATACTGCCCTTGTCTGCGGCGTTTCCATGGATCACTATCTTTCCAATATTACTGGAAACCGTTGTTTTTCGTTGGTGGTTTGGCCTTTCTTGGATGGTGGCAATCCCCACCGTTCTCGCGGCAAATTTGATGTCTTCATTTGTGGGGTTCTTCATTGGCCTTACGCTTTCAGAGCGGCTTGAGTCCTTTGGAATACAGAAAACCTTCCTTGGAGCGGACGAATTCTCGTTTATTATCTTTTTTGTTGGCTCTCTTATTGGCTTCGTTCTTGTATCGGCGGCAATTAACACCGCCGTTGAAACTCCAATACTCAAAGGCCTAACCAAGATAAACGACGTAACGGGCCGCGTCCTCTGGACTGTTTTTATGGTAAACTTGCTTTCGAGTGCACTAATGCTTCTACTAGTTATTGGACACAACTCAATTCGCGACACAATTTCCACTTCCCAAAAGGCTTACCTTCAGGAGCATCTTGTTAAGAAGTACCACGATGAGTTCGTTCTTCTGGACAACATATTTGGCGACCTTTCGAATAAGTATCTCGCTAACGGTCTCGATGCAAACTTGATTTCTGAGTGGGCGGAACAAGCCTTACACTTGGATTTTCGCGAACTAAAGATTGTCGTGTGGCATCATTCGGAGGAAGGCGCCTATATACCCGTTGAAGAGGTCATTATTATTCAAAACCAGCTTCACTTAATAGAAGGCTCGAGTTGGTTTCTTGGGGCAGAGAACTATTTTGGCTTCGACTATTCCATCGGAAGAGTAATATGCTGCCGCCGTATCGTTCAGCTAAGTCGAGGAGGAGTATTTGGAAATCGCAGTGTCGGCCAAAGATATCCATTCAACTTGAAAGCAGTATTAGACTGGCCGTAACTGACGTTCTTGAGACAGTTCGGCTTTCAATCCACTATCCACAAGGCAGATTACGGCTATTCCCGCAATTCAACCTCTTTTCTATTGGCAATTTAGGCACAGCTATTTTTGTAACGTAAATCAAGAACCTAGAACGGCACCACCTCGGGCGTATAAGCGACTGCCCTAACTCTTATTTGACCAAGCAAGGCTCCGCAATTGGCGCACTATCATTCTTCTCGCTATTCTTGATCTGTTTCAATGAGTCTTTCGTTTTGCGCGCCTAGAAACCATGTGGGCAGAAGAGGAACGGGTTATGAAATTGTCAGGTGCCTTTGTATTTTTTTTTGTAGTTCCGTTGCTATCACAGCCTTCAATAGGTGAAACCAGGAACCTACTTTGTGACCAGGAATTCGTCGCTTCGGCCACGCCCGATGAAATTACCAGCTTAGTGGCCTCTGGTGCCGATCCCAACGAGATGTGTTGGCCAGACGGTGGAGCTTTTGGCCCTGGTCGGTCAACTCCAATTTTTGTCTACGCACTTGCTTGCATCTACCTCATGGAAAATTGCGAGATATGGTTGGATCGTATGAGTGCATTGCTTGAAGCAGGCGCTGACCCAAATACTCTGGACGAACGAGGTGATACTTTGTTGGTTTGGACCGTTGTGCTTGGTCATGAAGCAGCCATGGACATTCTGCTAAAATTTGGAGCCGATCCGAATTTATCCGGCGGGCAAGCACTTAACGAAGCCGTAGAAGCATTATTTTTTATGCCAGTAGATCTCGACACAGAGGAAAGACACAGGCTCTCACAGGTATTTGTAAGAAAACTGCTCATGAGCGGTGCCGATCCGAACATACAAAATGAAGACGGCAGAACCCCACTCCATCAAGCCGCCCGCAGTGCTCGAATGGAAGTTATAGAAATGCTGCTAGCGGCGGGAGGCGATCCAACGATAAAGGACTTACAAGGCGTTAGCCCCAGTGACGAAGCGAAAGCCTTTAGAGGAAACCGAGTGAACAACTTGTTCAAAGACTATGCCAATAAGAAACGATAACTCTAAGTCAAAAACTTAGCTTACGTCTCAAGACATCTGGTTGTCTGACATCAGCACCTGTGGGCCTGATTGAAGGATTTGCAGCCGACGACGACTTGGAGCGCATCCGAGAAGATGGTGGTCTAGGAGTCTTCATTCGATCACTTGTCGGCCTAGACCGCGGTGCCGCCAAGCGAGCTTTGGACGAATTCACCAACGGCAAGCACTTGTCGCTGAACCAAATTGAGTTTGTCGATTTGATCATCTACTACCTCACTGAACGGGGTGTGATCGATCCCCGCGTTCTCTACGAAAGCCCATTCACTGATATTGACGACCAAGGCGTAAGCGGTGTGTTTCCACCCGCAGAAGTCAAAGTTCTTGTCGGTTTCCTTCCTTGTCGGGCGGCCGACTGTGCCGTTCCCGCGACCGAACGCTATCGGTACGCGTTGCTCGGTCGAAAACCTTCCACGACAATGTGCCTCTGGGATTGCGCACTTATTAAGCACGACGCCACCGTCATCCCTTTTGGGCCACAGCATCTGATAGTGGACTTGTGAGCCGTGTCGAATTCGCCCGAACCGCGGTGGAGGGGCGAGGGGGCTGGGGGAGTGGGGTGGATCAGGGAGGGGCTTACCCCTCCCCCCTTTTTCCCTGGAAAAATCAGACGGAAAACCCGCCGCCTCTCCGGAGGCGGACGGGTATTTCTGTTTCCTTTATTTTTTCATAGATAACCTTTCCCATATTATGGGGCGAGTTGTCCAAATTCCGGGGCCAAAATGGGTGCAGACTACGGGCAAGGCTTCTTTTGACCGGGTGCTAAGTGACCCCAGTGACTAGGAGCATTTCATGACCTCGATACTCGCCAGAATGCTCTTTTCATCCGGTTTAGGTACAGCCTCCATATCTTCATGAAAGACCCGAATAGCCTTCTTGTGTCGACCACCGCGCCGGTAATGCGCAGATTGGAGGATGCCTGCCTTCTCCAGCCGCTGTATGTGCCTTTCGATCGTTTTTCGGTCAGCGCCGAACTCGTCTGCCATTCTAGCAATATTGATTACAGACCAACGATAACCATCGATGTATAGGTGGGAATTGCGCCACCATCTGTCGAGGTTCATTAACACCATGCCTCCGGCAAGGCTCCCCGCTGCTTGGCAGTAGGTAAATGAGCGGTAAGAAACGCCTTCTGGATCCTTGGACTTGCTCTGCAGGAGGTACTTGGATACCATTCTTGAACCTCGGTATCTTGCTGGATGCTGGGACTAATCAAAAGGTGAACCCTCGAGAATGACCTCTCGGGGGTTCCGCGTTTCAGCCTGTTAGTCAGACATTAGCTTCTTGACCTTCTCGACATGCGCGTTGATGAACTGCCAAGCTTCGAGACTATCGATCAGGCGGTAGTATGCTTGACCCGGGCCGATGTATTCGACCCTGCAACCGTCAACTAAGTCGTGTTTCCGAAGCCATAGAAGGTTGCTCTCGACAGCGCCGGTGGACATACCCAGCGCGAGTGCCATCGCTTTGATACCTGGAGTCTTCCAGTCGTGGTTCCCAATCTCCGCCATAACAGCCTCTGGCACGTCGGCGGAGGGGTATTGGAAAAGATACTCCACAATCAAAGCTCGGCGGCCAAATGGGTTAGGGTGAGATGACAACTTCTTTGTCGATGGATCAAAGGCTGCATGGTCGATATAGATCACCGGAAGCGCAACGCTGGGCTTCTTCCCCGTTTCAGTTTCTTCTTGTCCCATCAACGCTGACCGACTTTTTCTGCATTGTTCGCCATGTTGCTAGACTCGAGATCTTCAACACATTCGGTTTCGATCCGGAGCAAGCGTGGTCCGACCCGACGCCCCCGAAGGGTTCCATCGTGAACCCAGCGACGAACAGTCGCGACTGAAACTCTCAGCCGCGTGGCAGTTTCTTTAACAGTTAGTGTCTTTACTTTCATCCGGGCTCCCCTTCCAAAACTCTTTGAGACAGTTTTATAATGGCAAAAATTATTACATGGGAACATTTACTATTGTAAATAAGTTTCTTTTCCTTATGATGTCATTGATTGAAATGACGCAAGGTAGGCGTGAAAGTGGGGCCCATAACAGACCACAGAAATGTTCTGGACCGCGTAAAACGATCGATCGGCCAAGACGGTAGAGAACGCGCACTATTCTGGTACTTTGGCCACTTCGATATAGGCGACCACGAACCTCAGGCACTGGTGGTCGCGAAGCTAGCGTTGGCCGAGGTAGTTGGCGACGAAATAGAGCTTATCGAGGATGAGTTTTTAGAGCATTTCACAAGTTACTGCGGAAAGCTCTTCCTTGTTTATTTCAAACCTTCACTAAAAGCATCTAAACCATTGAAGCGGCTTCCGAATCCCCGCAAACTCTCAACTCTTTCTGATATCCCCAAGCAACTTTGGTCAGTTGTTGCGATGCAGCTTGATTCCACAGGCAGATGGAAACTGGTGCCTAAGAACCGGGTTGGTCGCATTATCACAGATGGGGTCGACCTTGCGATTGCCAAGCTACCGATCAAGACGTGCGAATTTTGCGGCGAAATCTTCGCACCATCCCGCGTGGACTCCAAGTATTGCCGATCGGCCTGCCGTTCATCAGCTGGAACAAATCGCCATCGCGCTGCAAAGAAAGGAGAGACGGACGGATGAGCGGCCACGTTGAACGTTACATCACACCCAAGGGCAAGAGACGGTACCGAGCGTCGATCAAATCAACGTCCCGCACTGGGCAACGCCAGCGTGCCTCGAAGTCCTTTGACACATTTGCGGAGGCCAAAGCCTGGCTGGCAGATCAGGCCCATTTCGGCTCGCATGGCGGACGGCTAGGGACGGGAACGCTCGGTGCCTATTTAAGCGACTGGCTTACAGGACGGGAACAATCTGGCACGCTTCGCCCTAACACGGTCGCGGGGTACAGAAGCAAGGTAATGACCGCAATCCAGTCGATCGGACACGTCAAGCTCGCAACGCTGGCCCCGGAGGACATCGATGCCTGGCTAGGCGATCTGCTAAACAGAGAGCTTTCGCGATCCACGATTGCACAGAGCCGGGCGGTGCTACACAAGGCTCTCGGCGATGCTGTTCGGCGCCGGCATCTCCCGTTCAACGTTGTTGACGCCGTCGAAACTCCTCGGGCTCCATCGCGGCCCCGCCCCAAAGTTGACTCCATTGAGGATGCGAGACGATTTCTTGATGCGATGGACGCAACAGACGATGGCCCGATTTTCCGCCTGATGGCGCAAACAGGCATGCGCCGGAGCGAAGTTGGAGGTTTGACTTGGAATGCCGTGAATCTGACGCTTGCTCGTCTCGACGTCCAGCAAACGCTGATCCGGCAGTCGATGACAGGAAGTTCGGTTTGGGTCTTTTGCGAACCAAAGTCGCGCTCCTCGCGGCGGACGATTCCACTGCCTCCGCAAGCGGTTTCGCTTCTCCGCGCCCGTCAACTTCAGGTAAAGGAGTACCGCCTAGCCGCAGGCGAAGCTTGGACCGATCACGATCTGGTATTTTGCACGCCGTACGGCGACCCCCTAAACCTCGACGCCTTGTCGGCGCGGGCTCGTAGGATGCGCCGAAAACTTGGCCTGCCAGAGGGTGTACAAGGCGTGCACGGCCTTAGGCACCTTTTTGGCACAACGCAACATCATGTTGCGAGGACTGACATTAAGACTCTGCAAACGCTGATGGGTCACTCCCGTTCGACTACAACGCTTGATCTCTACGTTGCGGACGACGAAGAGGCAGCGGCAGAAGCCGCTCGCAAGGCCGGTGAGCTATTTGGCTGAGATTTGGTATCTGACGGATCTGCAATGGGTCACAAGAATGATCGTCGGTCCTGCCCAATGCAAGCACGTGGAACTCCGAAAAGTTGTCCCTGACGCGTCGGAAAAGGCCGGACCCGCAGTGGGTGAACTCAAAACGCCGGAAGAATTCGGTGGCCGGGGCTTGACCGTGGCCGTGGCCGAATGCATTCAGGTTTGCGAACAACTTGGACTTGGCGCCGGGGCTTATGCCTTTGCCGCGTCAATGCACAACATCTGCACCTTTTCTGAATGCGCCCAACCATAAAAGAAGACGAGAAGATTGAGAACTTATCAATCATCCTGCCCGATAATTACTGCGATCCGGGATCGGTTTGAATTGAGCCAAGAAACCAAATCTCGGATGGCAATCAAACCATCTTCAACTAAGGTTTGCTGTTCACCAAAGGGCCGCATTGGATCCACACCAGGGGTTATTACGCGGATGGCTAGTGACTCGCCAGCTTTCGCAACGTTGTAGGGCGTATTATCGAGCAACCCGCTGTCGCGAAATGCCTGTACGCGTCCTGCCTTTCCGCTGAACTGGACATTTGCATACTTCCAGACTTCCCGCTTTCCAAATTCATGCCGAAGGGTTGGCCCGTCAAGGCCCGGGATGTTCAATTTCTCATAAATACGCGTCGTCGCCTTTTTGCCATCCGAAGATGGCCGGACTTTAAGATTGGGCAGAATCTTTGATGACAGAGCCATGTACCGCTCCGCAAAGTCGCGCTTCTCTTGAATAGTTTTGGCAACCCAGCCACCAGAGCGGCGTTTGCCGCACAACGCCTCTAGAAGTTCGATGCGAACTTCAATCCGGGTTCGCAACTCACCCTCTTCGATGTTCTTAATTCTATCCGACAGGAATTCGATGATCTTCTCGATTGAAATCTCAGCATCAAAAGCACCGTCGTGCCTCAGGGCAGGCATCTTGTTCTCGGGTGCGACAAGGATCGCGGTTGCAGCATGCAGACCAAGCTTGGCACGCAACGCGGAAACCTCTCCTGCATATGATTGCGCTTGGTCTGCTTGAAATCCATCGGTGACCTTGTTCTCGATCAGAACGCAAGCTTGGATATCGGGCCCATCAAACCATCCAATCTGGACATCGGTCTGACGAGTGTCAGACTCCCTAGGCGGCGATTTGCGAACCCGCATCTCGAGATCACTAGGAGCAGCGAAGGTCGTGGGTAACTTGTCCAGTACCCACGTCAGAAAATCGGCTGAGGCAGACAACTCTTCAACCATGAAATTATCAAGATCACGCTCTCTCACGCTCTCTCGAAACAGGTTTCCACTGTTCTCCACGATACCTCCAGGATCATTTCTCTGAAGAAGTTAACTATGAAGATGAGGCAAAGATCAAATTATCCTAAAACTAAGCGCGAACCGGATATCGATCCATGGGGCGCAGATGGGGCCGAAGTCATGATTGATGATATCGCCCACGCCTCTACTGAGCGATAGCATTACTTTAAGCTCATTCAAAACAAGCGACGTTTTGGCCATTGATTGCTTTGAGCGAGCGTAGTGTTTTCAATGCTACGGATTGCAAATCCGTGTACACCGGTTCGATTCCGGTACTCGCCTCCATTTCATTCTAAATCATTGACTTAGCCCTGTGGTGCTCGGGTGTGACACAAAGTGGGACACACCTACAATGATGCAGTCATCCTACCTAAGCCATTCAAGACACGGCGTTTATTACTTCCGCTGGCCTATCCCTCCGTCTTCTGAGCAAAAGAGAACATCTGTCAGAATATCGCTGCGTACCCGATGCCCGCATAGGGCTAGTGATCTGGCGCGATTTCTAGCATCTTGCGGTCGATTAATACCGGATCAAGAGAACGTGCCACGACTAAGACAAGACCAAATCCGATCAATGGCGCATCGGTACTTCAAGGCTTCGCTCGACAAATACTCGGAACGGCTGAACGACAAGGGTTTTGCCGAGAAAGCTGTAAGCGCAATGCAGCAGGAATGCAGCGTATGGTTCCTCAACATCATGGATGAAGGTGACGACGACAACAAACGTATAAAGTCAACTGCAGCTCGACGGAAAGTCCCGGTACACCCGGATTTGATCGGCCTAGGCTTCCTCGAATTCGTGGACAGAAGATGGAATGGCACCCGGTTATTTCCAGACTACAACTACAACGCAAACGGTGGCTATGGTCGAACCTTGGGGCGCTGGTGCAATGAGAGTTTTCTGCCTAAGCTAGGCTCCAGACTCATTGATTTACAGCCAGAACAGCACGGTAGCTGCTAGAGCGATAGCCGAGAGGAATACCTTTGGGCATCTGTCATA
>NZ_JBQFWR010000020.1:0-64006 GCF_056540425.1 Ruegeria sp. AN6
TAGGCCCGATGACGATCGCCTGCCTGCTTGCGAATACGCTGACCGCCGCGTGCCGGGCGAATGGCCTGCCAGAGCCCGAAGGCCTGACAGCATAATACCCGACACAAAGACCTATTTGGGTATGGCCTGATTAGCCGGGGAGCCTGCGCGCTCTCCGGTTTTTTGTTCTCCATGAATTATGAATGCGTATGGGGGCTTGTTAACTTGACCCTGCGTTAACCCGTGATAACCCTTCTAATCCAAATGGTTGTGAGGTTAGACTACCTTCCGTTTGATGTTTTTGGTGCAGGCTAAGAAGGTGTGTTGCTTGGTATGAAGTCCAAACTAAGTCCGATCATCTCGTTTTGCAGTCTTCAACGTGTAGTGGCCGGCCTAGTTTTTGTTCCATTGCTTGCCTATTCGTTCGCACCCTTTCGAGACATGACACTGTCATATTCACAGCGGTTGTTGTTCTGGACTGGTGCAATGCTACTGGCGCTGGTTGCAACATGGGCTGCGGGGCAACTTGTGCGCACAAAACTGAGTTTATCGGGATCGTTGTTCCGGGATTTTGCTTTTGCTGCGTTGATCCTGTTGTTGTTTGCCCCCTCTTTGTGGTTTCTGACGTGGATTCAGTTCTCATTGAATGGACGGATGGCTCCAGACCTGTTGAAGGTCGTCCCTTATGGGCTTCTGTTTGCAACGGGGCTATTACTTGTTCGTCAATGGGGCGATCCAGATGAAGCAGTGGAAGAACCTCGACCACGGCTCTACCATCGATTGCCGACTGATTTCGAGGGGGAGATCTACCGGCTGACCGTGCGTGATCACAGCGTCGATGTCGTGACCTCAGAAGGGACATTTACCATCCGCTCGCGATTTACCGATGCGATAGCTGAGATGGAGCCGGTTCCTGGGCATTGCACACATCGTTCACATTGGGTGGTGGATTCCACAATTGTTGGGGTCAAGAAAGAGGCGGGGAAAACCTACCTGCGTTTAAGGAACGGCGACCAAGTACCTGTCAGCCGAAAATACAAGCAGCATCTTGTGGATGACGGGCTGTTGTAAGGGTCATCGCGGCATTGGAATTTTCTGGGGCTGATTCCCCGTCAAGATCGCCCGGGCATCGGAGGCCATGATCCTTGTCAGTGTTTGGTCTGTGCTACGCAACCCGCCGGTATAGGTCCCATAGGCGGGCAGGATTAGTCGGGCATGATCCAAAAGGAACGCAGGCCGAGAGATCGAGCGCCCCCGAATATTCAAACTTGCCTTGGGATGATAGTGGCCGGAAATCTCAGCCATTGCATCTGGTTGGGCTATATGGCGAAAAGTGAGGCCGCTGCAAATCCATTCGGATAGATGCGTACCACCAATTTCAACCGGACCGGGGTCATGATTGCCTTCGATCCAGATCCAGTTCCGACCTGCTTGCAACGTCGTAATCCGAAGCCTGTCCTCAGTTGTCAATGCAGTTGACGCGTCCAAGTCGTCAAAGCTGTCTCCCAGACAAATTACTGACGTGGCCTTTGTATGTGACAAGTCACCTCCCAGCCGTGTCAAAGTCTCGCGTGTATCATAAGGGGGGAGCGAAGAACCGCCCCTTCGAGCGATGCGTTCCGACTTGCCCAGATGCAGATCAGATATGCAAAGCAGGCGTTGATCGGGCCACCAAAGCGCCCCGGAACCTAGTGCGCGCAGTTGGTGACCCGCAAAGGAAAACTCGACGTTGTTCATGGTCCGTTCTTTGCCTGTTTCGACGGACGGCGCAAGAGGATTCACGGTGATTGCATCCCTGCAGCTTGCAGCAAGCGGGCACTCTCTTCGGCCAGCAGGCGTTCTTCTGCCTCACCTTTGACTGGCACTTTTCCCATTTCCAGAAAGAGCGGCGCAGCCAATGGAGAAACGCGATCCAGCCGCAGAAGATCGATGCGGTCATTGATCCGCGCGACCATAGCTTCGATCCGCCCGAAATCAACCAATCCGCGCATGGCTTCTTCGCGGGTGATCTGCATCAAAAGATGATCGGGGTCGTATTTCAGCAGAGTGTCATACAAGATGTCTGACGAAAACGTCGCTTGCCGTCCGCTTTTGCGTTGCCCTCCGGTATTGCGTTCGATCAGACCTGCGATTGTGGCCGAGGCGCGGAACGTGCGCTTCATCACGGCATTGCCTGCCAACCACGTTTCCAGCCCTTCGCGCAGCGCATCAATCTGAAACAATGGGCGTGGATCGGTCACCGCATCCAGGCCCCAGATCAAGGTGGCATAGTCGGTAGCGACAAAGCCCAGTGGGGCAAGGCCGGTCTCTTCCATACGTTTGGTTAGTAACAAGCCCAGGGTCTGCTGCGCATTTCGGCCTGCAAAGCCATAGACACAGATATGTTCACGCCCATTGTCGGGGAAGCTTTCGATCAATAGTCGATCGCGCTGCGGTAGGCGCGAGACCTCGCGTTGCAACGCCAGCCAATCGGCGGTGTGGGCGGGCAAGTGTGGCCAGTCAGATTGCGCGAACATACGCAGAATGCGATCGCTAAGCTGAGTGGAGGTGGCGAATTTTGTGCCAGAGAAGGTCGCTATCTTGGGTTTCTTGTCGGCATGGCGGCTGACCTCAACCACCATTTCACGCAGCCCTTCGTAACGGACGATCTGGCCGCCGATCAGAAATGTGTCACCGGGGGTGAGCGAGGCAGCAAACCCTTCTTCCACCTCGCCAAGTGGCTTGCCACCGCGATTTCGTTTCAACCGTACCTTCAGCGTGTCAGTGTCCTGAATTGTGCCTAGATTCATCCGGATACGCTGCGCTGCTCGTGGATCACGCAATTGCCAGCGCCCATCTGATCGCTGCTGCAACCGCTGCCAGCGGTCATAGGCGCGCAGGGCGTACCCGCCGGTGGCGCAGAAATCCAGGCAGGCATCAAATTCGGATCGGGGTAGGTCGGCATAGGGCCCCGCCGAAGTCAGCGCGGTGTAGAGCACATCGGCCTCGAACGGTCCCGCTGCAGCGGCGATCAGGATATGCTGGCAGAGCACATCCCGAGGGCCCGCACCACGAGGATCACCATCGAGGTCATGTTCTTGCACCGCCTGCAGAGCAGCCACACATTCGACCACTTCAAACCGGTTGGCAGGGACCAGCAACGCCTTCGATGGGGCATAATAACGATGGTTTGCCCGTCCGATCCGCTGCACTAGCCGTTTAACGTTCTTTGGCGCGCCAATTTGGATCACCAGATCCACATCCCCCCAATCGATTCCCAGATCGAGGCTGCCCGTGCAGACGATAGCCCGCAGATCACCGCGTACCATTGCGGCCTCAACCCTTTCGCGTTGCTGCCGGTCCAGACTGCCGTGATGGATACCGATTGGCAGACTTTCATCATTTGCCAGCCAGAGGTTATGAAAGAATATTTCGGCCTGAGCGCGCGTGTTATGGAAGATCAGTGTGGTTCTATGCTGCCGAACCTGCTCCAGCACCGCCGGAATGGCATAGGCGGCGCCTCCACCAGACCAGGGGGGCAATTCTTTGGTTTCAAGCATCGCGATATCGGGATCTGGGCCGGGATCGGCTTGAATTATTCTGCAAGGATCAGGATGCCGCGCCAGAAACTGCGCAATGCCTTCTGGGTCTTCCACAGTCGCAGACAGGCCGACACGGCGCAAATCGGGGCAGAGCGCTTGCAACTGTGCCAGTGCAAGCATCAATTGATCGCCCCGTTTGCTTTCCGCCAAAGCGTGAATCTCATCAACGATGATGCGCTGGACTCCCGCAAACATACGGGGCGCGTCTTCGTAGGAGGTGAGTAACGCCAAGCTTTCTGGTGTGGTCAGTAGGATATGTGGAGGATCAACACGCTGGCGTTTCTTTTGCGTGGCCGACGTATCGCCAGTGCGGTCTTCGATCCGTATAGGCAAGCCGATCTCTTCCACCGGGGTACGCAGATTGCGGCGGATATCAGCGGCCAGCGCCTTGAGTGGTGAGACATAGATCGTATGCAGCCCATCATGCGCGCCGTCGGCCAGTTCGGACAGGGACGGCAAGAAACCGGCCATCGTCTTGCCCCCGCCTGTCGGGGCAATCAAAAGCGTCGCCGGCTCCTGTGCCTGGTCGAACATGTCTTGTTGATGCGGGTGGATCCACCAGCCTTTGGCTGCAAACCAATCACTAATCCGGGCGGGAATCTGCGTCATGGCCGCAGATTAACCACCCGGGTTCAGAAGGACAGGGGGTTAGTGAACGATCTTTTCTTCCTTGACGAACATGTTCGCCCAGGCACGGTCGATCAAGTCGGGATTCATTTGATAGGGGATGCCTTCGAATTCGCAGATCGAGATCATCTGATCGATCAGGAAGATCGGTTGATAATTCGCGTAGATGTTCTGGATCGTCGGGTATTTGACCTTCAGCAAATGTACCAGAGCGGCTTCGTCCAGAGGCATCCCGCGTTTGCGGGCGACCATCGCAAAGATCTTAAGGAAGTTCTCTTGGTTCGGACCATCAATCTTGATCTTGAAGAAGATCCGGCGCAGAGCGGCTTGGTCAAAGATTTCGTTCGGATGGAAGTTGGTTGAAAAGATGACCAGAGTATCGAAGGGCACTTCGAACTTCTCACCTGATTGCAGGCCGAGGATATCCTTGCTTTCTTCCAGCGGAACGATCCAGCGGTTGATCAGGGCCTGAGGGGGTTCGGCCTGACGCCCAAGGTCGTCCACGATGAAAATGCCACCGGTCGATTTCAATTGCAGCGGTGCCTGATAGGTCCGCGCCGTGGGGTTGTAAACGAGGTCCAACATGCTCAGCGACAGTTCACCGCCGGTTACCACGGTCGGGCGCTCGCATTGCACATAACGCGTATCGAACCGTTTCCTGCGGCGTAAACTGTTGGGATCGTCCTCTTCCTGTTCAATCGCGGTGTGAACAATCGGATCGTATACGGTGATCACCTGCCCCGAATATTCGATGGCGCGCGGGACATAGACATTGTCACCCAGCGCGTCCCGAATTCCGTTCGAGATTGAGGACTTACCATTGCCCGGAGGGCCATACATCAGGATCGAGCGGCCGGCGCTGACAGCAGGGCCCAAGTGATCCAGCAGGCTGTCGGGTAGAACCAGATGACCCATAGCACCAGTCAATTGATCACGGGTGACCTGAATGTTGCGGATCGACTGACGCTTGACCTGTTCGCGATAGACGTCCAGTGGCACCGGCATCGCGCCAAAATACTCCGATTGGCTAAGCGCGTCTAAGGCACGGGCCTTTCCTGCATCGGTTAACTGATACCCCATCTCGTTGCCCGAGTTGGCGTTCAGTGTGCCTGTCGCCTCCATCAGTTTCTGTTCCCGTGCGATATCGATCAGTTCCTGCGTCACCGAGCCGGGCAGGCATACCGCCGCGGCAACCTCGCTTACCGTATCCACGTTCTTGCGAAAGATCGTTTTCAGCAGAATGTCACGCATCATCACCAGCGGAAGCTGCATTTCAGCCAACCCCTTAGGGGCAGGGGGGGCCATAACGGAGGACGTCTGCATGTTCATAAGCGGGACTCGTCTGTCAATTATCACACCAAAGGCCCCATGCAGGGCCGTTTAGGGAAAATTTGACGCGTCTTTGTGGCAGGACCAAGGCGCGGGCAAGGCGCGGTCATGATTGTTCACGAACCGTGGATTATGCCCAAAATCAGGTAAGCCACGAGGCTACCTGCAAGCGTCAGACCCATTGGAAACTGTTTACCGCGATCCCAACTGTCCCAATGCGGAGCGATCTGGCGCAGTCGGGTGTGTTTCGCTAACCGGTGGGAACAAAATGCCCCTAGCAGCGTGGCAGACAGAATTATGAATACCCACATGAAATCACTGGCCCAGACAAAAGCAGCGGCGGCAGCGCAGAATTTGGCGTCACCAGCTCCCATAATTCCAGCAGCGTTCAATACGATGCCGACGATCAGAACAACGATTATGTGAAGCAGCTGCCAGGCGTATAAAGGCAGCTTGACAGTGACCGGACCAAACGTGCCGGGTAGCCATTCGCCCGACCATGGCGGCAAAACGAAAAGGCCGACAACGAGAAAAACCACCAACAGTGCCATGACCGCATGGTTCTTGATCCGCATCTCACGCATATCGGTGAAGGCAACGTAGAAACAGATCGGCAGGACAAATGGTAAGAACCACGCTGCCGCTGCCGCTGGTATGTGCATGGATCAGGCGTCCTCGAGTGCCCGAAGCGAGCGAACGGCTTCGTCATAATGCTGGGGATGCGTGGCGATTGCCTCGCGATACAGGTTCTTGGCGAGGTTTACATCGCCTTGTTTAACTGCCGAAATAGCCATCGTATTCAGCAACATCGCCCGTTCGGTCTGAGACATCGGGACAACCGGAACGCTGTAATTGCCTTGTGCACTGCGCGCCAGAACCAGATTGTTCTTCGCGGTAAATAGCGCGTTGTCCTGTTGAATGGCTTCGGTGAACAGACGTTCAGCTTCGGCATATTGCCCGCGTGCCATTTTGGAGTAGCCCCAGTTATTCATGACACCCGCCGGTCGCGTAGTCAGGCCAACGGCGGTTTCATAATAATGGTCTGAGCGTTTCCAGTCTTTTCTGGAGTCTGCCACCAGCGCCTCAAGCCGATAGCGCTTGAACGTCTCATAGGTGGGCGGGATTTTATCGAGTGTTGCCTTTGCACCATCCCAATTTCCGCTACGCACTAGCGCATCTGCATATTCAACCCGGTCGGCGTTGTTTGCACCTTTCATCCCGAGCACACGTTTCCATGCCGCTGAAGCCTCGGTGCTGCGCTTGGCGCGGGTCAGGGTAATCGCAAGACCACGCTGAAGATCGATCCGGTCCGGGTTCTTGGCGGCCGCACCCTGAAAATAAGTGACGGCTTCATTTGGATCAGCTGCATTCAGCATCACGTCATTCAGGTTGGTCTCGTCAATAACGTTTACTTCCTGAAATGTACGTTCGACTTTTTCTTCTTCGGTTTCTTTTGCGCAAGCGGTCAAAACCAGCCCGCACGCAAGCATCGTCGGAATCAAAAAGGGATGGCGCATTTTTGCGTCCTTTACTGCTCTGCCTCTATTGCCGGGTTTTTGCGCAGAACGAATTGCCCGTCGCCGCGCTGCTCCAGCTCAAATTCTTGTTCTTGTGGGGTATTATTAGCAGGATTTTCCATTTTTGCGAGTGCTAACCGCAAATTGTCACGGATTGCGTCACTTTCGCCATTGTCTAACGCAAAAGCACGGCGGAAAACCTGTGCTGCTTCGGCGTATTCGCCCGTCTCCATCAGGAATACGCCAAGATTATTCCAGGCGACCGGCCAATCGGGATCATCCTCCACTGCTCGGCGTAGCAGGGGTTCGGCTTGTCCGATCCGGCGTAAGCCCAGATTGGCGGTGCCGAGCGAAGTCAGGATCTCGGGTGTCATTCCATCTGTCAGCGCCGCCCGGGTAAAGGATTCCATGGCAAGTTCGTATTCGCCAGCCGCCATCAGGCGATTGCCGATAGCGATTTCATCCACAGCCGCGCCATCGGGGTCAATCCCAGGCGCAAATGGATCATCCGGAGAACGCATATCAGTGCAAGAGGCCACCATGGCAATAACCATGGCGGCCCTAAAGAGATGACGCAGGTGCAAACCGAAAGGCTTGAGAACCTTATCACGCAGAAGGTGAGCGTTACTGGCTTCCAAACTCCATGATACCTTTTGCCGAAGGGCCAACAAGAATGACCAGAAGGGGGGGGACGGTCAACATCATTGTGGCGAGTGTCATTTTGGTTGGCAACTTGTTCGCGGCTTCTTCGGCGCGCATAACGCGCTTGTCGCGCATTTCGTCGGCGTAAACCCGCAGAGCTTCCGCGATCGATGTACCAAAGGTGGCTGACTGGATCATAACAGTCACAAATGCGCTAACGTCCTGAACTCCGCAACGCCTGGCAAAATCGCGCAGGACCGTATCCTTTTCTTTACCAGCCTTCATTTCATAGGCGACGACTTCAAATTCAAGCGCAATGTCGGGATAGGAGGCTTTCATTTCCGCTGCGACCCGAACGATGGCTTGATCAAGCGATTGGCCGGCTTCGACGCAAACAAGCATCAGGTCAAGCGTGTCCGGGAAACCGTTGACGATGGCCTCCTTCCGTTCCTCTACGCGTCGTGTGATCCAGTACTTGGGTATGAAGTATCCGACCAGTCCAGGCCCCAAAACGCGAATTAGGAGTTGAGTAGAGTCAAACTCCTGATCACCTGCAAAAACCGTGACCAGTGAGATACCGATCAGAATTCCGACAATCCCCAACGCAAACTGCGAAAAATGATAGAATCGGACGGCATCTTTTGACTGATAGCCCGCTTGGCGCAGCTTGAGCTGAACGGCCGAATATTCTTCCTCGTCCTTGGGTTCGAGGAAATTGGCAAATTTTTCAAGCTGCTCGTTGCGGCTGGCGTTTCTCAGGCGTTCTTTCTTTTCTTTCTTACTTTTCTTAGGCGCCGCGTTTGAACGTTGTAGCTTCTTAAGTGGATCCTCAGGCTGATTCAGCATCAAAGGGACGGTGATCAGGATCATAAACAAACCCAGAATACCAACGACAATCAGCGGGCCGAATTCGCCTAAATGAGTTTTTAGCAGCTCATTGATCTGGCTCAGAATTTCCATGGCGGCACCTCTAAACCTTAATATTAGTCAGGATTTTCATGACGATCAGGTTCAATGTCAGCATGATGCCAACAAAGAAACAGGCTGGAATGAAAAGCGGATGATCCATCACTGAATCGTAATAGTGCGGATCCTTGACCAGAATGAACATGAGGCATGCAAGAGGGAAGCCGGACAGGAACTTTCCTGACCATTTTGCCTCAGCGGTAATCGCATTCACCCGACGGAACAAGCGGAACCGGGCCCGGATCACTTTCGCAAGGCCGGCGAGAATATCAGCGAGGTTACCCCCGGACTGCTGCTGAATGGAAACCGCCACGGCAAGGAAGCGCAAATCCTGCATATCCAGCCGTTCTGCCATGTCCTTAAGCGCTTCACCCACTTCCCGGCCATAAGCAGATTCATCCGAGATGATGCCAAATTCCGTCGCAAGTGGGTCCTCAACTTCGCTGGCAACGATCTGGATCGATGAAACAAACGGGTTGCCGACCCGAAGCGATCGAACCATCAGTTCAACCGCATCCGGTAATTGTTCTTCGATCAAAGCCATGCGTTTCTTGGCCTTGTTGCTGACCCAAGTGTAGACAGCACCAATACCGATGGCACCCGAAAGCGCGATCCGCAATGTCATTTCGGTCGCCGTGGCCACGCTGAGGGCCATGAAGACCAAACCAGAAACCAGCGCCATGATCATAATCAGCTGCCTGGGCGAGAAGGCGATTGCGGCTTTTTGGGCTTTGTCTGCAAGAAGCGAATAGAGCGGGATGCTCTGCGACTTCATATGCTGCTGCATTTCCTTGCGCAGCTGTTCCAGCACTTGTTCGCGACCGACACCCTTGTCGATCATATCCAGCCTGCGATTGACACGGCTGTTCAGACTGATCGATTTTCCAAAGGCGACAAGATAGATACCTTCGACCAGGGCAAAAACCCCGACGAAAATCACGACATAGATGAGCGCCTCGACAGGCAGTTGCATATCTTGGTTCTCCTACATCGTGGTCGGGTCGTAGATCGAAGCGGGTAGATCGAAACCCCACAGGCGGAACCGCTCTGAAAAGTTGCTCCGGACGCCTGTCGCAGTGAAATGGCCGATGATCTTGTTATCAGGGGTCAAGCCAACGCGTTGAAATTTAAAGAGTTCCTGTAAGGAAATCACGTCACCTTCCATCCCGGTAATCTCAGTGATGGAAGTCATGCGACGTGAACCGTCCTGTAGACGGCTGGCTTGAACAATCAGGTTCACAGCCGATGAGATCTGGCTGCGGACGGCTTTGATCGGCATTTCGATCCCAGCCATCGCGATCATGTTCTCAAGACGTGAGATACCGTCACGGGCAGAGTTGGCGTGGATCGTGGTCATTGATCCGTCGTGGCCTGTGTTCATGGCCTGCAACATGTCGATCACCTCGGCACCACGCGTCTCGCCCACGATGATGCGGTCGGGGCGCATACGTAGGGCGTTTTTTAGACAGTCCCGCGGGCTGACCTCACCTTTGCCTTCCACGTTGGGCGGGCGGCTTTCCATCCGGCCCACATGGGTCTGTTGTAGCTGAAGTTCCGCCGTATCCTCGATGGTTAGGATGCGTTCGGCGTCGTCGATAAAGCTGGAAAGCGCGTTGAGCGTTGTCGTCTTACCGGAACCCGTACCACCCGAAACGATGATATTCAGGCGTGTTGAAACCGCGGCCTGCAAATAGGCGGCCATTTCTTCCGTGAAGGCGCCAAAATTGACAAGATCGTCAATGCCCAGCTTGTCCTTCTTGAACTTACGAATTGAAACCAGCGAGCCATCAACTGCAATCGGCGGCACCATTGCGTTGAAACGCGAGCCGTCTGCCAAACGGGCGTCAACGTAAGGGTTGGATTCATCGACACGACGGCCAACAGCAGACACGATCTTGTCGATGATCCGCATCAGGTGCTTTTCATCCTTGAAAGTGATGTCGCTGATTTCCAGTTTGCCCGCTCGCTCGACGAAAATCTGCTGAGGGCCGTTTACCAGAATATCGTTGACCGTATCGTCCTGCAGCAAGGTTTCCAGCGGCCCCAGGCCGGTGACTTCATCATAAAGTTCCTTGTTGAGCTGAGTGCGGTCCTCACGGTTCAAGACAATATTGCGCGATTCCAGAACTTCGCTTGAAATTGCACTGATCTCAGCCCGTAACTCGGCCTCTGCTGCTTTCTCAAGCGCCGCAAGGTTTAGGTTTTCAAGCAGTTCACGGTGCAGTTCCAGCTTGATCTCACCCAAACGCTCTTTGCGCTTGCGCTCTTTGTCGTTGACGGTGACCTCCGCCGCCTTTTTTTGCACCGGCTTGCGTACGACATTGGTCGAGGCCGCCGCCGCGGCTGGCGTTGCGGCCTCAGCTTTTTCAGGCGCCGGGGGTTGAACCGGCTGCGCCGAAGGCTGTTTTTTATATCTTGAAAACACGGCAGCTCCCTTTTGAATTATGCGGCTTCAGCGTCGCTGCTGCCTAGGCTATGAAGCGATTGAGCAAGTTTGGCGATCTCGCGACGTAGCGGATTCTTGGCCGCCGAGTTTGCCAATGGCAGGCCGTGATCACCGCTTTGCATGACTGCCTTGCCACCATCAGGTAGAAGCAAGTCGATCGAAATGCCCAGGCTTTCGCCCATACGTTTGACCCGGCCTTTTCCGTTGAGGTCGGTGAATTTCGGTGCCCTGTTCATGGCAAACCGCAACTTGTTAAAAGGCAGTTCTTCAGCCTGCAAAGCCCGTTTCAGGCGCAACGCGTTCTGAGCCGATCGCATATCAAGTTCGATCAAAGCAAAATAGACATGCGCCGCCTGCAGCACCGTTTCGGACCAGTGAACCAGTGTTTTGGGCATGTCGATCACGACGTAGTCGAAGTGGCTGCGTGCTGTATCGATCACCCGCTGGATATCCTCAGGGTTGATAATATCCAGCGGAACCATATCGGACGGAGCGGTTAGGACCTGCAGCTTGTCTTCGAATGTTTGCAGGGCTTGCCCGAAGGATTCCTCGTCCATGGAATCAGTGTCCGAGAGCATTTCGAATACGACCTCGTGACGCGGAAGGTCCAAAAACGTAGAAACGCTGCCATATTGAAGATCCAGATCAATCAGGCACACTTTGGGTGCTTCTTTGGCTGAAACTGTAGCCAGTTCCCACGCAAGGTTTACGGCCATCGTCGTGGAGCCGACCCCGCCTGCGAGTCCCTGGACCACGAACAGCGCGCCCTCTTTCGACGCACCATTGGCCAGCGGCACTGCTGCGGCTTGTGGTGCTGTGACCGGGTCGGGCTTGTTCATCCGGTCAATTGCTTCCTGAAGTTCGTTTTCGGGAAGTGGGTAGGGGACAAACTCATCAGCGCCCTTACGCAAAAGCTGATGCAGGGAAGCAGGAGTCACATCTTCTGCTATCAAAACAACTTTTATGCCCTTTTCCTTGGCACGCGTGATGATTTCACCCATCATGGTCAGGTTGTCTTCGTCATCACCGTCCAGCGCCAGGGCAACAAACTGAAGCGATTCTGCTTCGGGCTGGCTAAAGAACGCGAGCGCCTCGGCAAACCCCAGATCCCCCCAGCGTTCTCCTAGCGCGGCTTCCATATCTTCGATCAACAGATCGAAATTCTGGACATCACGGCTAATCGTGCAGGCCAGAATGGCGTCGTTTTCATCTTGCGGCGTCGCGCTCGTCATAAACACAATCCTCGTCGAGAGGGCTGAGCAAACCTGATGAACGCGTGAAAGGTCAGTTCTAGCTTGCTGTCGCCCGATGCGGTCAATTTTGGCCGCAGGTCACCCTATTGTTCACAATGTTGCTTGGAAGTGGGGCGAGAATTGGGCGCAAAAGAACCAATTGTAGGGAAATGGGCGACAATGCCGCCCATTTCTTAGGTATTATTATTCACCGGATTCGCCTTCACCGATTTGGATGAAGCTGACCGGGGCCGCGCTTGAGATATACTCGCGGTAGATAACGTCAGCGTATTTCCCATCCAGGATATTCTTGTGACTATCAACAAATCCTGAAACCTCGGTAACCGTCCTACGGTTACGACGATCCCGATCCGGAGTCGCCACAAGAGGGCGGGATTTCCCAAACGAAACAACAGCTTCCAGTCGTGATCGCGAGATTCCTTGCCGCGTTAGGAATGCCACCGCCGCATTAGCACGGCGTTGCCCCAGACGGTTGTTATAAGCAGTTGAACCTACAGCGTCGGTGTGACCGTAAACACGGAACCGCGCTTCTGGGAACTGTTTGATCCATGCGGCTTGCTGCAGCAGAATCTTCTGCGCTGATGCATCCAGCTGTGCGCTATCAAACGCAAAGTTGATCTGCGTCGGAACCTCTGCGGCGAATCTCTGAGCCAGGATCTGGCCATACGTCAACTCGCCATTCATGACCTGAATGTTATTCAGCGTCGCGTTTCCGAAAGTGCCCTGATCGATTTCATACCCAGCTTCGCGAGTACAGCCAGCGACAGCAACCGAAAGGCCCAGTGTCAAAATCCACTTTTCCATTGGTCCTATCCTCCTATCAATCCAGAACATAACCATAGGAGGCGCCAAAGTCCTGCTTGGCCACTTCCGATGCAGCACCGCTTCCGGCTCGTTCAGTCCGGGCGACTCTGCCATTTACGAACAGATCGAACTCGCTGGGTGGTTTGACCCGGTCAGTTGGCAGGGCAAGCGCCTCGCCACGAGTGGGCGAAACCAGATGTGCGGTCACAATAATGATCAGCTCGCTTTGTTCGCGCTGATATTGAGCGCTGCGGAAAAGAGCACCCAGAACCGGCACATCACCCAACCACGGAACCTGACTGTTCAGATCTGTGAAGTCATCCTGGATCAAACCAGCAATCGCAAAGCTTTCACCATCATTCAACTCGATCGTCGTGCGTGTGGTACGCGAGATGAAGCTCGGGACGTTGTCGCCGTTGATCGTGAAATCGGAACTCTGATCGATTGACGATACGGATGCGCCCATTTCCAGATTGATGCGGTCGCCGTCCACGACACGAGGAACGAACAAGAGCTGAACGCCGAAGGCCCGATACTCGATCGCAACCACGCCGTCACCTTGCGGAACAGGGATCGGCACTTCGCCACCGGCCAAAAATTCAGCCTCTTGTCCGGATAGTGCCGAAAGGTTCGGTTCGGCCAAACTGCGGACTAAGCCTTTGGTTTCAAGCGCTTCCAGCAGCAGACGAACCTGCGTCGAGCCTGCGCCGAACCCAAACAAGATAGCACCCGTATTGGTTTGCACGAACGGGATGTTATTCGCCAATGCGTTGTTAAGTGCAGCTTGGTTGTTCAAGCTGTTGAAGCCGCCGGTCGCGTCTCCACCGCCAAAGCCCAGAGATGCCGACAGGTTCTTCGCTACCGAACGGTTCATTTCGGCGAATCGTACTTTCAGCATGACTTGCTGTACGCCACCAACATTCATCAAGTTCGATACACGCTCAGGCGCGTAGCGCTCGGCGAGTTCAAGAGCACGTGCCAGTCTTGCACTGCTTGATACCGTACCGGATAGGACAATACCATCATTTGCGGTCCGTACTTCGATCGGCTCATTTGGCAGAATCTGACGCAGCCGCTCTTTGAACTCAGAGACATCTGGCGAAACGCGCACACGCACGTTTGTGATCAGATTCCCAGCGCCATCGAACATCGTCAGCGTGGTTATGCCGGGTGCGCGACCCAATACATATATTGTCCGGTCGGACAGGGTAGAAATGTCTGCAATGCCTGCGTTGGCAATGCTGATATCGGCAAAGGGTTGTTCACTCTCCACCACAATTGCGCGGTTAACAGGAACATCCAGCGATTCAGCTGTCCCCTTTTTCACCACGCGAAGATTTTGGGCCCACGCGGCATCGCCGATTGGGCTCACAACAAGCGACAACCCCAGCAGGGTTGCGCTGATCCAGGAACGTATTGTCATGTGACCTGCCTCTCCGATCACCACTCGATTTTTTATGGGTCTAATGCCCTATGATCTGAACCCTGCGCCAATTCCGGATTTATTGCAATAATCAATGGTTTCCGGAATTTTCCTTATGTGGGTTTCTCGCAACAACGCCATGAAAAAGACCGCGCAAAATGCGCGGTCTGTGGGTCGTTAACGGTTTGAATTTTCGTTAGTTTGTACAGGGAATTGGTGTCTCGACAGTTTCGCCGCCACGACGGGTTCGGATTGTACAAACCTTCTTTTCAACCACTACTGGTGCGGGTGCTCGTTCTTGAATTCCCAATAGTGATTGCTGGTCTACTTCAACCACTTCGGCGACTTCATCGTCCTGCGCGCCCACTAGCGCCAGAGACATACGGCCGGTGTTTTGTGCCTGTGCCAAAGCCGCAATTTGTTGTGAAGTCGCTGCTACGGTCACAGTGCGGGCAATCGTGGTCCCTGTGACATCTGAACCCGCAATCTGGTCAACTGCGACCAGTTCAATATTTGTCAGAACCAGTCGGGTAATCTCGCCGCGTCCAGCATCAGTAGTACCGCGCAGCGATCCCGTCCAATAGACATCCACTGTGTCACCAGGGCGCAAGAAGCCCGAAACGCCGGAGGCCACATCGACGCTGATCGCAAAGGCACGCATGCCCTTGGGCAATTGCGACCTCAAGCCCGCCGTTTCGCCCGGGTTGGTAACTTTGACTTCCATGATGGCTTCGTCTTTTTCCATTGCCCGAAGCACATATCGTTCGTTGTTCTTGATATCAGGAAACAATACTGCCGCATCAACGAAAGCGCCCTCGGGAATTGCTGATTCGGGCCACTGGACAACGCGGAAATCGTCCTGGTTCAACCGCTCGCCATACTTAAGAGACCGGTTGGAGACCAGAACGCCGACTGTTGGCACAACGCCTGCTTTAGCATTTGCCAGAGCCTCTTCACGCAGTTTTCGCTCCTGCGCAAGTTTAGCCTGATTCTCGGTAATATATTCGCGTGCCATATAGACAGCACCACCGGCCAGGGCGATCCCGATGATAAGAACAAGTCCAAAAACAGCTCGCATTTGTCCCTCGTCATGTTTCGTTCAAGTAAGTCTCGCGGCTAACTTTGTCGCGATGGTTAAGCGGCTACCCTAGGAGGTAATTGTGTCCAAAAATGGGACAATCCCCACATTTTTCGGAGCAGTATCAAGATCCGTCAAGGAAGCCATCAAATTGGTTTAGTCAAAACTAATTTGCTGGACCTGAATCGACGAGAGGGCTTGCCCGGTTTGTTCGTCGACACTTTGGATGCCTTCGTTCAGGAGCACGTACATCATCCCGGCAATGCCTACAACTGCAGCAGTCAATACAACCCAGTCTACCGTCACTGCGCCGTTTTCGTCGTTCGCAAATTTCTTGATTGTGCTGAACATCATACTTTTCCGGGCAAAGTACCTTTGAAAAAGGGGCCAGGTCTTCGAAAAGACTTGGCCCCCACATTACACACCAGAGTGTGATGCTAATTAGTTGGTGTTTGGCGTAGTAACGGTAATACCGGACAGCGCGCTGTCGATGTTGCCCGCCAGTGTGCTGGCACCGCTACTAACCTGATTGTAAGCGATGGCTGCCAGAGCAACAACAGCTGCGGTCAGAACGACCCAGTCTACAGTTACGGCGCCGTCTTCGTCTTTGCGGAAGTTCTTGATGAACTTGATCATGTTACGTCCCTCCTAAAGGATCAAATAAGTAATTAACCTCGGCGTCTTCCAGAGCATTCTCTCTCAGTCCGCTCCCGATCGTCTCAGCATGGGTCTATGTTTGACCTTTGCGCGTGGCAGGAATTGGGCCAAACCAATATTTTTTGGCTAAATGCTTAAGATTTTATTCGTATTTCTTGTAACATATTGATTATTAATAGAAATTACTTCACCTTTTTTCGTGCATAGAGAATTGGGCGATGCAAAATAGCGGCAAATGAGGCGAAATTGCCCCATTTCGCTTTGTTTTTCTGGCGTTGCAGGCCGTTATAGGGTTCAAAATGCTTCAAAAGATAAGAAATCGAGGCAGGCAAATGTATTTCCGGGACGCAATCTTTTGCGCAGGTGCAGTCGCATTCCTATTGACGGGTGCAATTTCGGTATCCGCGACTGAGATCGAGCCGCGCGGGGTTTATAAGCGTATCAAAGCCCCCAAACCTGGCACGCGTCCGCGTGTGACCATTCAAATTACCCCAGAACAACACGCGGCGTCGCCTTCGGCACCCAGCACTGGGGCAAAGCTGGATGTTCCCGAGGTTACGACCCCTGCACCCGTTCCGCCGTCGAATCCTCCGAAAATCGCAGGAACGACCGAGCCGGTAGGGACCTATGAGGCTTTCTGGAGCCGAATCTCACCCGAACTGCAACAGGCAAGCGCAGGAAGGCTCGCAGAAGCTGTTCAGGCATTGTCTGCGACCGACGTAGCGGCCCCGCGCCTTCAAACGCTTCAGGATATCGCAAACGCGCGCGGCGTGGACATCCTGCGCTCGACTGTGGGCACAAATGTCTCGCCTGCGCTTGTGCTGGCGGTAATCTCGGTGGAATCGGCCGGGAAAACACAAGCCGTGAGCTCTGCCGGCGCTCAGGGGTTGATGCAACTCATGCCAGCCACAGCCGAACGCTTCGGTGTCGAAGACAGCCTCAAACCGGAGCAAAACATCGAAGGTGGGGTTAAATACCTTCACTGGTTGATGGAAGAATTCGACAACGACCCGATCCTCGTTCTCGCGGGTTATAATGCAGGCGAGGGGGCCGTGCATAAACACAGCGGTGTGCCACCTTATGCTGAAACCAGAGATTACGTGCCCAAGGTCCTTGCCGCGTTTCAGGTCGCAAGCGCGCTGTGCACGTCAGCACCGCAGTTCGTATCGGACCCCTGCGTCTTTCAGGCAGCCAATTAAAAAAAGGCCCGCATCATTGCGGGCCTTTTGCTTTTTGGAGGAGCGATGTCAGTTGACAATCGTTGCCTGGGTCGCCGCCCTCATATCCGCATCGCTGACACCATCGGCAAGTTCAACGATCTTCAGGCCACCTTCGACCACATCGAGGACGCCCAGATTGGTGATGATCCGATCCACAACGCCCTGTCCGGTTAGTGGCAAAGTGCATTCCTTCAGCACTTTCGAATCACCATGCTTGTTGGTGTGGTCCATCACAACGATTACGCGACCGACACCGGCCACCAGATCCATAGCACCACCCATGCCTTTGACCAGCTTGCCGGGAATCATCCAGTTGGCCAGATCGCCTTTCTCGTCGACTTCCATAGCACCCAGGATCGCAGCGGCAATCTTACCGCCTCGGATCATGGCGAACGAAGTCGCGCTATCGAAGTAAGAGGTGCGGGACAGTTCGGTGATCGTCTGCTTGCCTGCGTTGATCAGGTCAGCGTCTTCCTCGCCCTCAAACGGGAAGGGGCCCATGCCCAGCATACCGTTTTCGGACTGCAGGGTGATATCCTTGTCGCCCACATAGTTCGCCACCAGCGTCGGAATACCGATGCCGAGGTTCACATACATTCCGTCTTCTAGTTCTTCAGCCGCGCGCGCGGCCATCTGATTACGGTCCCAGGGCATTATGCGTCCTCCTTCTTGCGGGTGGTGCGCTGTTCAATGCGCTTTTCGTGGCTGCCTTGAATGATACGGTGCACATAGATGCCGGGCAGGTGGATGCTGTCAGGGTCTAGCGAGCCGCGCGGAACGATTTCTTCAACCTCAGCCACACAGATCTTACCGCAGGTTGCGGCGGGCACGTTGAAGTTACGGGCGGTCTTGCGGAACACGAGGTTTCCGGTGTCGTCTGCTTTCCAAGCCTTTACAATCGCGAGGTCGGCGAAGATGCCTTCCTCCATGATATAGGTCTCGCCGTTGAAGTCCTTGTGCTCTTTTCCGTCCGCGATCACCGTTCCCACGCCCGTTTTGGTGTAGAACCCGGGGATGCCCGCACCACCGGCGCGCATCCGTTCGGCCAATGTGCCCTGTGGGTTGAATTCAAGCTCTAGCTCACCGCTCAAATACTGTCGCATGAACTCCGCGTTTTCACCGACATATGAGCTGATCATTTTCTTGACCTGCTTGGTCTGCAGCAGGATGCCGATGCCGAAATCATCAACGCCTGCGTTGTTCGAAGCAAAGGTCAGGTCCTTCGCGCCCGACGCTTTGATCGCCTCAAGCAGCATCTCTGGGATACCGCACAGACCAAAGCCGCCCGCCGCGATCAACATGCCATCCGAGATCACCCCATCGAGCGCCTCTTCGGCATTGGCATAGATTTTCTTCATGGAAAACTCCCCCAATGACATGGTGTTGGGCCGAGTTGTGCCGCCACGTCACCGGGAAGTCAACGAATCCAAGGGGCAGGTGGTATTTCTACCTAACCTGCCTTTTTGGTGGTTTTCTTGGCAGCTGCTTTCTTCTTGGGCGCCGCCTTCTTCTTAGTACCCTTCTTGGCCGCACGCTCATTGACCAGTTCAATGGCCATTTCCTGCGTTACATCTTCGGGCTTGATATCTTTGGGGATGGTCGCGTTGACCTTTTCCCATTTCACGTAAGGCCCGTAACGCCCGTCCAGAATCTGCATCATGCCACCATCCGGATGTTCGCCTACTTCTTTCAGCGGTTTCGCAGCCTGTCCTCGCCGTCCCGGATTGGCCCGTTTTTCGGCCAGCATTTCAACCGCCCGGTTCATGCCGATTTCAAACACGTCATTTGGATCTTTGACATTGACGTAGACGGGTTTGGCCTCCTCCGGAAGCTGGTGCATGATATATGGGCCAAACCGTCCAAAGTTCGAGTTGATCATGCCACCCTCGGGATGTTCGCCGATCTGGCGCGGCAAAGACAACAAAGTCAGCGCCTTTTCCAGATCCATGTCATCTTTGTTCCAGCCACGGGGCAGGGATGCACGCGGAGGTTTCTTGTTTTCGGGCGTGGGCTCTCCGCGCTGTACATAAGGGCCAAAGCGACCGGATTTCAGCCAGATTTCATCGCCCACATCTTCGCCCAGCAAACGTTCGTCACCTTCAGCACCTTCGCCAGCGATCGGACGGGTATAGGTACATTCCGGGTAGTTGCCGCAGCCCACGAATCCGCCGGTACGCGACGTTTTGAGGTGCAACTGCCCCACGCCGCATTTCGGACAAATACGCGGATCGGATCCGTCTTCTCGCGGGGGATACAGCTGGGGCGCCAACGCCTCGTCCAGCTTGTCCAGCACTTCTGATATGCGCAGTTCCGAAGTCTCACCAATTGCAGCCGAGAAATCTCGCCAGAACTTGCCGAGCAGATCCTTGTAGTCACGGTCCCCAGCGCTGACGTCATCGAGCTCTTCTTCGAGGTTGGCCGTAAACTCATAGCCCACATACTGGCGGAAGAAGTTCAGCAGAAAGATCGTGACGATCCGCCCCTTTTCTTCGGGGATCAGGCGGTTCTTGTCTTTGCGTACATATTCCCGATCCTGAATCGTGGTGACGATCGAAGCATAAGTCGATGGTCGTCCGATCCCCAGTTCTTCCATCCGCTTGACAAGCGTCGCCTCGGTATAGCGTGGCGGCGGTTGAGTGTGGTGTTGCAGCGCGAGCACGGCTTCGTTGTCGGACAGAATCGCGGCTTTGTCCGAGTCGCTGGTGGCCTTGGTGAACTGATCCCGCAATGATGTCTTGGCAAAGCGCGCCGGATCACCTTGCATGATCTGAGGCAGGCGCTTGTCATCGTCATCAACAACGTCATCGCGGCCTTCTTCATAGACGCGCATGAAACCGTCAAACAAGACGACTTGGCCGGTGGCGCGCAAGCCGACTTGGCCGTCATCACTGCCGATTTCGACTGTCGTGCGCTCCAGTCGTGCCGCAGCCATCTGACAGGCAATGGTGCGCTTCCAGATCAGGTCGTACAGTTTACGCTGATCTTCATCCGTCACTTTCAGCGCTTTGGCATCACGCGACATATCCGTCGGGCGGATACATTCGTGCGCTTCCTGTGCGTTCTTGGCCTTGTTCTTATACATGCGCGGGCTGTCCGGCACATATTCGGGGCCATATCGATCCGAGATGGCATCACGCGTGGCGGCGACAGCTTCGGGCGCCATGTCGATACCGTCAGTCCGCATATAGGTAATGTAGCCCGCCTCATACAGCCGTTGCGCCACCTGCATCGCGTGGCGCGCGCCCATTCCGAATTTACGACTGGCTTCCTGCTGCAGGGTCGAGGTCATGAACGGGGCACTTGGGTTACGTGCGGCAGGCTTGGCCTCGACTGAGGTGACACTCAGCGCCCGGCTGGTAATCGCCTGTACAGCCAGCTCGGCCTGCGTGGCATTAGTCAGATCGTGTTTGTCGAGCTTTTTGCCGGCCAGAGTAACAAGACGGGCTTCATAGGTCTGGCCGCGTGGTGTTTCGAACAAGGCCCTTACGGACCAGTATTCAACAGGCTTGAACGCCTCGATCTCCATCTCGCGTTCCACGATCAGGCGCAGGCAGACCGATTGTACGCGTCCGGCAGACTTTGCCCCGGGCAATTTGCGCCACAGTACCGGCGATAGGTTGAAGCCCACCAGATAGTCCAGCGCGCGGCGGGCCAGATAGGCCTCGACCAGAGGCATATCGACCTCGCGCGGGTTCTGCATCGCTTCGGTCACGGCGTCCTTGGTGATCGCGTTGAACGTCACTCGGCTGACCGGCGTGTCCTTCTTGATCGAACGCCGCTTGGTGAGCGCTTCTTGCAAGTGCCAACTGATCGCTTCGCCCTCGCGGTCAGGGTCAGTTGCGAGGATCAAGGCGTTGTCTTCTTTGAGAGCGTCGGCAATCGCTTTGACGTGTTTGCGGCTGTCGTTGCCCACCTCCCATTTCATAGAGAATTCATGCTCGGGATCGACCGAACCATCCTTCGGCGGCAGGTCACGGACGTGGCCATATGAGGCCAAAACAGTGTAGTCGGGGCCAAGATACTTGTTGATCGTTTTTGCTTTGGCCGGAGATTCTACAACAACTACGGGCATTTAAGGGGAATCCTCGCTCGACGGATTTTGCGCTTTGTATGACCGTGCAAAATGTGTGGGGCAAGATCGAATTGTCAATGCGTTCGTTTTCCGCGCCCAATGCCCCTGATTTTCAAGCCGATTCTGGCAGTTTGCACCGTGTCATAGGTAGCTGGTCCTAAATCTCAGCTTATCGGATATTGGGCGCTAAGGGCCAAAAGCCCGCCCGGTTGCCGCTGAATCTTACCATCAAGTTCCAGATCGACCAGCACTGGGCCAATTTCGCCAGCGGATGCGTCGACATCCCGGATCAACTGGTCCTCGGCAATTGGAGATGGACCAAGGCAACTGAGAATCACGTCGTGTAGTGCGCGTGGGGCATTTTCGGATTGTGCCGTCTCCAGTCGGATAGGCGGGATTTGTTGGGGCAGTATCTGATGCTGCGGCGTCGGCAATGCGTCAATCACATCTTCAGCGGTGCGTACCAATGTCGCGCCGTCCCGGATCAGCAGGTTGCATCCCGCCGCCCTTGCGTCGAACGGGTGACCAGGGACGGCCAGAACTTCTCGTCCCTGGTCTAGCGCGTCTCGTGCGGTGATCAGGCTGCCCGATTTGGCGGCAGCTTCGACCACGACAACAGCCTGTGCCAGACCTGAAATAATGCGATTGCGGCGCGGGAAATGCCGGGCCTGTGGCGTAGTGCCCATCGGTTGCTCGGACAGGCGCAGGCCGGTTTTTGCGATGTCGCGCGCCAGATCAGAATTCTCAGCTGGATAAATCACATCGACCCCACCAGCCATCACCGCCACAGTTCCTGTCTCCAAAGTGGCAATATGGGCCGAAGTATCAATACCGCGGGCCAGTCCCGAGACGACGACGTAGTCTTTCTTGCCCAACTCAGAGGCCAACGCCCGTGCCATGCGGGCACCCAGTGAAGAACAGTTCCGTGCCCCGACCATAGCGATCGCCTGTCGATTCAGAATCGTCGGATCACCAATCGCCCAAAGCATTGGAGGTGCGTCAGAAATGTCGATCAGTGCATCGGGATAGTCAGCGGCCCCAAGGCACAAAAGCCGCGCTTTGGCTGCTTTTGCGGCCCTGAGCTCCGCCTCGATCACGCCGGGGGGGCAGATTTCGTACCCTTCAATTCCGGCTGCGCGCGCCATTTCCGGCAGCGCGGCCAGCGCATTCTGCGCCGAGCCATGTTCGCGCAACAGGCGCCGAAACGTCGCCGGTCCAACTTTGCGTGAACGCAACAGGCGGAGCCACGAAAACCGGTTCTCTTCCGTGGTGGGTGGGAGTGGGGGGGGATTGGAAGAAAGCTGCTCTTCGGTCATCCGATGCTCCGCCTGATTGCAAAACTGGTTTACGGTGCAGCGGGTTAACAGCCTGTAAATCTTGGATAATTAGAACTGAATTATTCGGATTTTGAAATTAGATGTCACGCTATACATATGAAAATAAAGCAAAAATTTGTATGATTTTTTTTGCGCAAGTTACCGTTGATCGGCAACTTCTTCAACCGATGAGGCGCAGCGTTAACCCTGCGCCTCATTCCTCGCACTGAATTCCGACTCAAGCAGCAGAGCCGCCAACCGTCAGTCCGTCCATCAGGACGGTTGGTTGCCCCACTCCCACCGGCACCCATTGCCCGTCCTTGCCACAGGTCCCCATGCCGGGATCAAGCGCCATGTCATTGCCCAGCCCCCGAATGCGTTTTAGCGCCGAGGGGCCGTCACCAATCAACGTCGCACCTTTGACCGGAGCGCCGATCTTGCCGTTCTCGACACGGTAGGCCTCGGTGCAGGAGAACACGAACTTTCCGTTGGTGATGTCAACCTGACCACCGCCGAAGCCCACAGCCCAGATGCCGTCCTTGATATCTGCCACCAACGAGGCCGGATCGGCATCGCCCCCCAACATGATCGTATTAGTCATGCGCGGCATCGGTTTGTGGGCATAGCTTTGGCGTCGCCCGTTCCCGGTTGGTGCTACGCCCATCAGGCGCGCGTTCTGGCGGTCCTGCATATATCCGGTGAGAATCCCATCCTCGATCAACACCGTGCGCGAACTTGGTGTGCCCTCGTCATCCACCGATATCGAGCCGCGTCGGTCCGCAATCGTCCCATCATCTACGACTGTTACACCCTTCGAAGCGATCTGCTGCCCCATCAGCCCGGCAAAAGCAGAACTGCCCTTGCGGTTGAAATCGCCTTCAAGCCCGTGGCCAATGGCCTCGTGTAACAGAATTCCGGGCCAACCGGGGCCCAATGCGACCTCCATCACGCCTGCCGGGGCCGGTATGGCATCCAGATTAACCATAGCAATCCGCAGCGCTTCGCGTGCTTTGTCCTGCCAGTCGGCGGGATCAATCAAACCGTCCAGCCCCACGCGACCGCCCCCTCCGGCGGAACCGCTTTCGCGCCGTCCGTTCTGTTCGACGATGACTGAGACATTCAGGCGGGTCATCGGGCGCACATCGCGCACCTGCACGCCGTCGGGGCGAAGAATCTCGACCTCCTGCACTGCTGCGGCAATCGTGGCGCTGACTTGCACGACCCGAGGGTCCAGATCGCGGGAAAACGCGTCAATCTCGCGCAGAGTCTCGATCTTGACCGGAAAACTGGCAGATTCGATCGGGTCCTCATCGGTATAAAGCCGTGTGTTGGTGGCCTGTGGCGGCCCGGCCAGTGTTCCGCCGCCATCCCCCACAGCCAGTCGCGCGGTTTCGGCGGCTCGTTTAAGTGAGGGAATCGAAACATCCGTCGAGTGTGCGTATCCCGCAACTTCGCCCTGCACTGCACGCAGGCCGAATCCCTCGGATGCATCGTAGGAAGCCGTCCGCAGACGACCGTCATCGAACACCAGTGACTCAGACTTTCGCCGCTCGACAAACAGCTCTCCGTCCTCCGCGCCATTGGTTGCGGCCTGCAGCACAGCAAGCGCCTCGTCCTTCGGAAGAACGCTTTCAAAGGGGCGAAATGGGGCCTGAGACATAGGTTGCGACCTTTCGGGTTTGATCCAGATCAAAAATAGCGTCTGTTTGACGCAAGCATTTTGCTTTATCTACCCGACGGAATATGGTTTTTAACGCGGCCAAAGACAACGGGAGAGGTGCGACCGATTCACACCTTTTCGCCAGAGACGCAAAGATCAAACGATCAGGACAGAAAATGAAGAATGCTTTGATGCTTTCCGGGCTTGCAACAGCCCTCTCCAGCCTTCCCGCCATGGCTCAGGAGCTTGAGATTATTGGCAAGCCGGTGGCAGGCGGCGTTGGTTTCCAGCCTGCGACCACCAGTCTTGCCGAAGGAATTCAGAGTCTCGACAATATGATTCTGGTGATCATCACGGTCATCTGCCTGTTTGTCGCCGGTCTGCTGCTCTACTGCATCGTGCGATACAATCGGCGTGCGAATCCTGAGCCTGCGCGGTTTTCCCACTATACCCCGGTTGAGATTGCGTGGACCCTTGGGCCAATCCTAATTCTGGTTTTCATTGGCGCATTCTCGCTGCCGGTTCTGTTCAAGCAACAAGAGATCCCAGAGGGCGACATCACCATCAAGGTCGTGGGTAACCAGTGGTACTGGACTTACGAATATGTCGATCACGATTTCGCATTCGACAGCTACTTGCTGGGCCATCCGGCCACTTTGGATGAGGGCGCGCGCCCTGCGGATGCAGATGTAACGCCATTTGTGCTGGATGACGCAATGCGCGCCAAGCTGGCCGATGCGGGCTACAGCCAGGATGAGTGGCTGCTCGCGACGGACACGGCGGTAGTTGTTCCAGTTGGTAAGATCATTGTCATGCAGGTTACTGCGTCTGACGTGATCCATTCGTGGACCATCCCGTCATTCGGCGTAAAGCAGGACGGCGTACCAGGTCGTTTGGCCGAACTGTGGTTCCAGGCTGATAAGGAAGGCGTCTATTTCGGCCAGTGCTCGGAACTGTGCGGCAAAGACCATGCCTATATGCCGATCACCGTCAAAGTGGTCAGCGAAGAGGCATATGAGCAGTGGCTGCAGGGCGCTCTGGAAGAGTATGCAGGTAAGCCTGTTTCCTATCAGGTGGCCTCGAACTAAGCCGACTAAGGCCTAGGTAAACATGTGCGGGCTGCGCGGGTTTCGCGCAGCTTTTGCCCCGAAAAGGACCAAAGATGAGCGACGCAAGCTTCAATGCCAGCACCGTTTCCGCGCAGACCCGCGCGGACGAGGCCAGCTTTGGCGATTATTTTGCCCTGCTGAAGCCACGCGTGATGTCGCTGGTGGTGTTTACGGCTTTGGTTGGATTGCTTGCGGCCCCGGTTCCAGTACATCCGTTTGTAGGATTCTGCGCCATCCTGTTTATCGCGATCGGTGGTGGTGCGTCTGGCGCGCTGAACATGTGGTGGGACGCGGATATCGACCGCGTGATGAAGCGCACCAAAGGCCGCCCGATCCCGTCCGGCAAGGTCGAGGAAGGCGAGGCATTGGCATTGGGACTGGCTCTGTCTGGCCTGTCCGTCATCATGCTGGGTCTGGCAACCAACTGGTTCGCCGGCACGTTTCTGGCCTTTACCATCTTCTTCTATGTCGTCGTCTACACGATGTGGCTAAAGCGTTCGACACCGCAGAATATCGTGATCGGTGGTGCCGCAGGGGCGTTCCCTCCGGTGATCGGATGGGTTGCGGCCACAGGTTCGATGACGCTTGAGCCGTGGTTGATGTTCGCCCTGACATTCATGTGGACGCCGCCGCATTTCTGGGCTTTGGCGCTGTTTATGCGCTCGGACTATGACGACGCAGGCGTGCCGATGCTGACCGTTACGCACGGCCGCCGTGCAACACGCTGGCACATTCTGGTCTATACCGCACTGCTTGCGGTGCTGGCGGTGGGCACCGCGTTCTCGGAGATCGGAGGCCCGATCTATCTGGTGGTCGCACTGGTTCTGAACGGCTTGTTCCTGCGGGGCGCCTGGCAGATTTCCCGCCGAAATGAAGACAATGTCGAATCCGACAATTTCAAGGTCGAGCGCAGCTTCTTCAAGCTGTCGTTGCTGTATCTCTTCCTGCATTTTGGCGCGATTCTGGCTGAGGCGCTGCTGAAACCCTATGGGCTGGGAGGCTGGTCATGAGCCTGCGCAAAAGCCACGAGCTGCATCAGCGTCGGTTCAGCCGCAATCTGGGCGTGGGCCTAACACTGGCCGCGTTCATCGTGATCATCTTTGGACTGACGATCGTGAAGGTCTCGGGCACTGATTTCAACATGGCACCACAAGAGGTGCAGAACTGATGGCGTTGACCGGTCCTCAGAAAACCGTTGCACAAACGGTTGGTGTGGTTGTCCTGATGGGCAGCCTCGCTTGGGCAGCTGTGCCGTTTTATGACTGGTTTTGCCGGGTCACCGGCTTTGGTGGGACGACCGGCGTGGCCGAAGTCGCACCAGACGAGATTCTGGACCGCACCGTCACCGTGCGTTTTGACGCGTCAAAAGCCAAAGACATGGCCTGGGAGTTCAAGCCGGTCGAGCGCGAGATGGAAGTCCGCATTGGTGAGACCGGGCTGGCCTTCTACGAAGCCTATAACCCAACTGATCGCCCGATTGCGGGACAGGCGTCATACAATGTCGCCCCGTATTCTGCCGGTGGATATTTTCAGAAGATTGCCTGTTTCTGCTTTGAAGAGCAGGTTCTGCAACCCGGAGAGCGGGTTGAGATGCCGGTGACTTTCTTCGTCGATCCAGAGATGGTCGAAGATTTAGAAGCCAAGTATGTGCATACGATCACTCTGTCGTATACATTCTACGAAATTGACCTGCCCGAGGGCTATGCCGCCCTTGACGTGCAGGCTGAGACAAACAAGAACTAACGCCTGTAGGTGAGGGACGCTGATGGCACACGCAAAAGACCATGATTATCACATTCTGAACCCGTCGATCTGGCCATTGATCGGCGCGGTATCTGGCTTTGTGATGCTATTCGGGGCTGTTCTGTGGATGCACGGGATTACCCCGTGGATCTTCTGGATGGGACTGATCGGTGTTCTTTACACCATGTTCGCATGGTGGTCCGAAGTGGTGGTCGAAAGCCGTCAGGGCGACCATACGCCGGTTGTGCGTATTGGTCTGCGCTATGGCTTCATCCTGTTCGTGATGTCCGAAGTGATGTTCTTCTTTGCCTGGTTCTGGTCGTTCTTCAAGCATCGCATGTACCCGATGTACGACTATGCTGGCACCGAGTACATCCAGCCCGACATTCACGCGGTTGACCCGTTCCACCTGCCGCTGATCAACACTCTGGTGCTGCTACTGTCGGGTTGTGCGATCACTTGGGCACACCATGCTCTGGTGCATGACAATGACCGCAAGGCACTGATCAATGGCCTAGCCATTGGCATCGTTCTGGGTATCGCGTTTACTGCATTGCAGGGCTTTGAGTACTACGAGTTGCTGGCCCACGAAGGCTGGAAGTTTGGCGATGACCAGTTCTACTCGAACTTCTTCATGGCAACTGGTTTCCACGGTTTCCACGTCATCATTGGAACCATCTTCCTGTCGGTCTGCTTGATCCGCGCCCTGAAAGGCGATTTTACGCCTGAGAAACACGTCGGGTTCGAAGCGGCAGCCTGGTACTGGCACTTCGTTGACGTCGTCTGGCTGTTCCTGTTCTTCGCCGTTTACATCTGGGGTCAAGCTCCGCTGATGTGACACCGGTCAGGTGATTCAATTGCAAAAAAGCCGCCCCAAGGGGCGGCTTTTTCTCTATAAGGTGCGCAAGATTGCGCCCCATACAATTGCGTGGTTGCAATTAGACCAACACGCGCCGTAACAAGACGCCGATTTCTGCAACAAGGTTTGGCCCCGCCATGCGCCGCATTCTGTTTCTGCTGATTTTCGGCCTCGCGGGTTTGGGCGTGCTGATATCGCTCGGCGTGTGGCAAATGCAGCGTCTGGCTTGGAAACAGGGCATTTTGGCCGAGATCGAAGCGCGCATTACGGCTGATCCGGTTGATCTCCCCGAGACCGTTACGGAAGCAGATGACAAGTATCTTCCTGTCACACTCTTCGGAGATATGAAGCCAGAGGAAATCCACGTTCTGGTCTCGGTCAAGCAGGTTGGGGCTGGGTACCGGATCATTCAGCCCTTCAGCACCGCTGGTCGCATAATTCTTGTGGATCGGGGCTTTGTACCGACGACCGCCAAGCAGGCCGATCGTGTGACTGGCCCGATGGAGGTCTCAGGCAATCTGCACTGGCCTAATGAAATCGACAGCTACACGCCCGTGCCAGATATCGATGGCAACATCTGGTTTGCGCGTGACGTGCCCACTCTGGCAGCGGCGCTAGCTACAGAGCCTGTGCTGTTGATCGCCCGGTCCAAAACGGACCCTGACATAACACCTCTTCCGGTGGACACGGCGGGTATCCCGAACGACCACCTTCAATATGCAATCACATGGTTTGGTTTGGCTCTGGTTTGGGCCGCAATGACCGGATACTTCCTGTGGCGCAACCGCGCCCCTTCTGAGAGAGAAGAGCAATGAGATATATCTCGACCCGTGGCCAAGCGCCGGAACTAAGCTTTGAAGAAGCGATGCTGACCGGGCTGGCACGTGATGGTGGCCTGTACCTTCCGGCCGAGATCCCTGTGATGTCGCAGGACAAAATTGCTGAGTTGGCAGGGTTGCCCTACGAAGAAATCGCATTCCGCGTCATGTGGCCCTACGTCAACGAGTCATTCGCCGAGGATGAGTTCAAGGCTATCATCGCCCGCGCTTACGATGGTTTTGGACACGACGCCCGCGCGCCGTTGAAGCAGCTGAACGAGAACCATTTTCTGCTGGAGCTGTTTCACGGACCCACGCTGGCCTTCAAAGACTTCGCCATGCAGCTAATCGGCCAACTGTTTCAGGTGGCGCTGAAACGGCGCGGTGATCGCGTGACCATCGTCGGTGCGACAAGCGGCGATACTGGTTCAGCTGCCATTGAGGCGTTTCGAGGGCTGGACGCGGTGGATGTGTTCATCCTGTTCCCGCATGGCCGTGTTTCGGAAGTGCAACGTCGTCAGATGACGACGCCCGCCGATAGTAATGTGCACGCGCTGGCTGTGGATGGGGACTTTGACGATTGCCAGGCCGCGCTGAAGGATATGTTCAACGATTTCGACTTCCGTGACAGCGTGAAACTGGCGGGGGTAAACTCGATCAACTTCGCGCGTGTTCTGGCACAGATCGTGTACTATTTCTCGGCAGCTGTCAGTGTGGGCGCGCCGCATCGCAAGGTCAGCTTTACCGTCCCCACAGGCAACTTTGGCGACATCTTCGCAGGCTATCTGGCCAAGCGTATGGGATTGCCCATCGACCGTCTGGTCGTGGCAACCAACCAGAACGACATTTTGCATCGCTGTCTGTCGGGCGAAGGGTATTTCAAGGGTGACACGATCCCTTCGATCAGCCCGTCGATGGATATTCAGGTCAGTTCCAACTTTGAGCGCGCACTGTACTTTGCCTATGGTGAGGATGGTGGTGCCGTTGCGCAATTGATGGATGAACTGAAGAACGGTGGCTTCAACGTCAGCCAAGGCGCGATGGAAGCGCTACGGGAAAGCTTCGACTCGGGTCGTGTATCTGAGGATGAGACACTGGCCACAATCAAACACACTCTGACCCACAGCGCCGAACTGGTTTGTCCGCACACTGCCGTTGGTATCAAGGTCGCTGAAGAACATCGCTCTGCCGACGTTCCGATGATCACTCTGGCGACCGCACACCCCGCGAAATTCCCGGCAGCGGTTGAGAAGGCAAGCGGCGAACATCCGCCTCTTCCATCCCGCATGTCTGATCTGTATGAACGTCCGGAACGGGTGACACGGATTGCCAACGATCTGGGTGCCCTTGAGGATCATATCAGAAGGCATATTGCTGAGTGACAGTCAGACAGGACCAACTGAAGAACGGCTTTCGTATCGTCAGTGAACATATGCCGGGGCTGCAATCTGCAGCGATTGGCATCTGGGTAACCGCCGGTGGGCGGCATGAGCGGATCGAACAGAACGGCATCGCGCATTTCCTTGAGCATATGGCGTTCAAGGGAACCGAGCGGCGATCCGCGCTGCAAATCGCCGAGGCGATCGAGGATGTGGGCGGATATATCAATGCCTACACATCGCGTGAAGTCACGGCATATTACGCGCGCGTCCTGAAGGATGACGTGGCGCTGGCGATGGACGTGATCGGCGACATCGTTCTGAACCCAGTGTTTGATCCGCGCGAGATCGAGGTCGAGCGCGGCGTGATCCTGCAAGAGATTGGTCAGGCTTATGACACGCCCGATGATGTTATCTTCGATTGGTTGCAAGAACAGAGCTACCACGACCAGCCTCTGGGCCGCACCATTCTGGGGCCGACTGAGCGGGTAAGTGCATTCTCGCGTGAAGACCTGTCGGGTTTCGTGGCCGAGCATTACGGGCCGGAACAAATGATCCTGTCCGCTGCGGGTGCGGTGGATCATGACGCCCTGATGAAGATGGCGGAAGAAATGTTCGGCCATCTGCAGCCGCGCAAAGGTCTGACCCCTGAAATTGCCCGCTTTACCGGTGGTGAGGCACGGCAGGAAAAAGATCTGGAACAGGCCCATTTCGCGCTGGCCCTGGAGAGCCCAGGCTATCGCGATGATGCGATCTATACCGCACAGATTTATTCGACGGCTTTAGGCGGCGGCATGTCTTCGCGCCTGTTTCAGGAAGTGCGCGAAACGCGTGGTCTCTGCTACACGATATTTGCACAGACGGGCGCCTATGCCGACACCGGTACGACCACGATCTATGCGGGCACCTCCGCCGATCAAGTTGCCGAACTGGCCACGATCACCATCGACGAGATGAAGCGCGCCGCCGGCGACATGAATGACGAAGAAGTGGCCCGTGCCCGCGCACAGATGAAGGCTGGAATGCTGATGGGGCTGGAAAGCCCCTCGAACCGGGCCGAACGTCTGGCGCGTCTGGTGCAGATTTGGGGGCGGGTGCCGTCGCTTGAGGATACGGTTGCCAAGATCGACGCGGTCAGTACCGAGAATGTGCGCGCCTTTGCTGAAAAGATGGCCATGCAGGCCCCGGCGGCGCTGGCGCTGTACGGGCCGGTTTCGAGTGCGCCATCGCTGGCAGAGCTGCAGGAGAGGCGTGCGGCGTGATGCTACTGGGCAGACGCAAGCTTAAACTCGAAACCGAGCGGCTGAGCCTGCGCCCGCCTGTCCATTCCGATTTCAATGATTGGGCGGCGCTGCGGCGCGCGTCAAAAGAATACCTGATCCCGTGGGAGCCGGTTTGGGCGAAGGATCACCTGAGTCGCAAATCTTTTACCAACCGGGTTTACTGGGCACAGCGCTCGGTTGCCGGCGGTACGGCGATTCCGCTATTTCTGTTTCGCCGTACGGATAATGTCCTGCTGGGGGCCATCACGCTGGATAATATCCGCCGTGGCCCAGCGCAGGCCGGAACGCTGGGATACTGGACCGGGCAATCCTTTGCCCGTCAGGGCTTCATGCGCGAAGCGATTGGAGCGGTGGTTCATCACGCTTTTACCCGTCTGGACCTCAGCCGGATCGAAGCCGCCTGTTTGCCGGAAAACAAGGCCTCGCGCGGGTTGCTGGAAAGCTCGGGCTTCAAATATGAAGGCGTGGCGCAATCCTATCTGCAGATCAACGGGCGGTGGCGGACCCATGTTCTGTATGCGTCTTTGCGGTCTGATCGGCGCGGGAAGACCGACGTAGGTTAGGGGGCGCTGCCCCGTCGCGGCGGGCCACGCCTCCCCCGGAGTATTTTGGCCAGATGAACAAGGGGCATGACTTGCGGGCGTTCTGCGCTACACTCGACGCATGTGGCGGGTTGTTGCGGTATTGATGATGATCTCGGGCGGGGCTGTGGCGCAGGAGCGGCGGCCTAGTCACTGTATCGCTATTGCAGATGCAGCGCCGGGGATTGAATATCTTCACAAAGCGGCCTGGCAGGATCCCGTGCCAGAGTTTTCGGTTCGGATCAGCTATGTCGCGCATGCATCGTTTTTGATCCAGACACAGGGTGGATTGAACGCGGTGACTGATTTCACCGGCTTTATCGGCGGCGCAGCGCTGATTCCAGACGTAGTCACGATGAACCATGCGCACAGCACCCACTGGACCGCCCATCCCGATCCGGCCATCCCGTACGTCCTGCCCGGCTGGGGTGAGTTCGGGCAGGGCATTGAACATCATCTCGATCTGGGAGAGCTGCTTGTGCGTAATGTGTCGACCGATATTCGATCGGCCTACAGTGGGGTGGAAGAGCGCGGGAACTCGATCTTTGTGTTCGAAGTAGAGGGGTTGTGCATCGGTCATCTGGGACATCTGCATCATATACCCTCGGACGAACAATTCGCGGCATTGGGTCGGCTTGATGTGGTCATGGCCGCAGTGGATGGTGGGACGACCATGCCTCTGCCCGAAATGATCCAAGTTCTGAAGCGGCTGAAAAGCTCGATCATTATTCCAATGCACTGGTTTTCAGACTTCTCGCTTGAACGATTTCTAGTGGATATACGTGAGGATTTTCCAGTTGAGCGAGATGGAGTTTCGGAACTCATCGTATCATTGCGGACTTTGCCAGACCGACCGACGGTCGTCGTGTTGGAACCCCAGTATCTGATTGAGCAGGAATAGGGCTTGCCGCTGCCGTTGGCCTTTGGCAGGGAGTGGGTATGACTCTGTACCCCGCCGATGACCGCTTTGCCGAAGCAGTACGCGCCCAGCTGGGCGATGATGTACTGAGGCCCGTTTCCGAACGCTATCTTGAAGAGCCACGTCAGCGGTTTGTGGGGCAGGGCGGGTTGCTGGCCTTGCCTAAGACCGTAGAAGAGGTATCGGCCCTGGTCCGGTTGGCTGCTGACGCGTGCGTGCCCGTTGTTCCATATGGCGGCGGCACCGGTCTGGTGGGTGGGCAGGTTGCGCCGGATGGCCCTACGCCGTTGATCATCTCGCTAGAGCGGATGTCAGCAATCCGTGCGATCTACCCGACCGAAAACATTCTCGTTGCTGAAGCGGGTGCCATTCTGGCTGATGTACAGGCGGCAGCCGAGGATTCCGAACGGTTGTTTCCTCTGTCGCTGGCGGCTCAGGGGTCTTGTCGGATCGGGGGCAATCTGGCCACCAATGCCGGCGGCGTGAATGTGCTGCGCTATGGTAATGCACGCGATCTATGTTTGGGGCTTGAGGTGGTATTGCCAAGCGGTGATATCTGGCATGGGCTTAGTCGTTTGCGCAAAGACAACACCGGTTATGACCTGCGCGACCTGACGATCGGGTCCGAAGGGACGCTGGGGATCATCACTGCGGCGGCACTGAAGCTGTTCCCGCAACCCAAAGGGGTCGGAACGGCGATGCTAGAGGTTGCCTCGCCTGAGGCCGCAATTGATCTGTTATCATTGGCGCGGGATCAGGTGGGCGAGGCGATCAGCACGTTTGAGCTAATCCACAGGCAAGGGCTGCAGTTTCTGACCGAGGTTCTGCCAAACATTCGGCAACCCTTTGCGAAGCCACCGGAATGGAGCGTCCTGATCGAGTTGGGCCTGTCTGCCGGTCAAGACCCTTCGGACATGCTCGAGGAAATCTATGTTGCGGCCGATGAACGCGGTCTGGTGGGGGATGCCGTCATTGCTCAGAGCGAGGCTCAAAGAGCTGAATTATGGGCAGTGCGCGAGCAGATTCCCGAGGCCAACCGCTTGATCGGGTCTGTCTCAAGTCATGATATCTCGGTTCCAATCTCACGAATCCCCGAATTTATCCAGCGCGGCGCGCGTGTGGTTGCCAAACAGGGGCCGTTCCGGGTGAATTGCTTTGGCCATTTGGGTGATGGGAACCTGCACTACAACGTGTTTCCGCCTGCCGGTCACGACAAGGCCGAGTTTGATCCGCAACGCAGTGCCGTTAAACGTGCCGTGCATGATCTGGTACATGAATTTGAAGGATCGGTAAGTGCGGAACATGGTGTTGGTAGGCTCAAGACTGACGATCTTGAAGACTATGGCGATCCGGTAAGATTGCAGGCCATGCGTGCCATCAAGATGGCGCTTGATCCAAAGGGGATCATGAACCCCGGTGCGGTTCTTAAAAACTAAGCGCGACCCGGTCGACTACCGGGCCGCGCCACAAGTTCATGACGCAGGCAGAATAACTTTGTCGATCACATGGATCACGCCGTTCTCGGCCTCAATATCGGCTTGCACCACGTTGGCATCATTTACCATGACGCCATTGTCCAGATCGATAGTAATATCCCCGCCTTGTACGGTTGCGGCGGTCATGTCATCGGACAAATCACCCGACATCACTTTGCCAGGCACAACATGATAGGTAAGGATCGCGACAAGTTGGTCTTTGTTTTCCGGCTTTAGCAGATTTTCTACCGTGCCTTCGGGCAGCGCTGCAAACGCCTCATCCGTGGGCGCGAACACAGTGAACGGCCCGTCACCCTTTAACGTTTCAACCAGTTCGGCGGCCTGTACCGCAGCGACGAGCGTTGCGAAGCTGCCTGCACCCACTGCAGTATCGACGATATCTTTAGAATGCCCGTCTGCCAGGGCAGAACTGGTCAACAGAAGACTTGCAACTCCAGCAACAGCGAATTTGCGAAACATGACGTGATTTCCCTTGTTGAGAATGCCTTAGGTGGCATCATTCGGGGTACGCAGTATGTTCACAAAGAGATCAGAGATATTAAGCGTCGCAGTTTCTTGAAATTCGCCTTAACCGAGCTAAGCTTGCGGGTCGCACGAATTCCAGTCACGAGTCCGTGAATTGTGTGATGGTCAGAGCCCTTCGAACTCGCACAGAACGTGCACATCCATACCCAGATCTTCCAGCGCTTTGCGACCACCTAGTTCGGGCAAGTCGATGATGAATGCGCAAGAGATAATCTCGCCCCCCAGCCGTTCGATCAACTTGATGCCAGCGGCAGCGGTGCCGCCTGTAGCGAGCAGGTCGTCAACGACCAGAATTTTTTCACCCGGCTGGATGGCATCATCATGAATCTCAACGATGGCTTCGCCATATTCCAGCTTATAGTCTTGGCTGATCGTAGTGCCGGGCAGCTTGCCTTTCTTGCGAATTGGCACAAAGCCAACGCTCAACTGATGTGCTATGGCACCGCCCAGAATGAAGCCGCGTGCCTCAAGACCCACGACCTTATCGATCCGCTCGCCCGCATAGGGGTGCAGCATCTGGTCGATTGCCATACGAAACCCGCGCGGATCAGCAAACAGGGTGGTGACGTCCCGGAACATGATCCCCTCATGCGGGAAATCGACAATGGTCCGAATGTAATCCTTGACCGTTTTGTTTCTGGACATGGGCCACCTCTTTGGCATCAAACACGCGGGGGTGTTTGACCCATCAGGGTCGGTCATGCAAGAAAACTTTGGCGCCTGCGGCTACTTGCGGCGGCGGCCGATGGCGTTTGGCAGGCCATGGTAACGAAACTGAGCATTCGAGAGGCACGAATTGCGCGGTTTACGTCAGCCACGCGCTCAATCCGCCGGTTCATCCGGACGTTCATGAAGGATAATGCCAAAGACTGACCTTATGCAGGGCGGCGCAATACAGCTGTTGCGACGCCCATTCCGATCAGAGTCAGCCCTCCGAACCGGGTCATGGCAGTGATGACGTTTGTCCGTCCGATCATGCGGCGCAGCCGATCCGCCAGCAACGCATAGGCGAGTGCGTTTAGCCCGGCGAGACCGACGAAGGTGGCGATCAGTATTGCGAATTGCGGCCCCAACGGATCAGTCGGGCGCAGGAACTGCGGTACAAACGCAATGAAGAAAGCGATTGATTTCGGGTTCAACGCGGTGACGGCGGCCGCATGGCCAAAGACACTGCGGGCGGTGACATTTCGTTCAGTCTCAATAGCCTGTAAACCACCAGAAGGCGCGCTGCGAAGAAGTTTGATGCCCAGCCAAATCAGATAAACAGCACCCACCCATTTCAGCAAAGTGAACAGGGTAGCCGAGGCCAATACCAGCGCGCCCAGCCCCAACAGCGATGCAGTCATCGCCACCAGATCACCCAAAGCCACGCCAGTTGCCGAGGCAACCGCAACGCTGCGCCCTTTCGACAGCGCATAGCTGAGAACCAGCAGAACCGTCGGCCCGGGGATCATCAGCAGAGCGGTCGATGCGGCCACAAAGGCGAGCCAGAGTTCAAGTGACATTGGAAATCCTATCGATGCGTCGCCCACACCAAGCCTCGCCGCGACAGCGAGGTCAAGCCTTTGCGTGTTCTGTTAGGCGGCGCATCACCGTCTCTAATGGTCCGTGCTTGAATTTACTGAACCAAAGCAGGGCAAATAGTGACGACAAGACACAGAAGAACAGGGCGTACATCGCGATTTGCGGCGCGCTCAGCGATCCGTTTAGCAGTCCGAGTTCTTCCAGCAGCCCCATTCCAATCAGGATATGGGCCATATAAAGCGTCAGGCTTTGTCGTCCCGGCGCGGTCAGAAACGTCGCGATCCCACTCCGCTCGATTATTGGCCAGAGCTTCAATAACAACCCGATCACCATACAGGCGGTCCCAGTCCCCGCCATTATGTAGAATGGCCCGGGCGGGATCGACTCGGTCCCCAAATAGACTGCCAATTCCGGGTCTGATGTTAACATCTGCGGAAACAGAGCCAGCACCGCTGCGCCAAAGCCCCACATGATCAACCGATGCTGAATGCAAAGGGTATGAATGCCGGACCGCCCGATCGCCATTCCGATCAATAGGAATGCTGCCCACGGCAAGACCGGATGCCAGCCGTTGAAAAGTGCGTTGCGAATAAATCCGGGCAAGCTCCAGATATCGGTATACACCAGCGTTTCCCAATCCCAGCCCTGATCATAGTTGAAGATCAGGTTGGCGAATACTGTGAGGATCAGGATTCCCAGCGCTCCCAGCCACAGCCCGCGTTTCGAAGCCGTCAGAAACGCGGCACCGACTACAAAGTAAAGCGCATAAAAATGCAGGATATCGGCGTCGAATATGGTCATATTTATGAGACCGATCACAAACAGAAACGCAGCTCTGCGTAGCAATAATCCTGCTGAGATACGTGACAATCCGATACTAATCCCGGCGAGAACTACGAACAAAGCAGCTGCGCGCCCTTCCAGCGCATCAATCAAAACAGAGGCCCAATCAGTGCCCGGAGCGACTTCGGCTGCGATACGGAAGTTAACCAACACCATACCGCAAAAGGCTAAAAAGCGGGCAGCATCCAGCGCGTCCAATCGTTTCATAACGCCTCTCTATGCTCGGGCTGGGTTGGCTAAGTGTATGCCTTTTCATCGATAATTGGCTTCAACATGGCGTGGCATCAGGGCATTTCAACTGCCGCTATCTCAAACGCCAGGGGTTCTTGCATTGCGGCAACAGATTTAAGATTGGATGAAGCTTGGCTCATGCATCTTGAAACGCGCTTAAGACTTCCCACACTCGCAGTACGACAAAAGGAGGGGGCAATGGTTCAAACACAACATGCAGATACTAAGACAAGTTCCAGCCACTTTGGCGTTGAGCGTGTAAAAGACATTCTGGTTGGGCTGCTGCTGACCGGTGCGATCATCTATACAGGCATCGTCGGTTACATGTTTCTTAACCAGCAATCTCTGCTTTACAAACCCGATGGTGAATTGCCCGACCCGTCCAGCGTTGGATTGGCAGATGTTGAGATGCAATCGGTCCCGATGACCGATGGCACAGTGCTGACAGTCTGGACCGCGCCGGCTGCGGTTCCCGATGCACCGACAGTCCTGTTTTTCCACGGCCAAAGCGGCAATCTGGGTGATCGCGCTGATCGTTTGCGCGAAATTCTCAACTCAGGCTATGGCTTGCTGGCCCCCAGCTATCGTGGCTTTCCGGGCAGCGAGGGTGAGCCTTCGGAACTGGCGCTGATCTCTGATGGCGTGCAACTTTTTGACCGGCTGACCGGAAAGGGTGAAGCCGTTGTTTTGCACGGACAAAGCCTCGGCACCGGCATCGCGGCCGCCGTTGCTGCTGAGCGCCCCGAGGCGGAATTGCTTGTGCTCGAAGCCCCATTCACTGCAACCGTCGATGTCGCTGCGGAACGCTATCCGTTTCTTCCTGTCTCTGTCCTGATGAAGGATCAGTTTGCCACCCGCGACCTGATCGAACAGATCACGGTGCCGACGTTGATCTTTCACGGCACCGAGGATGAAACCATCCCGCTGCACCACGGACAGGCTCTGGCCGAGATGTCTGATATCGCGCAGCTTTACGTGATCCCGGACGGAACCCACAACGATCTGTGGTCATATGGCCTGTGGGACGAGGTACAAAAGAACCTGTCTCAGGACTGAGATCATAGGACCCGCCCAGCCACCGCATCCAGCTTGGCCAACAAGGCCGGTTCACGTTTTTCTGGCGCAGTCAGGATGGCATATTCCAGCGCCCGGTCGCAGCCATGCGGGCAGGGCACACGTTCGGCCTCCAATAAGGCGGGCAGGCCTTTGACCAGCGCCCGGCCTTTCTCGGCGTTGCCGGTCAGCGTGGCGATGATTGCGGTTACGTCGACCTCGCCGTGGTCCGGGTGCCAGCTGTCATAATCGGTGACCATGGCGATCGAGGCATAACAAAGCTCGGCCTCGCGGGCGAGTTTCGCTTCCGGCATATTGGTCATGCCGATCACATCACAGCCCCAGTGCTCGCGATACATCTTTGATTCCGCCAGAGAGGAAAACTGCGGCCCCTCCATCGCCAGATAAGTGCCGCCCCGATGGATATTGATGCCTGCGGCTTTGCCAGCTGTCTCGCAGGCATCCGACAGGCGTGGGCAAGTTGGATGGGCAACGCTCACATGGGCGACGCAGCCGGTTCCGAAAAAGCTCTTTTCGCGGGCAAATGTCCGGTCGATGAACTGATCCACGATCACGAAATCACCCGGCGCCATAGGTTCGCGGAATGACCCGCAGGCCGACACCGAAATCACATCCGTTACGCCCAGCCGCTTCAACGCGTCGATATTGGCGCGATAGGGCACTTCGGTTGGTGAATGCACATGACCGCGCCCGTGACGCGGCAGAAAGGCCATCTCAATACCGTCCAGTGACCCGGTCAGAATCTGATCTGAGGGATCGCCCCATGGTGTCTCCACAGTGACCCATTCGGCATTTTCCAGACCATCGATGTCATAGATACCCGATCCTCCGATGACGGCGATTTTTGTTTGGGTCACGTTTGCTCTCCATTGAAATTATCTTCTTGGTGAGTTCTGCGGGCCACGGCCTCATTTGACAAGTAGGTTCAACGGTTTGTGTGCACCTGCGTCAAGCTATGCGCCGGGCGCATATCAGGGTCCCGCTTAACGCAGTATCTCGAGGCTGGTTTGACCGCTAGAAGGCCCCTTTCGCGCGAACAAAACCGACCAACAGGACCGATCCATGCCCCGAGCCATGCTGGCAAGCTTTGCCAATCGTATAGCCAAACCCGATTTGCGCTGGGTCCCGGACGAAGGGCTAACCTTTTCCCGCCTGCGGATCGAGCTTTTGTCTGGCCTCACCGTCGCTTTGGCTCTGGTCCCCGAAGCTGTGGCCTTTGCCTTTGTTGCGGGGGTGCACCCTCTGGTCGGATTGTACGCGGCATTTCTGGTTGGTCTGATCACCGCGCTGATCGGTGGCCGTCCGGGCATGATTTCGGGCGCAACCGGGGCACTAGCGGTTGTCATGGTCGCTCTGGTCGCGGAACACGGGGTCGAATACCTGTTCGCGACCGTTGTCCTGATGGGGATCATGCAGATTATCGCAGGAGCAATGCACTGGGGCCGGTTCATCCGCCTTGTGCCGCATCCGGTGATGCTGGGTTTTGTGAACGGTCTGGCGATCGTGATCTTTCTGGCGCAGCTGGGGCAGTTCAAAGTGCCCGGAACCATGGAAAACACCGGCCACGGCATGAGCGGCGGTGAGTGGCTGTCAGGCCTACAACTCTACACGATGCTGGGTCTGGTTGCGCTGACCATGGCGGTGATATGGGTCATGCCTCGCATCACGCGTGTCATCCCTGCGCCTCTGGCCGGGATCGTGGTTGTGGCCGCGCTGGTGATCGGTATCGGTCTGGATGTCCCTCGTGTCGGCGATCTGGCCTCGATCGAGGGCGGCCTGCCCGGCTTCCACATTCCGATGGTGCCGCTGACGTGGGAGACCTTTGAGATCATCCTGCCCTACGCCCTGATCCTTGCCGCAATTGGTCTGATCGAATCCCTGCTGACCCTGAACCTTGTTGGTGAGATCACCGGCAAACGCGGTGGAGCCTCGCAGGAATGCATCGCGCAAGGCACAGCAAACGTCGTCACCGGCTTTTTCGGCGGCATGGGTGGCTGTGCTATGATTGGTCAGTCGATGATCAACGTAAAATCCGGCGGACGGACGCGTATCGCAGGTATCGCCGCCGCACTGTTCCTGTTGTTCTTCATCCTTGTGGGCTCGCCCCTGATCGAGCAGATTCCGTTGGCCGCGCTGGTGGGTGTGATGTTCATGGTGGTGATCGGAACCTTTGCCTGGAACTCGCTGAAGATCATGCGCAAGGTGCCTTTGATGGACGCCTTCGTCATCGTTCTCGTGACCGTCGTGACGGTGATGGAAGACCTTGCGGTGGCCGTTGTGGTTGGAGTGATCGTATCGGCACTGGCGTATGCCTGGAACAACGCCAAACGCATCCACGCGGTCACACGCGACTCGGAAACCGAAGAAGGTGCAAAGGTCTACGAGATCCAAGGCCCGCTGTTTTTTGGCTCGTCCGAGGGTTTTGTGGAATTGTTCGACGTGCCGAACGACCCCGAGACTGTGATTATCGATTTTGCCGCCAGCCGTGTGGTGGACCAATCCGCGCTACAGGCCATCGAAAACATCGCCGCCAAATACGAGGCGGCCGGCAAACGCGTCATGCTGCGGCACCTGAGCCGCGACTGCCATACGCTGTTGAACAAGGCGGGCCATCTGATGGTCGATAGCGATGACGACCCGGATTACGAATTGGCCGTCGATTATTCGGTCCGCACGGGTATTTTGGGCGGTCACTGAGTATTTTGCGAGGCTCTGCCTCGCGCTCCGGGATATTTAAGGCCAGATGAAGAGCGGATCTCGTGCTTCACCTGGCTAAAAATATCTCGGGGTAGTCGCCCGAAGGGCGGCGGGGGCTGGCCCCCATGCCAATGCTTCAGTCGTCGGGACGGTTGAGCGAGAACAACTCGGTTACTACAGAATAATCCCGATACCCCAACCGCGCGAGAGGGTTGAATGAGGTTACGTCAAACTTGCCGTCGCGGATGTGGTCGTCATGCAGGTGCACGCCGGTAACCTCACCAAAAACAACTCGGTTGGCCTCACCGGGTAGGGTCACGATCTGCGTTAGTTTACATTCCAGCGCTGCGGGTGCGCCTGCGACCCGCGAGCAGGCGATCGTTTCGCATTCAATCGGGGTCAGCCCGGCATGGGCGAACTCATCGACGTGCTTCTCCAAACCCTCTGAGCTGGCATTCATCGCGTCGCGATGCGCATGCGCCACGACGTTGACGCAGAACACGCCTGTGGCCTCGATATTGGCGATGCTGTCTTTACCACCGTTCTGATCGTGTTTGGTGCCGGTTGTCGCGAACATTACCTGCGGTGGGGTGTAAGCGACGCCGTTGAAGAAGGAATAGGGGGCTAGGTTGTTGATCCCCTCTGCATCGCGCGATGAAATCCAGCCGATGGGGCGCGGCGTGATGATGGCGTTGAACGGGTTGTGCGGCAAGCCGTGGCCGTCTTCGGGGCGATAGAACATATGGACTCCAAGCGTTTGCCCAAGGCCTATCGAAGTGCTAGGGCGATTTCCAGCAAGGATAAGAGGGCGCGCGTGCAGCAATTCAAGATCAGGCCGGAAGAGCCAGAGGACTGGTGGGAGGTCGAAGCGCTCTATGACCTGTGCTTTGCACCAGGCCGCGAGGCGTTATCGTCCTATCGGCTGCGCGATGATGTGCCGCCGGTTGCCGGGCTGTCGCTGGTCGCGCGTGACGGGCTGGAAATTCTGGCGGGCGCGATCCGGTTTTGGCCTGTCCATGTGGGCGATCACGACGCGCTGTTGCTGGGTCCGGTGGCCGTGCATCCAACCCATCAGGGCGAGGGGCTGGGTGGCTATTTAATCCATCAGGGTGTTGAAGCCGGGCGCGCCAAAGGGTGGGATCGGATCATGCTGGTGGGTGATGCGCCCTATTATGCACGATTTGGTTTCAATCGACTTTCCGGTGTCGAAATGCCTCCGCCGACCAACCCGGATCGTGTGCTTGGGTTAGAGCTGACACCCGGAGTTTGGTCCGGAATCCAAGGGGTTGTCACCCGTTGGACTCGTTGACCCATTGAAAACCCGCTGCAAAGTGCCGATGTTTTCAAGACAGGAGGGCACAGATGCAGGACGTCGTTCTTGTCGAAAAACTCGATCCCGAGGCCGAACTTGACCGGCTGGCGCAACTTTATGGATCGGCAGGTGGTGCGGGGGTAAACCTGTTGAACAAATTGGGCGGGTCTGCAGAATCCCTGCTGGATCAGCTGCCAAAACCAGTGCGGGAAGGACTGACCGAAGCAACCGAACAGGCGCTTTGGCTGGCCATGCATGCCGCCGAAGGCACGCGCCGGGCGGTGCCGGATCAGAAACCTTGGGTCAATACGGCGCTGACTACCGCCATGGGCGCAGCCGGAGGCCTGGGCGGCGTGTCAACAGCTTTGGTTGAACTGCCCGCGACCACAGCAATGATGCTACGTGCCATCCAAGGCGCGGCAGCACGCGAAGGGTTCGATCCGAAGGCTGAAAACGTGAAATTCGACTCGATCCGGGTGCTGTCAGCCGCAGGACCGCTGGCCGAGGATGATGGGGCTGATCTGGGCTTTTTCTCGATGCGTCTGACCCTGACGGGGCCAACCATGCAGCGCCTGATTGCGCTGGTTGCTCCGCGCTTGTCGGTCGTGCTGGGCCAGAAGCTCGCGGCGCAGTCCGTACCGCTGCTTGGTGCGCTTGCCGGGGGTGGCACGAACTTTATTTATACCCGCTACTATCAGCAGATCGCGCAGGTGCATTTCGGGCTCCGTCGATTGGCAATTGACGCCGACATCCCTCATGACGAGTTGGTGCGCCGATTGTCGGGACGGATGGACCTTAGGCAAGGAACTTTCCCGTAATGCTTGGCAGATTCCACCAGATATGATAAATATCACTTTATAAACCGCAACATAAGCGGAGCGAGCAGTAGGTATGAACCGTGTTTGACGGGCGCAGTGGCGTGGCTAGCAGGCTTTCGGCAGAGGGGCTTTCTCTGTCCGGGGCGCTGCCTGTGTTTACCCAATCTGCTGCACTTTGTTATCGCATCAAATGTGGTGCGCCTGAAATTTTGTTGATCACGACCCGTCGGGCGCAACGCTGGATCATTCCAAAAGGGTGGCTCATCAACGGGCTATCTGCGCCAGAAACTGCCGCGCGGGAGGCCTGGGAAGAGGCGGGCGTGCTTGGAAAATGTGGAACTGAAAGTCTGGGCCGATTTGCATACGTAAAGAAGCGATCTAACAATGCCTCTGCGTTGTGTCTGGTCGATGTTTTTCCGCTGTATGTACAGCAAATGGAAACTCGTTTCCCCGAAGCCGGTAAACGCAGAAGGAAGTGGTATTCGCCTGAAAAAGCATCGGCGAAGGTGTCATCCCCTGAGCTTGCTGCACTTTTGGACGGATTCGGTGGCCATTCGCACTAGTGGGTCAAGATCAAGACTTGATATTGCCATGTTGGTCGGTATCTATTCGCCAACCGTAAATTGGAAACACCATGATTCAATACGCATTAAAATGTAGCCAAGGCCACAGCTTTGATAGCTGGTTCCAATCAGCCGCTGCGTTTGACAAGTTGGCAAACACCGGGTTGGTCACCTGCGCCGTTTGTGGTTGCGATCAGGTGGAAAAGGCGATCATGACACCGCGGGTTCGGCCTGCACGAGATACCGTTGCCAATACAACTCCGGCGCCGACGCCAGCGCCAGCAGATGAGATCAATATGGCAAAACCTTCGCCCGAGATCCAAGAAGTGTTGAGCGAACTGCGTCGCAAGGTCGAAGAAAACTCTGACTATGTAGGCAAGGATTTCGCCAGCGAGGCGCGCAAAATACATTTGGGTGATGCGCCCGAGCGCGCCATCTATGGTGAGGCACAGCCCGAAGAGGCGCAGTCACTGATTGAAGATGGCGTGCCCGTCGCGCCACTGCCGTTTGTCCCCAGCCGTAAGACCAACTGATAAATGCATATCGTTATTACTGGCGCGAACCGGGGGATCGGAAAAACCCTGGCGGATCAATACCGTGCCGCAGGCCAAGATGTGATAGGGACGTCGCGAGACGGTAGTGCCGACATCGTATTAGATGTCACGGATCCGGCCCATCACGCGGCGATGGCCGAGCAATTACAAGGTCGCCCGATCGATCTTCTGATCTGCAATGCGGGTGTGTATTTGGATAAAGGTCACGACCTTAACGGTTATCCTGCTGAGATGTGGGCGCAGAGCTTCGCCACCAATGTGACCGGCGTGTTCCTGACTGTTCAATCACTATTGCCGAACCTGCGTGCGGGGCGGGGACGAATTGCGATTGTCTCTTCTCAGATGGCATCACATACGCGCGCACCCGGTGGCAGCTATATCTATCGCGCTTCAAAAGCAGCGGTTCTGAATCTGGGTCGCAACCTTGCGTCGGATCTACAGGCAGATGGAATCGCGGTCGGAATCTATCATCCGGGTTGGGTGCAGACCGATATGGGCGGAACCAGCGCAGAGATCAGCGTAGATCAAGCGGCGGATGGCCTGATCGAGCGCTTTGCGGCGCTTTCGCTCGACACCACCGGTTGTTTTGAAACATGGGACGGTCGCGCGCACCCTTACTGAGTGTTCAAGGCCGCTTTGGGGAGTTCATAGACTTCTCCGGGCTCGATGAAAATTACCATAATGTCGCCGCGTGTTTCATATGTCAGATTCGATGTCGAACTGCTGGAATCAGGCACGCCCTTGGTAAAATAGATCCGCCGCACCTCGCCGGTGTTCAACTGTACCGCCAGCGTCGCGGTTCCATCTTCACGCTTGCGCAATTCGGCAGGACAGCTGGCCAGTGTGTCACCCGCCAAAGCCGCGCAAGGTACCGTGCCCAGTGAATTCTCACCGTCCGTTCCCGACAGGGTGGCCACTTGGGCATTGGCAGCGGTTGAGATCAGAGTCAGGGCAAGGGCAAAGCGGAACATGGAAATCCTCTTGGAATAAGATGTTGATGGAACGCTTACATCACGTGCGATCAAAGTAAAGCACTGCTGCGCAGACTTTGCCCACTTGCCCTTACGCCCCCCCTCGCATAAGACGCACGGGATCAGAAATTCAAGGCGCGGAGACTTTGGCCTCATGCCCGTACTCGTGATGAAATTCGGCGGCACGTCGGTCGCCAATCTGGACCGGATCCGCCGCGCTGCAAAACGGGTCGGTGTCGAGGTCGCCAAGGGCTATGACGTGATCGTCATCGTTTCGGCCATGTCGGGTAAAACCAACGAGCTGGTAGGTTGGGTCGATGAAATCTCGCCCCTCTATGATGCGCGAGAATACGATGCCGTTGTCTCTTCGGGTGAAAATGTTACCGCAGGCCTGATGGCGTTGACGCTGCAAGAAATGGAAATCCCGGCGCGCAGTTGGCAGGGCTGGCAGGTGCCTCTGATCACGAACGGCGCCCATTCGGCCGCCCGGATCGAAGAGATCCCGCCGGAGAACATTACTCAGAAGTTTGACGAAGGCATGCGTGTTGCGGTGGTGGCAGGCTTTCAGGGCATCAGCCCCGAAGGACGGATCACCACATTGGGCCGCGGTGGGTCTGATACCACCGCCGTTGCATTCGCTGCAGCGTTCGACGCCGAGCGCTGTGATATCTACACAGATGTGGACGGCGTCTACACCACCGACCCGCGCATCTGCGAGAAAGCGCGCAAACTGGATCGGATCTCGTTTGAGGAAATGCTCGAACTGGCCTCTCTTGGGGCCAAGGTGCTGCAGACCCGCTCGGTCGAGCTGGCGATGCGCTACAAGGTGAAACTGCGCGTTCTCTCAAGCTTTGAGGAACAATCCGACGAGGCTGGTACGCTGGTCGTCGACGAGGAGGAAATCATGGAATCCAATGTAGTCTCGGGCGTGGCCTATTCACGGGATGAGGCAAAGATGACCGTTGTCTCGGTTGCCGACCGTCCCGGAATCGCCTCGATCATCTTCACCGCACTCAGCGATGAAGGCATCAACGTTGACATGATCGTCCAGAACATCTCGGACGAAGGGCGTACCGACATGACGTTCTCCTGCCCGACCAATCAGGTTGCGCGGGCCGAAAAGGCCCTGCTGGCGATCAAGGAACAGGGTGAGCTGAACTATGCCGAACTGGTTGCTGACGAAGATGTCTGCAAGGTGTCGGTTGTGGGGATCGGCATGCGCTCGCAATCCGGTGTTGCGGCCAAGATGTTCAAGATTCTCTCGGATGAGGGGATCAACATAAAGGTCATTACAACCTCCGAGATAAAAATTTCCGTCCTGATCGACAGGAAATACATGGAACTTGCGGTTCAGGCACTGCATGATGCATTTGAACTGGACAAGGCGGCCTGAGTTTTCAGCCACGTGTCCCGTCTGAAACCGTAACGTGGGTGGGCCATGGCGGAAGGCACGGAAACAGAATCTCGCAAGCTGCTGGGGCGGCTGCGCGAAGAAATGGCCAGCGAGGCCGCCGGTCAGGAACGTCTTGACCGGATCACGCATCTGATCGCAGACAGTACCGAACGCGAAGTGTGCTCGATCTATCTGTTCCGCGATGAAGACACGCTGGAGCTTTGCGCCACAGAAGGTTTATCACCCGAAGCCGTGCACCAGACCCGGATGCGCATGGGTGAGGGGCTGGTTGGGCGCGTCGCCAAATACGGCAAGGTGGTCAATACCGCCGATGCGCCGTCAGCCAAGGGGTTTCGGTACATGCCGGAAACCGGCGAGGAACGGTATTCGTCGTTCCTGGGTGTTCCGGTGCAGCGTCTGGGGCAGAAGCTTGGCGTACTGGTTGTGCAGTCACGGGACGCGCGCGAGTTTTCAGCGGATGAGGTCTATGCGCTGGAAGTGGTCGCGATGGTTCTGGCTGAAATGGCCGAACTGGGCGCGTTCGTGGGCGAAGGCGCAGCCTTGTCACCGCTTCATCAGCAGTCGGTGCAATTGAACGGGGGACCTGCGCAGGAAGGGTCTGCAGAAGGTCATGTCTGGCTGCACGAGCCACGCGTTGTCGTCACCAACCCAATCGCTGAGGATCCGCATCGTGAGCGCGAGCGGCTGACCGAGGCAGTTGAAGAGCTACGCGTTGGCGTAGACAAGATGCTCGAGATTTCTCAGGGCGGCGACAAGGAGCAGTTGCAGGTTCTGGAAGCTTACCGGATGTTTGCCAACTCCAAGGGCTGGATGCGCCGGATGGAGGAAGACATCGCCCTTGGCCTCAGCGCCGAGGCGGCGGTTGAGAAAGAGCAATCCCAGGCCCGCGCCCGCATGGGGCAGGTCACCGATCCGTATTTGCGTGAACGGCTGGCAGATCTGGATGACCTCAGCAACCGGTTACTGCGGATTCTGACCGGTCAGGGCAATGGCAACGGGGCTGATCTACCGCCCGATCCTATTCTGATCGCCCGCAACATCGGCCCTGGAGACTTGCTGGAATATGGCCGATCGCTCAAAGGCATCGTGTTGGAAGAAGGCTCGGTTGGCAGCCATGCAACCATCGTGGCACGCGCTCTGGCGATCCCGCTGGTGGTGCATGTGGGCCGTATCACAACCGAAGCACTGAATGGTGATCACATTCTGGTTGATGGGGATAGCGGCGTTGTGCATCTGCGCCCTGAAGACACCGTGGTCAGTGCCTTCCGCGACAAGATCGCTATGGAGGCTAAGGCGCAGGAACGCTACGCGTCGATCCGCGAAACGCCGACAGTGACGCAGGATGGTGCGCGTATCAACATGGTGATGAACGCGGGTTTGATGGCTGATTTGCCATCACTGAATAACTCGGGTGCCGAAGGCGTGGGTCTGTTCCGCACCGAATTGCAATTCCTGATCCGCAATCAGATGCCGAAACGATCCGAGCTTGTAACGCAATACAAACGGGTCCTGGATGCGGCGGGCGAAAAGCGAGTGGTGTTCCGAACACTGGATATCGGGTCAGACAAGGTTCTGCCCTACATGAAGCACGTGGAAGAACCGAATCCGGCGCTGGGCTGGCGCGCGATTCGCGTCGGACTCGACAAACGCGGCGTGATGCGGATGCAGCTACAGGCGCTGATCCGTGCCGCCGATGGGCGACCCCTGACGGTCATGTTCCCGTTTGTCGCGCAGGCAGATGAATTCAGGGAAGCGCGCTGGGAGGTCAAGAAAACCATCGAACGTGAACGTCGGCTGGGTCACGTCTTGCCCGAAACACTCGAGGTTGGGGCGATGCTGGAAACGCCCTCGCTCGCCTTTGCGCCACAGAAGTTCTTTGACGAGGTGGGCTTTATCTCGATCGGTGGCAACGACTTGAAACAATTCTTCTTCGCCGCCGACCGCGAGAATGAGCTGGTGCGTCGTCGTTATGATACGTTGAACGTCAGCTTTCTGAGTTTTATCGAACGTATTGTGGAACGATGCGCGATTTCCGAAACTCCGCTTAGCTTCTGTGGTGAAGATGCCGGTCGCCCGGTCGAGGCGCTGTGCCTCGCTGCGATGGGTATTCGGACGCTGTCGATGCGCCCCGCTTCAATCGGGCCGGTCAAAAGCCTGATGCTGCGATCGAACCTTCAGGAAGTGCGCAAGATTATCGCCGATGCCCGCCATCGCGGCGAACAATCCGTGCGACCTGCGGTGATGGATTGGCTGCGGACACAATCCTGACCGGCCTTCTGCGATGTTGATTGTAAATCCGAGCTTGATTTTTGCGTTCGGGTTTCTTATTCAGCCGATGAATGTTAGCGATAACATGAATTATGACGCACATGCGTTAAGTCCCGGACTGAATCCTTGCCTAATCTGGCGGGGAAGTCGAAAGGAGCCTTGCAATGGTCTCACGCGTAATTCCGGTTGATCCGTTCGACCTTGTTTTGTTCGGCGCGACGGGCGATCTGGCGCAACGCAAGATCCTGCCGGGCCTGTATCACCGGTTCGAGGTCGGCCAGATGCCGGAGGATGCGCGCATCATCGGAACCGCCCGATCCGACATGGACAGCGATGGGTTCCGCGAACAGCTGCGTACTTCGATGCAAGAGTTTGCGCCAGGATTCAAAAAAGACACGCTTGATCGCTTTCTCTCTCGCGTCGATTATGTTCCGGTTGATGCACTGGGTGATGCGGGTTGGCCCGATTTGGCTAAGGCACTGCGTCCGGATGTGGTGCGCGCATTTTATTTGTCCGTCGGCCCAAGTCTCTTCTCAGGTATCGCACAACGTCTGAACGATAACGGACTGGCCACGCCGGACAGTCGTATCGTAGTCGAGAAACCTTTTGGTCACGATCTTGCATCAGCCAAAGCATTGAATGAGGGCCTGCGCGCCTGTTTCGAAGAGCATCAGATTTACCGTATCGACCATTATCTGGGTAAGGAAACCGTGCAGAACCTGATGGCCCTGCGCTTTGCCAACTCTCTATTCGAACCGCTCTGGAACGCCACCCATGTCGATCACGTCCAGATCACCGTGGCCGAAACCGTAGGCGTCGAAGGGCGCGGTGCTTATTACGATCAGTCCGGAGCAATGCGGGACATGATCCAGAACCATCTGGTTCAATTGCTGTGCCTGACGGCGATGGAGCCGCCTTCGAAATTCTCACCCAACGCTGTGCGCGATGAGAAGGTCAAAGTGATCGAAGCGCTGGAGCCGGTGGAACCCAAGGATATCGCTCGTGGCCAATACCGCACCGAAAAAGGGGGCGATGGGTACCTTGATCACGTTGGTAATCCTGCCAGCCGTACCGAAAGCTTTATTGCGCTCAAGGCCCATATTGGCAATTGGCGTTGGGCCGGAGTGCCATTCTATCTGCGCACGGGCAAGCGCCTGCGGGCGCGCGAATCCGAGATCGCGGTGTTTTTCCGCGACCCACCGCACACGATCTTCCCGAACGTTGGCCCTTTGCACGGCAACGTGTTGGTAATCCGCCTGCAACCGGACGAAGGCATCACGCTCCGCACCACCATCAAGGAACCGGGGCAGGGCGGGTTCCGCCTGTCCGATGTGGCGCTGGACATGAGCTTCGCCGACGCTTTGGGCGACGATGGCCAATCCCCTGACGCCTATGAGCGCCTGATCATGGATGTGATCCGAGGTGACCAGACCCTGTTTATGCGGGGTGACGAGGCCGAGGCCGCCTGGGCCTGGGTTGATCCCATCATTCACGGCTGGGAAGAGCGTGGCGACAAGCCCGCGAAATACGATCAGGGCAGCTCGGGGCCTGAAGAAGCATTGATGCTGATGCATCGTGACGGGCGTCGCTGGCGTCAGATCGGAGGATAATCATGGTCAACACAGTTATATCCGACGTCACCAAACGCATCATCGACCGCAGCGCTGACCTGCGCGGCCCGCATCTTGAGAGGATGGAACAGGCCCGGTCAAAAGGCCCAGCCCGCGCGCATCTGTCCTGCAGTGGGCAGGCCCATGCCTATGCGGGTGCTGGTGAGGACCAGGATTCCATGGCAACCGGCACTGCGGGAAACCTCGGCATCGTCACCGCCTATAACGATATGCTTTCAGCTCACCAGCCCTTCGAACGCTACCCCGGCCTGATCCGTGATGCGATCCGCGCAGCAGGCGGCACCGCGCAGGTTGCGGGCGGGGTTCCGGCAATGTGCGATGGCGTGACACAAGGTGAAGCGGGGATGGAACTGTCCCTGTTCTCGCGTGACGTGATCGCGTTGGCGACGGGCGTGTCGCTGAGCCACAATACTTATGACGCCGCCGTTTTTCTCGGTGTCTGCGACAAGATCGTACCCGGCCTAATCATCGGCGCACAAGCCTTCGGCCATCTGCCCGCCGTCTTCCTACCTGCAGGCCCGATGACAAGCGGCTTGCCAAACGACGAAAAGGCCAAGATTCGCCAGAAATTCGCTGCCGGAGAAGTGGGCCGCGAGGAACTTATGAAGGCCGAAATGGCCGCCTATCATGGCCCTGGAACCTGTACGTTTTACGGCACCGCGAACACCAACCAGATGCTGATGGAGTTCATGGGCCTGCACCTACCGGGCTCCAGCTTTATCAACCCCAACACGCCCCTGCGCGATGCGCTGACCGAAGAAGGTGCGCGTCGCGCCCTTTCCCTCAGTGCGTTGGGCAATCACTACACGCCCGTCTGCCAGATCCTTGATGAGCGTGCTTTCGTCAATGGCATCGTTGGCCTGATGGCCACCGGCGGTTCCACCAACCTACTGATCCACCTGATCGCCATGGCGCGTGCCGGTGGTATCGTGCTGGATTGGGAGGATTTTTCGGACATCTCCGCCGTCGTGCCTTTGGTCGCGCGAGTCTATCCCAACGGTCTGGCGGATGTGAACCATTTCCATGCCGCTGGTGGGTTGGGCTTTGCCATCGGTACTCTGTTGGAAGACGGCCTTCTACACCCCGACACGCTCACCGTCGCCGGTCAGGGCCTGCATAACTACACCAAGGAACCGAAACTGAAAGACGGCGAATTGATCTGGGAAGACGGCGCGGGCCACAGCCTGAACGAAAAAATCGTTCGCCCCGCCAACGATCCATTCCAGCCCACCGGTGGTCTGTCGCGCCTGACCGGCAATCTGGGCACGGGCGTCATGAAGGTCTCGGCGGTTGCGCCCGAACACCAAGTGGTCGAAGCACCCGTGCGTGTGTTCCACGACCAGAACGCCGTGAAAGCCGCGTTTAAGGCCGGAGAATTCACCGATGACGTTATCGTCGTCGTCCGCTTCCAAGGCCCCAAGGCCAATGGCATGCCCGAGCTCCACTCTCTGACGCCGATCTTGTCAATCCTGCAGGGCAGGGGGCAGAAAGTGGCTCTGGTCACTGATGGCCGGATGTCCGGTGCCTCTGGCAAGGTTCCCGCTGCCATCCATGTTTGCCCCGAGGCGCTGGACGGCGGAGCCATCGCCTATCTGCAGGACGGTGATTTTTTGCGCGTCGATGCGATCAAGGGCGAGTTGGAAATCCTGACCCCCGGAGTTCTCGACCGTGCACCTGCTACTGCAGACCTCACTGCAAACCAACACGGCGTTGGCCGTGACCTCTTCGGCGCCTTCCGCCAGAATGTCGGCTCAGCCGACACCGGCGCCAGCATTTTCGGAGTGTAACCCCATGTCCAAAACTCAACGCACCCGCGAGATCTGCGCGCTGGCCCCGATTGTCCCAGTCCTGGTCGTCGACGACGCGGCCCATGCGCGCCCTCTGGCAGAAGCTTTGGTCGCTGGTGGCCTCCCGGCGCTCGAAGTCACCCTGCGAACTCCAGCTGCGCTGGATGCGATCCGCGCAATGGCAGACGTCCCCGGCGGTGTTGTAGGTGCGGGTACACTCGTCACCCCCGAAGACGTCCGCGCCGCCAAAGATGCGGGGGCGCAGTTCGGTGTCTCACCGGGCGCAACCGATGCGTTGATCGCCGCCTGCGAAGCCGAAGACCTGCCCCTTTTGCCCGGCGCGGCCACCGCAAGCGAAGCTATGGCACTGCTGGAAAAGGGCTATGATATGCTGAAATTCTTCCCTGCCGAGGCCTCAGGCGGAGCGCCCGCTTTGAGAGCAATCGGAGCGCCACTTCCACAAATCACCTTCTGCCCCACGGGCGGTGTGTCGCCCTCAAACGCTCTCGATTACCTGTCTCTGTCGAATGTTGCCTGCGCAGGCGGCAGCTGGGTCGCGCCCAAACAAATGGTACAAACTGGCGACTGGGCTGGAATCGAAACACTTGCGCGCGAGGCCGCCAGTCTGGTGGATTGACGTCGCAGGGCGAAACGCTAGGGTAAGCCTCAATTCAAACAGGTTGCCCTCATGACAAACCAAATCTCCCTCGCGCAAGGGCGCGAGTATCTGGCCATCCCTGGCCCCTCGGTCATGCCAGACGCGGTGCTACAGGCGATGCACCGTCCGTCGCCCAATATCTATGACGGCGAATTGATTGAGATGATGCCCGCGCTGACGCATGACCTTAAACGCGTTGCCGGAACCCAGCACAACGTCGCCATCTACATCGCCAACGGCCACGGCACGTGGGAGGCCGCGCTCTCAAACGTGATCGCGCCCGGCGAAACCGTGCTGGCCCCGGCCTCGGGCCGCTTCACCCACGGTTGGGCCGAGATGGCCGAGGGGATCGGCGCCAAGGTCGAATTGATTGATTTCGGCATGTCCTCTCCCTGGAATCTCGAGCGCATCGCCGAAGCATTGCGCGCCGACTCCAGCCACAAAATCAAGGCCGTGCTTGCGGTTCACGTCGATACCTCCACATCGATCCGCAACGATATCCCAGCCCTGCGCGCCTTGCTCGACGACCTCGACCACCCCGCTTTGCTGATGGCCGACTGCATTGCATCCATGGGCTGCGATCGGTTCGAGATGGATGCCTGGGGTGTCGACGTCACGGTGACTGCCTGCCAAAAGGGGCTGATGACCCCGGCAGGCACCGGCTTCGTCTTCTTCAACGACAAAGCGCAAGCCAAACGCGCTTCAATGCCCCGCGTCTCGCAATATTGGGACTGGCAGCCGCGCGCGCATCCCGATCTGTTCTACCAGTATTTCAACGGCACCGCGCCAACACACCACCTCTACGGTCTGCGCGCCGCGCTCGACCTGATCCACAGCGAAGGGATCAAACAGGTCTGGGCCCGCCACGAACACCTGGCAAAGGCCATCTGGGCCGCCTGTGAAATCTGGGCGCAAGGTGGCGCGTTGCAATTCAATGTCGCCGATCCGGCCCATCGAAGCCACGCCGTCACTGCCCTCCGCCTGACTAAAGGGCGTGGCACGCCGCTGCGCAGCTATACCGAAACCCAACTGGGTCTGACGCTGGGCATCGGTCTGGGAATGGAAGACTGGGACGGCTGTTTCCGCCTTGGTCACATGGGCCACGTGAATGCCCAGATGGTCATGGCCATGCTGGGTGGCGTCGAAACGGCGATGGCCGCGCTCGACATTCCCCGCGGCAAAGGCGCGCTTGAAGCCGCCGCTGCCGCATTGGCAACCTAATACCCGATCCGCGTCGTCATCTGGCCAAAAATATCCTCGGGGGAATCGCGCTTCAGCGCGATGGGGGGCAGACAGCCCTCTAAACAGACCGGGCCTTCACCAAGGCCTTGGGCAAAGCAGCCTCGAATGCGACCATCTCTACCTCTCTCCCACAACTCACGCGAATACAACGGTTCTGGGGTGCCGCGAACGGCATGCGCACAAACACTCCCTGTTCCACCAGCGCGTCCAACACGGCCTTGGCAAACACCCCATCGCGCCCGCAATCAATCGCCACGAAATTCGTGGCTGATGGCAAAGGTTCCAACCCATTGGACCTTGCAATCTGCGCGATCCGATCCCGAGCGTCGGCGATCCGATCCTGAACCTGCGCCAGCCAATCGCTGTCCTCAAGCGCGGCCAAAGCCCCGGGTTGGGCAGCCCGGTTCATACCGAAATGGTTGCGCACTTTGTTGAAGGCGGAAATCAACCCGGGCGCACCGATGGCATAGCCAACCCGAGCCCCGGCCATCCCATAGACCTTGGAAAACGTCCGCATTCGGATGACCCGCGGATCATCAGCCGCAACAGGCGCGGCGGTGCCCTCCGGGGCGCATTCTACATACGCCTCGTCCAGAACCAGCACGCAGCCTTCTGGTAATGCTTCCATCGCGGCCACGATATCCGCGCCGGAATGCCAAGTGCCCATCGGGTTGTCAGGGTTGGCCAGATAGACCAGCTTTGCGTTCACCTCTGCTGCTTTGGCAAACAACGCCTCCGGGTCCTCGTGATCGTCGCGATAGGGAATCTTGTGCAAATCCCCTCCGAACCCCGCCACATGGTAGTTAAAGGTGGGATACGCCCCGTCCGACGTCACAACCGCATCTCCATGCCCGACCAACAGCCGAACCAGATAGCCCAGCAAGCCATCAATGCCTTCGCCGACAACGATATTCTCTGGCGCTACCCCATGATACGCGGCCAGCGCGTGGCGCAATTCGTAATTCTCAGGATCGCCATACATCCATATCTCATCCGCCGCCCGCTGCATCGCCTCTATGGCGCGCGGCGAGGGGCCAAACACGCTCTCATTTGCACCGATCCGGGCGATAAAGGGCGCGCCACGCTGACGCTCCTGCGTTTCGGGGCCGACAAATGGCACGGTTGCGGGCAGGGATTGGGCAAGCGGGGTGTAACGAGGACCGGTCATGGCGGCAGATAAGCGCAACCGCCGCAGTGGGGCAAGCCTTGCACGCTGATGCAATCACAGTCAGTGTGCCCGCAACCGCAGTTCGGAGGCGTCATGCGTTATATACTGGCACTTGTTCTTATCGGTCTTGCCTATCTCGTGTTCTGGCCGGTCCCGGTTGACCCAGTGGCCTACGAGCCACCCGAACCGCCCGGATTCACGGGCGATTTTGCCGAAAACAACTATCTCGACACAGCGCAGTTGATCTCGCTACCGGCGGGGGAGATTGGCCCAGAAGACATCGCAGTGATGCCAGACGGCGCGGTTTATACCACCGGCCAATCCGGCACCCTCTATCGCATCGACGGTGATCAGCCGGCCGAGGTCGATCAACTTGGCGGCCGCCCCCTGGGTCTGCGGGCGGGACCAGATGGCGCGCTTTATATCGCCGACAGCTTTCGAGGGCTGATGCGCTGGGTCGGGCCCGGAACGCTGGAAACACTGGTCTCCGAGATCGATGGCGCGCCTATCATCTATGCCAACAACCTCGACGTGGCAAAGGACGGCACGGTCTATTTCTCGAACTCCTCAAACCGGTTCGATCCTGAAACCATGGGCGGCACCAAACCCACCTCGGTCATGACGATCTGGGAGCAATCGCCAACCGGCTATGTGGCACGTTATTCGTCTGACGGCAGTGTCGAAAAGATCGCCGAAGGGTTCGTCTACACCAACGGCATTGCTCTTTCACCGGATGAAGATTTCCTGCTGATTGCCGAGACGGGTCGGGCAAGGGTGCACAAGCTGTGGCTGGCCGGCCCCAAAGCCGGAGCACAAGAGGTTCTTTTGGATAACCTGCCGGGTTATCCGGACAACATCAAAGCGCAAGGTGACGGCACCTATTGGATGGCATTCGCCAGCCCGCGCGTGCCCGCGGAAAAGCTGATGCCCTATCCCTTCCTACGCAAGGTGATCTGGCGGTTGGGACCCAAGGTGCGCCCCGCGCCGATCCACCGCGGTATGCTGGTGCAGTTTGATGGTGACGGAACCATCCTGCGTACGCTGCAAGACCCCCAAGGGCGGCTGGGCATCACCACTGCGGGCCAGGCGGCTGGCGACCAGTTCTATGTAATGACACTGGACTCTCCTTGGTTTGGTCGGATGCCGATCGCCGATTTGCCCTGACGTCGTTGTAGCGCTGCTTGCCTCTTACTGGCATGCTTGACGCAACAAAGAACGCACCGGAGGTCCCATGTCCCGCGTATCCGTCGAATACAAAGATCACATCGCCCATGTCACGCTGACTCGCGGCGACAATATGAACGCTTTGGACGATGCGATGATCAAGGCGATCCTCTCGGCGGGGCAAGAGGTCGCCGCCGCCGATATCCGGGCGGTGGTGCTGTCGGGAGAGGGCAAAAGCTTCTGCGCCGGGCTCGATATGGCCAGCTTTGCCAGCATGGCCCAAACAGACCCGACCGAATGGCTGATGACCCGCAGCCACGAAGATGCCAATGAGCTCCAGGAGATTGCCCTGATCTGGCGGCGTGTCCCGGTCCCGGTAATCTGCGCCATTCAGGGCGTTGCCTATGGTGGTGGCCTGCAGATCGCGCTGGGTGCGGATATCCGCATCGCGCACCCCGAGGCCAAGCTGTCGGTGATGGAGATGAAATGGGGTCTCATTCCTGACATGGGTGGGATGGTGCTGCTGCCTGAGCTTGTTCGTTCGGACGTTCTGCGCCTTCTGACCTATACCGCCCGTCCGATCGGTGCGCCGCAGGCCGCAGACTGGGGGCTGGTGACGAAACTCTCGGATGATCCGCTGACCGAGGCACTTGCGCTGGCCGAGGATATCACGGGCAAAAGCCCCTCGGCCATCCGTGCCGCCAAGCGTCTGATCGATGTGGCCGAAACCCGAGACCGCGCACATGTGCTGATGGCCGAATCCTCTGAGCAGGTCGACCTGATTGGAAAGCCAGATCAGATGGAGGTTGTCATGGCGCAGATGCAGGGCCGCAAGCCCGAGTTCAAGTAGTCACCGCATAAAACTGCGTCGCGCATCGCGGGCCATATTGTATCTCATCTCCAGATCGGCGATGCGGGACATCGCCGACTTGCGCTCTTCGGGATCCGTCAGAACAGCGTAATCCTTGCGTGCCGCGTCGAGCTGTTTCTTGATGTTGAACTCTTCCGGCAGAACCCCGGCCTGCGCCATGATCCGGTGACCAGCGGCAATGGCAGGATCACCTTGCGCCTCACTTGAACGGTCAGGAAGCGGCGCACCTTCGCCTTCAAGCCCCTGTAACTGACCCTCGGCCTGTGCCTTCTTAATCTGGCGTTCCACCAGTTTTCCAAGCGATCCGAACATGTCTGTATTCTACTGCCTGTTACGGTCCGGCGAAAGGGATTACCGCACTCTGTTTGTCACGACATACGCTATTCCGCCGGCCAAAAGCCCCCAGACCGCCGCACCCAATCCAAAGACCGTGATGCCAGAGGCGGTGATGACCAAGGTCAGAATTGCCGCCTCGCGTTCGGTAGGGATATCCAACGCGGCATGCATGGCGTTGGCCATGACCCCGATCAGAGCAACCCCTGCCAGAGTACCCATCAGCAATGGGTTGGCATGGGCAGCAAAGCTTGTGATTGCCACCGCAAAGACGCCGAACAGGCAGTAAAACACACCCCCCATTACGGCGGACCAATAGCGCTGCGCCGGGTCAGGATGGCTGTCCTCATTGGAACACATCGCCGCGGTGATCGCAGCCAGACAGGTTGCGGGCGCTCCAAAGGGGGCCGAGAGCATGCTTGCGCCACCGACGGATGAAAACAACCGGCCGGGAACTGGATCGAAGCCAAAGCTGCGCATCACAGCGACGCCGGGAATGTTCTGTGTCGCCATCGTGACGATAAACAGCGGTACGCCGATTCCGATGGCAGATGCGACCGAGAACGTGGGCATGGTCCAGACCGGAGCAGCGATCAGACGATCTGGCATCAATTGAGCATCTCCGGCGTTCAGCGATACAATGATAGCCGCCGCGACCACAGCTGCCGGAACCGCGATCAACCGATTGAAACGGCCTGCAATAAACCATGTTATGATCACCGGCAACGCCTGCCATGGGATCTCGACCGCCGCTTTGAATGGTACAAGGCAAAGCGGCAAGAGCACGCCTGCCAGCATCGCTTGCGCCAGAGTGATTGGGATTGCTGCAGCCAACCGACCAAGCGGTTTCCACAGCCCTGCCAGAACGGTCAGGGCTCCGGCGCAAAGGAATGCGCCGATTGCGCCTGAAAACCCTTCGGTCGGTGTAGCAGACACAGCCAGCAGCGCGACACCTGGCGTGGACCAGGCAACGCTGATTGGTAGCTTGTGAAACAGGCTCAACACAATGGCGGCCAGCCCCATAGCGATGGCTGCACTCATCAGGCCCGAGGCGGCTTCCTGCGATGAGGCTCCCATCGCGTTCAGCCCCTGCAACACAATTGGGAATGAGCTGAAGAACCCGACGATGGCCACGACCAGCCCGGTCGAAACGGTCTGCATTGGGGGAAATGCGCGTGTCATCCTGTCCTCGGCTATAACCACCCGCACTTGCTAACAATCACAAGCTGCTGCGAACAAGGTGAAATACGTCATTGCACAGTAAAAACCCGCCGGGAGAACGGCGGGCTTTTGAACTTTGAGTGCTTATGAAAAGTAGAGGATCAGGCGATCTCGGCCAGACGTGCAAGCGCCTCGTTCAGCTTGGCTTCTTCTTCCTCACGGGCTGCAAGATTCGCTTTGGCTTCAGCAACAACCTCTTCCGGGGCCGAAGCCACGAATTTGGGGTTGTTCAGTCGCCCGCGCAGACCACCAAGTTCTTTTGCGAGCTTGCCCATGGCTTTCTCCAGCCGTTCCTTTTCCGCGCCGATATCGATGATGTCCGCCAGCGGCAGGCCAAAGCTCGCACCTGGGGCGGCAATCGAGATGGTCCCCTTGGGCAATTCATCGGCCTTGGTCAGGCTGTCGATCCGCGCAAGACGCTTGATCAGCGCTTCATTGCGGTCCCATGCAGCCTGCCCGTGGGCGTCGATCTCGGTCACCAGCATAGGGACATAAAGGCCGGCAGGAACACGCATCTGCGCGCGGGCTGAGCGGGTGTTTTCGATCACCGAGATCACCCAGTTCATCTCACGATCCGCATCGGCATCCACCAAGTCAGCGGCGGAATAGCTCGGCCAGTCGGCGTGAACGACCATCTTGGCGCGGCTGCCTGTCAGGCCCCACAGCTCTTCGGTGATGAAGGGCATGATCGGATGGAGCAGGACCATGCACTGATCCAGAACCCAACGCATGGTGACGCGGGTTTCGGCCTGCGCTTCTGCATCGTCGCCTTGCAGCAGCGGCTTGGACAACTCCACATACCAGTCGCAGACCTTGCCCCAGACAAAGGCATAAAGCCCGTTCGCCGCGTCGTTGAAGCGATAGCTTTCCAGCGCCGCGTCGACCTCTTCCCGTACGCGTGCGGTTTCGCCAATGATCCAGCGGTTTACGGCGGCTTTGGGTTTCAGATCAGCCACATCCAGTTGCGGGACGCTGTCGGTGAAGACCTCGTTCATCTCGGCAAAGCGGACGGCATTCCAAAGCTTGGTGCCGAAGTTGCGATAACCGGTGATGCGCTCGCGCGACAGTTTCAACACGCCGCCGATTGCCGCCATCGAGGCGTTGGTAAAGCGCAGCGCGTCTGCACCGAATTCGTCCACGATCTCCAGCGGGTCGATGACGTTGCCGGTGGTTTTCGACATCTTCTTGCCCTTCTCGTCGCGGACGAGTTGGTGCAGGTAAACGGTGTGGAACGGGATTTGATCGACCACGGCCAGTTGCATCATCATCATCCGGGCGACCCAGAAGAACAGGATGTCGAAGCCGGTGATCAGAACATCCGTGGGGAAGTAGCGCTCCAGCTCCTCGGTCTGCTCGGGCCAGCCCAGCGTGCCGATGGGCCAGAGGCCGGAGGAGAACCAGGTGTCGAGGACGTCGGGATCGCGCCAGACCGGATACGCCAATTTGGTCGGGTCCTGTTCGACTGCGTACTGAGCAAGGCTTTCAGCGAATTGATGGATGGCCGCATGCTTGTCGGCGACCTCAATAACGGTCGCATGGCTCAGCGGGCTTGGGATATTGGCATTGTCGTCCAGGAATTTATCGACAACGGCGTCAAAGTTGGGTGCACATTCCATGACGTTGCCACGGTGGAGCATGCCGCCTTCGTTCAGCAGTCGTCCCAATTCGACTAGATCAAGGTCGCCGTCGTTTTCGTCGTCCTTGAAGTTCTCAGCCGATAGATCAAGGCCATACCAAACCGGAATCTGGTGCCCCCACCAGAGCTGGCGAGAGATGCACCACGGTTCGATATTTTCCAACCAATGGTAATACGTCTTTTCACCGGACTCGGGGATGATCTTGACGGTGCCGTCCTTGACCGCATCCAGTGCAGGGCCAACGACCTTTTCAGCATCGACGAACCACTGATCGGTCAGCATCGGCTCGATCACGACTTTTGAGCGGTCGCCGAATGGCTGCATGATTGGTTTGGATTCGACCAGCGGAACGGTTTTGTCCGCGCCTTCGTGGTCCGGCTTTAGCGCGGTCGATCCCAGACGCGGGTCATCAGCACGGGTCATGACAGCCAGACCTTCGCTGGTGATCTCGTCGATCACTTTGGCGCGCGCCTCGAACCGGTCCAATCCGCGCAGGTGGTCGGGAACAAGGTTGATCGCGTCGATCTCACCTTCGGTAAAGGACTGACCGCGTGCGTATTGACCGGCTTTGTACGCCTCGTTCGCGTAAGGTGCGCCATCGGCCCGCATGTGCCCGCTTGTATCCATCAGGCGATACAGCGGTATGCCACCACGTTTGGCGACCTGATAGTCGTTGAAGTCGTGCGCCCCAGTGATCTTCACCGCACCCGAACCGAAATCGGGATCGGGGTATTCATCGGTGATGATCGGGATCTGACGGCGATGCTCTTTCGGACCAACCGGGATTTCGCAAAGCTTGCCGACGATGGGGGCGTACCGTTCGTCCGAGGGATGAACCGCAACCGCGCCATCACCCAGCATGGTTTCAGGGCGGGTTGTCGCGATCGAGATGTAATCGCGCTCTTCCTCAAGCACTATGTTCCCGTCTTCGTCCTTCTCGACGTAAGTGTATGTCTCGCCCCCGGCCAGCGGGTACTTGAAGTGCCACATGTGGCCCGCGACTTCGATATTCTCGACTTCGAGGTCCGAAATCGCGGTCTCGAAATGTGGATCCCAGTTGACCAGCCGCTTACCGCGATAGATCAGACCTTTTTCGTACATCTCGACGAAGACCTTGATGACCGCGTCGTGAAAATTCGCAGAATTTTCGTGTCCGGAACGCGGATCGCGCGGCGCGCCAGCCATGGTGAAAGCATTGCGCGACCAATCACAGGACGACCCCAGTCGTTTCAACTGTTCGATGATCGTGCCGCCGTACTCGCCTTTCCATTCCCAGACCTTGTCCAGAAACGCCTCACGCCCCAGTTCGCGCCGACTAGGTTGCTGAGTGGCCGCCAACATCTTCTCGACCTGCATCTGCGTAGCGATACCGGCGTGGTCCTGCCCGGGCTGCCACAGCGTATCAAAGCCGCGCATCCGGTGCCAACGGGTCAGAATATCCTGCAGCGTGTTGTTGAACGCATGGCCCACATGCAAGGCCCCCGTCACGTTGGGCGGCGGGATCATGATGGTAAAGCTCTCATCGCGCGATTTATTCGCGCCTGCCTTGAAGGCTCCGGCCTGTTCCCAGGCCTGATAGATGCGGGCCTCGGCCTCGGCCGCGTTGAATGTCTTTTCCATCGCCATGGGATGCGTCCTGCGTCAACAAATTCGGGTCAGCGCCTGCAATAGCGAATGGACGCGGGAAGGGGAAGGCCCTGCGCGGCAGTCGGGCCCGTCTCAGCCCGGATTCGATGGGGCCTGATCGTAAAGCTGCAGTTTCTCGCTTGCCCCCTGGGCCATCGCTTTGGCCTGATCGGCGCGAATGTGCGCGTGAAGGTCCAGAGCGTCTTGCGCAAACAATTCCTTCGGCGCCGGGATGTGAATGAAATTCCCCACCCGGTCTTCGCCGCGCGCCAGAATGGCGTAGTCACGGTCGGCGACCTTTTGCTGCGCGTTGGGGTTGAGATAGCGGATGGCCAGACCGATCCGACGATCATCCGACGCGTTTGGACCTGATCCGTGGATCGTCAGCCCGTGATGCAGTGACATCTGACCGGTCTGTAGCTCGATATGCGTCTTGTCCTCATCTGCAACGTCCACTGCAACTTCCTGCCCACGCGACAGCAGGTTGTTGTCGGAAAACGTATCATTATGCGGCAGGATCGGATTCTTGTGGCTGGCTTTCACGAAATCCATGCAGCCGCTTTCAACCGTTGCCGGAGACAGTGCAATCCATGCGGTCAACTGGTCCGAGGTTTCGCCCATGCCCCAATAGGTTAGATCCTGATGCATGCCCACCACCTGCGTCGTACGCGGTTCCTTGATGAACAGTTCAGCCGACCACAGCAGCAGATCGGGACCCAGCACACCTTCGACCACGTCCAGAACGCGCGGGTCCAGAGCAATGCGCGTGGCCAGAGGCATCACCACATGCGCGTTGATGCGTTTGTACATGTTCAATGGCAGTGGCAGGTCCGCCTCGCGCCAATTGGCTTCGACATCTTCCAACTCGGCACGGAACCCAGCGGCTTCTGCGGCAGAGAACACGGGGATCGGAAAGATAAACCCCTCATCCCAATAGGCCTCGACAGCTTGGCTCTTCAATCGGCCATTCGTCAGCTTGATTTCTGTGGTCACGGGAACCTCCGCAAGACTGAATATGGGTTCAGCCTAGGCTCCAGACTCATTGATTTACAGCCAGAACAGCACGGTAGCTGCTAGAGCGATAGCCGAGAGGAATACCTTTGGGCATCTGTCATAT
>NZ_JBQFWR010000021.1:0-48245 GCF_056540425.1 Ruegeria sp. AN6
CATCTGGCTTTCGGCTATTTGCAGAGATCGCAGGATGAGTGCGTCCAGTAAGTCGCTAACTCTGACCGTCCCAAAAGTTTGCGACACATCCCCGCAAGGCGGATGATCTCGGGACTGGTTTTGAAGTACTTAAAAGAGGCAGGCCTGATCATGGGCAAAAGCTACGCAACCGCCCTGCCCCGCTCAAGCAAAGTTCTTCTGACAAGACCCAGATGGCAGAACAACTATACTTGCTTCAGACCAACCAAATCGGAATAAGAACGCTCACCGCGAGTGATTTGACGTTTGAGGGTGTTCGTTGCTGCTTTTACTTTACCCTCGCCCAATAGCGATGTGATCGCTTGATGTTCCTTGTAAGATTTCTTCGTTCGATTGGAACGCTTGGACAGATGTGTCCGCATAGTTTGGACGATATCACTGACTTTTTGATATCCATCCCGCAGATAACTGTTTCCGCAGGACCTGAAAAACGCGTCGTGAAACTCGGCGTCAAGTTCCAAATACTGCTCGAATTCATCCGCTTCCTGCGCTTCTGACATCTTAGAAACAATTGTAGCCAGCTCATTGATCAGAACCGACGGGTTCTTTTCAAGCGCCTGCTCCAAAGCTGCAGATTCTAGGATGAGCCGATACTGGCAAAGCTGCACCACGTCCTCTTGAGAAAGAGAGAATACAAACGCTCCTCGATGAGGAAAGATCTGAACGAGCCCCTGAAGATTCAAAGCCGATAGCGCTTCGCGAATCGGAGTTTTGCTGATGCCCATGGCATTTGACAGCTTCACTTCCGGTAACGATTCACCCAATTGAAACGTGCCATTGATAATGCCTTTTCGTATATGCTCTTCAGCAGTTTTACTCAAAGAATCCGGTCGCTTAATCTGCAAAATCTCGGTCATTTTCACTTCGTCCTATTTCGTCTCTCTAACACAATAGCACAAGTAAGCTTGATTTCTATATTATATCTGATATCTCAGATAATAGATCGAAAAAATAAATCCATGGGAGGAAACCTTGTTCAAGAAATCAACATTGGCGCTTGGCGTCGTCATGTCAGCCGGGCTTGCTTTTGCAGCATCCGCTGAAACAGTCATTAAGGTTGGGCATGGCGCAGCAGAAGCGTTTCATATGCATCGCGCGCTACTGAAATTTGAAGAACTGGTCGAAGCTGGCTCGAATGGTGAGATCGACGTACAGATATTCCCTTCGTCGCAGATGGGCCCTGATCGCGAAATGATCGAAGGTGTTCAAACCGGCGTTCTGGAAATGGCCATTCCTCCTTCCTCTTTCTTCGCGGGCTGGGATCCGGCTTTTGCAGTAATTGAACTGCCCTACATGTATTCCTCCAAGGACATCGCCTTTGATGTTCTTGATGGTGATGCTGGTGATGGCATGCTTGCACGGGTCGAAAACCAGGGATTGGTAGGTCTTGGCTGGCTTGAATTGGGTGTACGCAATGTGACCAACAATGTCCGTCCGGTTGCAACCCCCGCAGATCTTGAGGGTGTTAAGCTGCGTACTATGAAGGTTCCGGCGCATGTGGCGACTTTCGAGACGCTCGGGGCCAACCCGACGCCAATGAACTTTGGTGAGGTCTATTCTGCTCTCCAGCAAGGCGTGATCGACGGCCAGGAAAACCCCCTGGCGATCATTACATCACAGCGTTTCTACGAGGTGCAGAAATACCTTTCGACCACGGGCCATGTCTTTGCGGTCTATATGCCCGTCATCTCCAAACCGTTCTTTGACTCGCTGTCCGCAGAGCATCAGCAACTGGTGCGGGACTCGATGGCCGCCGCACGTGACTATCAGGCGGAACTGGTCGCAAGCGAAGATGCGGAACAGCTGGAACAGATCCGTGCTGCTGGTGTCGAGATTCTGGAACTGACTGCCGAGCAGCGACAAGCCTTTGCAGAAAAAACCGAAAGCGTCCGTCTGCAGTATCGCGACGAGGTTGGCGCCGAAGCCTATGACGACTGGGTAGCAGCGGTTTCCGCAGCGAGCGGAAGCTGACCCTCGGACTACTCAGCCAATACGGGCACCCGTGCCATTAAGGTTCGGGTGCCCCTTTCGTTCAAGGGGAGGTGAACGGTGTCGGTTATCAAATGGATCGATATGAATGCCGAAAAGGTCTTAGCCAGTGCACTTTTGGCCGCGATTGTCTTGTTGATCTTTGGCAATGTGTTCATGCGCTACATTCTGAATGCCTCTCTTTCATGGGGCGAAGAGCTAACGCTTTGGCTGTTTGTATGGTTTGTCTGGCTTGGTGTCAGCTATGCATTCCACACAGGCGATCATGTGCGTATCACGGTCCTGCGTGATGTCCTAAGCGAGCGCGCAAGGCTTTACGCGGATGTTGTGATCGCGCTTCTTGTCCTTGGATTTCTGATCGTTCTGACAATTGAATGCATCAAGCTTATCCGACAGCCTTTTGTCGCCAGCCAGACTTCGGTCGTTTTGGGGCTACCGATTCCGATCCTTTATGCTTCGGCGCCGATTGGCGCGGGCCTGTCCGCGATCCGCGTCACTCAACATCTGTTCCGAACCCTGCGTCTGATCGCAGGAACCAAAGCGTGAGGAACCCTGCATGCTTGCAACAACGCTTTTCTTGACGCTCTTTGCCCTGTTGCTCTTCAGCGTGCCTATTGGCATCTGTCTGGGCTTGGCCACTATGATCGTGATGGTCTTTGTAGATGGCACACCACCCATGGTTCTTCTGGCACGGTCGGTGGTAACAGGCGCGGACTCCTTTCCTCTAATTGCTGTCCCTCTGTTCATATTGGCAGGCGACCTGATGCAACACGGCGGAATGTCTCGCCGACTGGTTGGATTTGCCAATGCGCTGATCGGTCATATCCGGGGTGGGCTGGCTTATGTGAACGTGCTCGCCTGTGTGTTTTTTGCAGCCATATCCGGCTCATCTCCTGCGACCGTAGCCGCCATCGGGTCGAACATGATCCCAGAGATGGAAAAGGTCGGCTATACGCGCAAATTCAGCGGCGCATTGACAGCATCCTCAGGAATGATCGGTGTAATGATCCCGCCAAGTATTCCCTTCATCATCTATGGTGTTACTGCCGAGGTTTCGATCGGCAAACTGTTTCTTGCAGGCGTTGTTCCTGGCATCCTTTTTGCCCTAATGTTCATGTTGGTCGCTCGTGTTCTGCTGCGAAAGGACGAGGTTGTGCAGCAATCGACGACTACGTTCTCAGGCCCGGGCGTCTGGCAGAGCTTCCGGTCTTCCATCTGGGCGCTATTGGTGCCGGTAATTATCCTTGGGGGCATCTACAGCGGTATCTTCACCCCAACCGAAGCCGGTGCCGTGGCCGTAGTCTATGCCGCTTTCATCGGCATATTCGTCTATGGCGACATCACCCTCAAGGACCTGCCAGAGGTTTTGGCGGGCAGTGCAAAGACCAGCGGGACCATTCTGATATTGGTGATCATGGCGACCGCCTTTGGCAGGTTGATCACGCTCGCAAGAATCCCGACAGAGCTCGCAACAACGATCACCAGCCTGTCCGACAACCCAATCATCATCCTGTTGCTGATCAATCTGCTGTTGTTGGTGATCGGCATGTTCATGGAGACGATTTCGTCGATCATCATCATGACGCCGATCCTGCTGCCGGTTGCAACCGCGCTGGGTGTCGATCCGATCGTTTTTGGTGTCATCTTGACGGTCAACCTGGCCATTGGGTTCTGCACACCGCCATTGGGTGTGACCCTGTTCGTGGCCAGTACCATTTCGAAGGTTTCCATCGAAAGCCTCAGCCGGGCGATCCTGCCATTCTTTGTCGGCATGCTGATCTTGTTGATGTTCATCACCTATGTGCCCGCAATTTCCTTGGCCCTGCCATCCCTTTGGTGACCGACTGAGGAGCTTCAAACGTTAGACAAAGAACAGAGGACCCGGATGGATCTGGACCTTTCCCACCCGTCGATAGAAGACCTTCGGAAAACCGCACAAAAGCGCATTCCGAAGTTTGCCTTCGAATACCTCGACAGCGCGACCGGCCGGGAGCTGGGGTTGAAGGTCAACCGGGACGCACTTGACGCCATCGGATTCATGCCGCGTGTACTATGCGGCCGAACAAAGGCCGACCTACAGACTACATTGATGGGTAGAACTTACGATCTGCCATTCGGGATAGCACCGGTAGGTATGTCCGGCCTGATGTGGGCAGGAGCAGAGCGGATGCTTGCAAAGGCTGCGGTTGCTCACAATATTCCGTTTTCGTTGTCCAGCGTGGCGGTTGCTTCACCGGAGGATGTGGCACCTTACATTGGAAAAAACGGATGGTTTCAGCATTACCCGGTGAACTCCGGCGATCTGCGTCGCGCCATGCTGCCGAGGATTAAGGCAGCGGGATTTCATACGCTGATCATCACGGTGGACGTACCAGAAGAAAGCCGGCGCGAACGACAACGCCGCGCCAACTTGACCGTGCCTCCAAAAGCTGACCTGCGCACGCTGACAGAAATGGCGTCACGACCCGCCTGGTGTCTTGCGCATCTGCGCGAGGGCATCATGCCACGTATGCGGTTCTTTGACGATTACGTCCCCGCGCGTGGGCGAGAAAGCTTTACTCATGCAGGCGCTCTGATCCGTGGGATTCCAGATTGGGACTACCTGCGCGAACTGCGGCAGGAATGGGAGGGCCACCTGATCGTCAAGGGTGTCCTGCGGCCGGAGGACGCGCAAAAAATGGTGGCCGAAGGCGTGGATTGCATCTGGGTCTCAAACCACTCCGGGCGTCAATTCGAAGCCGGGCCCGCCGTGATTGACCAACTCCCGAACATCCGCGAGGCGGTCGGTATAGATGTGCCACTGATCTACGACTCTGGCGTTGCCTGGGGATTGGACATCATGCGTGCCCTTGCGAAAGGTGCAGATTTCGTCATGGTCGGGCGCGCCTTTCAATATGCTGTTGCAGCGTTCGGAGCACGAGGGATCGACCATCTCGTTCACATCCTGAAAGCTGACATTGAGGCCAACATGAGCCAGCTTGGTAGCGAAAACCTCGGCAGTCTGGCAGAGCACCTTCTGAGAACCAGCTGATCGGCGCTTGCGGCGCGTGGCGTATCACGCAGGCGCGTTTTCATCCTCGTCAATCAGCCCCTTGACGATCAGATCCGCAGTTGAGCGCGAACATGCCATTGGCAGATCATATACCGTTGCGAGACGGGTCAGAGCCTTAACGTCGACGTCATGTGGCATGGGTGAGAGAGGGTCGACAAAGAAAATCAATGCATCCAGTTTCTCTTCGCAGATCATAGCGCCGATCTGTTGGTCGCCTCCGAGTGGTCCGCTTTTTAGGCAGGTCACATCCAGTTGTGGATAGGCTTGCTTAATGCGGCTGCCGGTGGTCCCTGTCGAAAAGATTTGTACTCTGGACAGGCGGGCCAATTGCAGACCCACCCATTCAACGATTTCGTCCTTTCGCGCATCATGGGCTACGAGGGCGAAACGCGGCGCATCACCGGATGAACTGTTCAACGTAATCTTCTCCAAGACCGACTTCCGCGAAGTGTTTTCGGCACAGATCAATCTTGGTAAAGACATCTTCGTAGCCAGTAACCTCGCCCCACGGATCAACATAGCACATCACGCCATTGACCTGGAAATAGGTTACCATCTCTTCGACATCGTCGGGAACGACCAAGGTATGAGTCTCACCCGGCGGCTCAAAGACATATCCCCCTTCTTCCGCAACCCAATCATGTTCCAGATAATGCCAGCGCCCTTTCAGGACGAAGCCGTGGACTGGCTGTGGATGGCGGTGCCGCGAAAGAACACCAGCTTTGCGTACTTTGAGAAGGTTCATCCAATAACCTTGCGAGCGGTTCAGGCAGAGCGGTCGGAACCAGACGTTCTCTGCCTGCGGAACCCACAGTCTGTCGTCCTCACTCATGGCATTCGGGATCACGATCTCGTCTTGCGCATCCTTGGGGAATGGCAATTGATATGGCATTCGGGCGGTGTCATCGTCATTCATAGATTTTCCTCACATAGCGAGATAGCCGCCGTCGACCGGATAGATCGATCCGGTCACAAAACTGGCGTTTTCACTCAAAAGCCATTGCACAAGCGCACCGACTTCTTCGGGTTTCCCCCAGCGCTTCATTGGCGTACGCGCCATGATCCCCGCTGTTCGTTCAGGGTCTTCCCGGAGGCCCTGGGTCATCTCTGTCTCAATCCAACCCGGCGCGATGGCATTGACCCGGATACCGTCTTCGGCCCAGCGACCTGCGAGCGCCTTGGTCAACTGTGCCACGCCGCCCTTAGAAGCGGAATACGCCGGAACCAAAGGCCCACCAAAGGTACTGAGCATAGAGGCGGTGTTGACGATGGCCCCGCTCGCTTCAGCCAACAATGGATGCGCGGCAAGACAGCAGCGCATGGTGCCAGTCAGATTCACATCGAGCACCTTGGCGAAGACGTCGATGTCATATTCTTCGCCACGCAAAAGAATACCTGCGCAGTTCACCAAGGCATCGAGACCCGTGAGTTCGCCGAATACATCATTGATGGACGTCTGGTCGGTGACATCCAAGAGCTGCACCTTTAACCCGTCCCGAGGCTCGAATGCATCCAATTCGGATTGGGAGGCGGATGCGGCAATGACGGACCAACCTGCGTCTGCCAACGACCGTGCAACACCCGCACCAATCCCTCGCGTACCGCCCGTTACAAAGGCCTGTTTCATCCAAGTTCCTCCAATACACTGGTGAAGGCGCGCGCGCGCCTGCCGATATCATCCAATGTATAGCTCGGTTTGAACAGTGCGGATCCCAGCCCATATCCATCTACACCCGCGGCATGATACGGCGCCATCGTATCCGGCGTTATGCCCCCTACCGCAGCGACGACTGCGTCTGCAGGCAATACGGCGCGCATGGCAGAAATGGCAGCTGGCGGCACCATTTCCGCCGGAAAGAATTTGAGGACCGATGCTCCGATATCCAACGCCGTAAAGGCCTCGGAGGGGGTCATGACTCCTGGACACCAATAAAGATCCCGAGCGACAGCCGCGCGCCCGACGTCCGGGTTCATATTGGGCGACACGATGATACGCCCGCCTGCATCAGCAACCGCCGCGACCTGATCCACAGTCAACACTGTGCCAGCGCCGACGATGGTCTGAGCGCCATGTTTCACGGCGATCTGCCCTATCGATTCCAGCGGGTCCGGTGAGTTGAGCGGTACTTCGATTATCCGAAACCCGGCATCGAAGAGTACATCAGACACCGGGCGCGCATTTTCTGGTGCCAGCCCCCGCAAAATCGCAATTAGCGGGTTCTCGGCAAGAGCTGCGGTGAGGTCAATCATCCGACCAACCCCGCAGCGCGAGCAATCAGAAAATGCCCTTTCGCAACGATATCGTCAGGCGCGCGACGGCTGTCGAAACCAGCAGTTCGAAGCGCTATTTCGTATCGGTCAGACAAATCACTTCGTCCAACAACAGTGATCGTGCCGACGTCTTCTAATGCGCCGGTCGCGGCAGCAACCTCGGTCCCGATCAACAAGCCCGACAAGTAGTCGGCCGTGGCAACCTTTGGGATTTTACCCATGAGAGGAAGCGTCCGAACGTGAAACAGGCTGTGCAGCAGGTTCGACTCACCACTGAGGCCCGCCTTGACGCCCATCACGAAGGCGACTTCGCTGAAGGCGTCCTCTTTCATCAAGGTGCCAAGGATCGTGTGTTCTTTCAGCGCCGAAAAGATCTCACCTGTCATGTAGGTCGAGAAATCCACGATCTTCCCATCCGCAACTTGAACCCATTTGCTGTGCGTTCCCGGCATCACGAACATACCTTCGCTTAAACCGAGCGAAGATGCCCCGATAATCTGGGTCTCCTCGCCGCGCATTACGTCGGGTCCTCCGGCATGTTCTGTCGACGCACCAGTCACAAAGTGAATGCGCGCTCCGTTGGCCGCTTCGTGGGGGACCAACGCCCGCGCCAGACCGCCAGCACCCAGCGGCATTTCGGCATATTGCGTTTCGACCCAGCCATTGCGGCTGGTGATCATGCCGGATGCCAGGATCGGCAGGTTAGTGTTGGAGACCCAAGGGCCGATGAGACGATCAAGGACCGCGTCAAAGGTTTGCCCCGCAACCTGCATGATGCCTTCAGGCGACGAGACCCCATCGATCACCTCGCCCTCCGCACCGATTAGAAATGCACGGAACGATGACGTGCCCCAATCTACGCCGATCAGCGCTGGCTCAGATGCGACCGAATTCATTCAGCAGATCCTCAACGGTTTTGCCTTGGGCCACCCATTTACGGGTTTCCTCTTCACGGTCAGCCTGCTCTTGGGCAAGGCGCACGGTTTCTTCGGCAATTTCCTGTGGAACCACAACGACGCCCATAAGATCAGCTACGATGAAATCTCCGGGGTTTACGACGACGCCCCCACAGGCAATGGGCACATTAATCGAAAGTTCTTCTTTACGTTCCGAGAACATCGTGTGCGTTCCGCGCGGCGTGATCGCGCGCGTCCAGATTGGCCAGTTGATGTCTTCCAACTCATCTGTGTCGCGCCCAGTGCCATCGACGATCATACCGCGAATGCCACGGTTCTTGGCCAGACCACCCATCAAACCGCCGCAGACCGACGTTTGACGATCTCCGCCCGCGTCCACAACGATCACGTCCCCGGGTTGTCCCATTTCAAGCGCTCGCAATGGGTCGACCAGGTCGCCTTTTGAAAGCTGAACCGTCACGGCTTGGCCTGTAACCTTGGCGCGGAAAGCGGGTTTGATGGCGCTGTCCATCACGCCTGTTCGGTACTGCACATCCGCAAAAATGGCAGCGGCAGAGTACGCCTCCAACACCTTGTCGAATTTTTTGAGAAGTTCCGGGTTTCTCTCAAAATCATTGAAAACCCTGAGGTCCGTGCTGACGTCTGGCATTCTTGTCTCCTGTTATGCGGTAGATACGGCCAATGCGTCGGCATTGACGGTATAGTCGGGGTTTTGCCCTGTCAGGACCTTGGCCACCTGAGTGGCCGCGGTGACCCGCGCTGCGTGTATGGATTCCTCGGAATAGTAGGCCGCATGTGGCGTTACGAGCACGTTGGGCAGTGTGAACAACGGGTTGTCATTAGGCGTCCAGTTGGCGCGCTTGGCCGGCTCTTCTTCGGGGTCGTCGAGCCCTGCAGCGGCCAGATGGCCTTCGGTCAGCGCCCGGAATAGGGCTTTGTTGTCGACCGTTGGTCCGCGTCCGGTGTTCACGAGTATCGCACCGGGTTTCATGACCGAGAATTCGGCATCCGACAAAAAGTGATGCGTGTTCGGCGTCATCGGTGCCTGCATCAGGATATAGTCGGACCTTGCCAGCAATTCGGGCTTGCTCACCAGCTCGACCCCAATCTTTGCCGCGACTTCTCTTGGCAAATACGGGTCGTAGGCGATGACCGTAACCCCGAAAGATTGCGCCCGCGCCACGATGGCTTGCCCGATTTTACCCAGCGATACGACACCCATCGTCCGCCCGCGCAAACGGTAGACCGGCTGCCCGCTTTGCCATTTCCAGATCCCTGCATGAGTGGCCCGATCATAGTCAGGCAACTTGCGCGCCAGGGTCAACCAAAGGGCAATCGCATGATCGGCGACCTCCTCGGTGCAATAGTTTTGCACATTGGTGACGAGGATACCTTTTTCCGTCGCCGTGCCGACATCCACGATATCCACGCCTACGCCATAGCGCGCGATGACCTCGCAGTTTCGCATCCGTGTGATCGTTTCTTTCCCGATCCGGGCATATTGGTTCATCATCGCTGCGCAATGCGGCGCGACATCGAACAGGTCTTCCTGACACTTGGCCTGAAGCGCAATCACCTCGGCTCCTGCGGCTTCCAGGATTTCCGTCTCAACGGCAACATCACCAAAGTCGTAATCGGTGATCACGACCTTGGGTTTGTCCGTTCTGGGGGGAAAGGCGGCGCGATCAGTCATAAGCACCCGCCGAATACGTCAATTCGTACGAGTGGCTATAGAGCTCGAAAATGTTGCCAAAAGGGTCTTCCATATAGACCATGCGATAGGGCTTTTCACCTGGGTAATACTTGCGCACTTGGCTCATGCGCTGGCGCCCGCCCAGATGTTCGATAACCTTGACGCGGCCTTCCAGATCCTCGTCCTGTACGCAGAAATGAAACAAGCCACGCCGCCAATATTCAAACGGGCGTTCTTCTTCGACGGTCTTCGGGAACTCAAACAATTCGATGCCAACACCGTCGCCCATCGACAAATGCGCGATGCGGAAGCTTCCCCAACCTTCCCCAAATACATCATCGCACATCTGACCGATGGCGCTTTCGTCATGCAGGATTTCAGTAGGTTCCATCAGCACGTAGAGGCCAAATGCCTTGGAATAAAACTCCACGGCTTTTTCCAGGTCGGGAACTGTGATGCCGATGTGAGAGAAAGTGAGAGCGGCCATGTAGGGCTCCTCCAGTTAGAAGTTAAAGAATGTTGCGAACGATGCCGCCTTCGATCCGGTGCGCAGAACCATTGGAGGCTGTGCTTGCAGAGATCGTGACGATCATGCGGGCGACTTCGTCTGGTTGGACAAAGCGTTGTATGAGCGATGTGGGCTCATCTGATTTGAAGTAATTGTCGACGATCGTATCGAGCGGCTCACCCTTTTGATCGGCGAGGCCGTCAAAATAGGCTTCGACACCTTCGGTCCAGGTTGGACCAGGCAGGATCGAGTTAACCCGGACTTTTGTCCCCTTTGTCAATTCTGCCATGCCACGTGTCAGACCTAACATGGCAGTTTTAGTGACTGAATAATGCACCATCTGAGGGAGCGGTTTCACTGCCGCTTCGCTGGCCATGTTGATGATAGATCCCTTATCCCGGCCAAGCATGTCAGGCAGGAAAATGCGGCTCATCCGAACGGCGGACAGGACATTGATGTTGAAGTAATGCATCCAGTCGTCATCCGTGAGATCCTCAAAAGGCTTAACCGAAAAGATGCCGACATTATTCACCAGAACGTCTACGGCACCGCGAGCTCGCGCAAAATCCGCCAGTGTTTCTGCATCTGAGGTCTTGGTTAGGTCGGCCGCAATGCCCTCAACGTCGCCCAGAGATGATAGGTCGTCGACGCAGTCGGACACTTCCGCCTCGGTCAGGCCATGCACGATGACCCGCGCGCCCTCTTCCAGGTAGACCCGGGCAGTGGCTTTGCCGATGCCGGAACCTGAGCCAGTCACCAGAACCAGCTTATTTTTGAGCCCCAGATCCATCTCAGGCCTCCTTCTTAACGTTAGATGACTGCTGCGATGAAGGGCGACCGAACATTCGACCCATCAAGCCCGAAATTTCCGCGCGCCACATGTCTATACCGACGGCCAACAGAATGATCAGGCCCAGCACGATGTTCTGAACCGAAGATGGCGCAGCGTTCAGGTTCAAACCATTCTGGACGATAACGATTGTCATCGCCCCCATCAGCGTGGCGAGGATGTTGCCGCGGCCGCCTGCAAGGCTGGCTCCGCCGACAACAGCAGCGGCAATGGCCTGCAGTTCCAGCGTCTGGCCATAGTTGGGCGAACCAGAGTTGAGGCGCGCTGACATCAGGATCGCACCAACCGCAGTCATGAAACCTGCGATGACAAATGTCGTCGTCTGAACTTTACGTACGTTGATGCCCGTCAGAACGGCAGCGGCTGGGTTGCCACCCACGGCATAGATCTCACGGCCGAGTTTCGTGAAGTTCATAGTGAACGCGGCAAGGACGTAGAAGAACACTAGGTAGAAGAAAGGCATCGGAACGCCGAACAGCTTGCCGTAAAATATTGGCTCCAGCGCCGGATCCAGCGAAAAGATCGGCGATCCATTGTTGAAGGTCAGCGCAAGGCCCCTGAAGGCAATCAACGCTGCCAATGTTGTGATGAAAGACGGGATACGCCCGTAGGCTGTTATCAGCCCAATGAACAGACCAAGCAATCCGCCCATGAGAAGAATGAGTGGCAATGCCAGTACCAGTGGAATGCCAACAAATTTCAACATCTGCGCAAGGATCATGGTCAGCAACGCCACCATAGACCCGGAACTCAGATCGATGCCCGCAGCGAAGATCACGATAGTAGACCCGATTGCGATCAAGGCCACGATGCTTACCTGTAGGGACAGGTTTGAAAGGTTACCCGGGTTCAGGAAGCGTTCCGTCGTAAGTGCCACGATCAGTGCGACGATCACCATTGCTGCAAATGGTCCGATCAACTGGGTGTCAAAGATCCGCTTCATGCGAAAGCCTCCTTAGGCTTGGATTGAGGAGTGTCGGCGGATGCGCGCACAAGGTCGTCATGAGTAAGGTCGGATGCATCGACCGTGCGCACTATCGTTCCGTGCTGCACGACGGCAATTCGATCGCTCATCGCAAGCAACTCATCATGGTCTGAACTGATCAGAATGATCGATTTTCCCGCCCGCGTGAGCCTGTTAATCAGCTTGTAAACAGCGATCTTAGCGCCGATATCGATCCCTTGCGTCGGTTCATCAAGGATCAGGATGTCAGAAGCTGAGAACAGCCAACGTGCAATCACGATCTTCTGCTGATTACCACCAGACAAGAAGTTGACCGTCTTTTCCTCAGCCTGGGTCGAGATTTCCAAATCGCGGATCAGGTCATGGGTAGCTTGCTCTTCCGCCTTGAGATTCAACACGCCGAACCGACTAAGCCCGCCGAGGGAGGCTGCGGTTACGTTCCCGCTTGCGCGGAAATTGAAGAACAACCCGTCAAACTTTCGGTTCTCTGGAACAAGAGCCAAACCCGCACGGATCGCATCAATTTCCCGGCGAAAGCGAACCGGTTTGCCGTTCAGTGATATCTGCCCGGCGGTTAGCTCATCTGTCCCGAATAGGGCGCGGGCAATCTCTGTGCGGCCACTGCCCAATACACCACCCAAGCCCAGAACTTCACCCCGGTGCAACGAGAACGATACATCTTTCACGCCCGAATTGGTGCCCAGACCTGCCGCTTCCAGCACAACATCCTTGGTCGCGTTCTGCTCCTTGGGATAGTGCTCACCAATGTCCTCACCGACCATTGCGCTGACAATTTCAGAGACGTTGATCTTGGTCTCGCCACTTGCACGCACAACACAGCCGTTGCGCAGGATCGTCACTTCATCAACGATCCGTTCAACCTCATCCAGCCTGTGCGACACATAGAGAATAGCGGTTCCGCGTTCACGCATATTGCGCAGTAACTGGTGCAGGCGTTCAATTTCATCTTCACCCAATGCCGCCGTTGGCTCATCCAGGATGATCATGCGGGCGTCCATCGCGACGGCTTTCGCGATCTCGACCAGTTGTTGCTCGCCTACCGATAGCGAGCCGGTGATCGTTTCGGGAGAAACATCGACATCCATTTCCGCCAAAACGCGCGCGGCTTCGTTGTGGACCTTGGCCCAGTCGATCACGCCAAAGCGGGACCGAGGCATATTGCCAAGGAAGATGTTTTCGCCAACCGACAAGGTGGGCACGATAGAGAATTCCTGAAAAACTGTTGCGACGCCCAGTTCACGTGCCGCCTGCGGGTCGCTGATCGTGACCGGCTTGCCATTGTGCAGGATTTGACCGCTATCGGGTTGCTGCACGCCGGACAGTGTCTTGATCATAGTCGACTTGCCACAGCCGTTTTCACCCAGCAGCCCATGAATGGAACCGGGCATAAGCCGGATACTGACCTTGTCATTCGCCAGTACCCCAGGATAGGCCTTGGTGATATCGACAAACTCCCAAAGTGGCGTTGCGGGTGTCATTGCGATTGCCTCGACAAAAGTGAAACTCGGTCGGTTTGCGACCCGGCAGCACGCGCACGCGCCACCGGGAAGCGGGGAGAAAGCTCAGTACTCTTTGGACGGCTGCGGGAAGAGCTTTTCTGGCTCTTGCAGCACGTTGATCGCACCGTCTTTGTCTTCAATTGATGTGGGCGTTTCGATCCAGCCGCCGGGATAGGACCCGTTGAGCGCATCAATGGTTGCGTGCATAGCCGCCTTACCCATCAAAAACGGTGAGGTGTTGACGGTTGCCGTGATGTTGCCAGCCGCAATTTCTTCAAGGCCGGACGTGTCGCCATCGTTACCCAAAAGAACGATGTCATTGCGGCCAAGTGCCTTCGCAGCAAAGGATGCCCCGATGATCATGTAGTCGTTCGCCGCGAAGATCATGTCGAGATCGGGGTTCGACTGCAGGATGTCCATACCAGCAGTGTTGCCGCCCTCAACGTTCCATTTACCGTCGATAGACACCACAACGTCGAAGTTTTCGTTGCCCTCGATACCATCGAGGAAGCCACCCACACGCTCGGTTGAGTGATAGCCAGGCTGCCCTTCGATAATGCCGACCTTCAACGGTTTATCGCCATAAGTCTCAATGGCCCAGTCAGCGATAGCATGCGTGCCGTTGCGCTGAGAGTACCCGACAACGCCATGAATGGGTGTCGGGAAGTTCGGAATGTCCGAGTTGATCATCAGAACTGCCATGCCCTTGTCGACGGCCTGCTTCAGCAGTGGTGCCGCAGCAAATTCATCGTGTGTTCCAAAGATTATCGCATCCACGTCCTGCGTCAGCACATCCTGGATCATGCCCATTTGGCCGTTGATGTCCGCACCGGACTGGGGCGCAAGCATGAACACTTCGACCCCGGCCTCAGCAGCAACCGCTTTGATGCCTTCACCGATGGCGATGTAGTAGTTGAACTCGGTCGCCGGCGGCATATACGCGATCCGGAACGTTTCGTTCTTGGGTTCTATCGCATCGATCGGCGCTTGTGCCCCGTCCTCAAGTGGAACCGGCGCTGGATAATTTTCCGCCAGAGCGACCGTTGCCAGCGTGGCGAACCCTGCGGCAAGCGTAGTGGTCATTAGCGTTTTCAACATAGTTTTCTCCTCCAGAATTTCGTTGGTTATCCTTTGAATGGCGCGTCGATCACGCCACGAACGCCGGGTTTCACAGCAAAGAGGCCGCCGGATTCCGGTTCTTTTGTTAAAGTTGCTTCATCACTCATCAGCCTTGAGGTCGTGATGAACAGCGTGTCGAGATCAGGGCCACCAAAAGCGCAACAGGTGGGCTTCCAGACAGGCACCTCGATCACGCGATCTATCGTGCCGTCAGTTGCGACTCGAACAATGCGATGGCCTTCCCATTCGGCGTTCCAGACACCCCCTTCGGCATCAACACAGGACCCATCAGGCAAGCCAGGTTCATCATTAAAAGAAGCGTGCTGCCGAGGGTTCGAAACGGTTCCACTGCGGGTGTCGTAATCAAATGCGACGATTTCCCGATCCGGGGTATCGGCGAAGAACATCGTCTCACCGTCGGACGTAAAGCAAGTCGAATTGGCGCAAGACACTCCTTCGATAATCGTCCGTACACTCAAATCCTTATCCACGCAGATGACCGACGAGTCGGCGTTACCAGAAACTTCATTCATGCCTCCGACAATCAATCGCCCCTGGCGATCGGTTCGCCCGTCGTTCAGCCGTGTTTCTGGGTTGTTCGGCTCGAATCGTGCCACGAGGGTTTGCTCGCTACTCGGCGAATCGAACAAGACAACTCGATCCGCATAAGCAACAATCAGACCGCCAGACGCGCGCGGCGCGAAGCAACACACGCGCTCCGGCATCTCATGAGAGGCGGTGTCTGACGTTTTAGGATCAAATGACCAAAGCGCACAGCCTTCAATATCGGTCCACCAGACAAGACCATCGGCGGGATTCCAGAAAATCCCTTCCCCGTGCTGGTTCTTACAATCGACGACCAACTCTGCGCGCACTTTTTGATCTCCCAAATACATTCTGATATCTGATATACCAGCTTGCCTAATCTGGTGTATCAGATATCTTGCATCTGGCAACACCTTTTTTTGGAGATATCCTCAGATGGCGCTTGAGAGACCCAAGTCTTTGCGTGAACTCGCACTGGAACATTTGCGGAATAGTATTATCGATGGCTCCCTGAAAATGGGTCAGGTTTTGTCGGAGCGAAAAATCTCCGAAGAGCTGGGCGTATCAAAATCGCCAGTACGCGAAGCACTCGCTCAATTACGTGACGAAGGGTTGGTCAGTATCGAGCCTCAAAAAGGCGCACGCGTTTTTTCGCTGTCTGAGCCGGAAGTGACTCAGATCTGCGATTTCAGACAGGCTATCGAAACTGCCGCCTTTGAACTTGCGTTGTTGCGGAACCCGGAAGGTCTTGCCAGCGACATGCAGCGTGTCGTGAAGGACATGGAGAAGGAACGCAGGCGAGGTAATGAAAAGGGCTACCTTTCACTGGATACCACATTTCATCAGTTGATTTTTGAACATGCCGGTAACGATTATCTGACGGCCAGCTATACACGCTACATCGGTAAGATTGCCGCATTGCGAACCCATTTGGCGAAGCTGCCACAGCATACTGAGCTCTCCTTCGACGAGCATTCGAAAATCGCTATTGCCGTTCGCGAAGGTGACATGGCCAAAATCAAATCTCTTCTCACAGCGCATATTGACCGCACCAGACAAGCCTACAAAAGCGCCGCCATCGTCCTCGAAGGAGCGACCGCATCCTAGCAAAAACGTAGCTTCGTTGTGACGGGGGCGGGCCAGAACGGCGCCGCCCCTTTCTTTTGGGCACCTCACGGTCTTTTCTTTTTAAGTTGACATCTGAGATATCAGATGCCAATCAAAAGGCGGGAGGAAGCTTGTATGACGCCAGCAATGAAACCTGACTCACCGGGGCTACAGCCACTGATCCAGCTGGATCGGGTTGGCAAAAGCTTCGGCACGAACATTGTTTTGGATGGCGTCGACTTTGAATTGAGACCCGGCGAAGTTCACGCGCTATGCGGGGAAAACGGCGCCGGAAAATCCACCTGTCTCGGCCTGTTTTATGGACTTCACCAACCTTCTGCTGGGCGTATCCTGTGCGACGGCAAGGAACAGCGGGTCGAAAGCCCGTCGCATGCGCAATCCCTGGGCATCGGCTGTGTTTTCCAGGAGCTCAGCCTCGCTGGCGCGCTCTCTGTTGCAGAAAACATCTACGCGGGCCGCGTACCCACCCGGTTCGGCGTAGTTGACTGGCCCGAACTGCGCCGCCGAGCGGAGGCGTTGCTGGCGGAATTCGGTCTGGATATCGACGTCTCAACACCCGTGGAAAACTTGCCGATCAGCTCCCGCCAGATTGTTGAAATCGCCAAGGCTCTGTCGTTGAATTCCCGCGTCCTTTTGCTGGATGAACCGACATCGGCATTGGCACCCGACGAAGTAGACGCACTATTCGAAGTCCTAAAGTCCCTGACAAAGAAAGGGATTGGCATCGTCTATGTCAGCCACCATATGGCCGAGATTTTCCAGATCTCGGATCGCATTACCGTTTTGCGAGATGGGCGCCACATCAGCACTTTACCGGTTTCGGAAACTTCTCAGGAACAAGTCGTCGCCGAGATGATCGGCGGCGCTCACCCCGGTGATGTCACGCGGTCAGGTAAGGTTAACGGCGAAGAGGTTTTGCATGTCCAAGAATTAACCCATCCAGATGAATTCGAAGACATTTCTTTCTCCATTAAAGCCGGAGAGATTGTAGGGATGGCAGGGTTGATGGGCGCTCGCCGCAGCGAGATTGTTCGATCGATTGTCGGGTTGATGCATGGCGCGACCGGGGAGATCAGACTGCACGGCAAGCCTGTTAACTTTGCGTCCTTGCGGCAGGCGATGCGTGCTGGGGTCGGGTTTGTTCCCGAGGAACGCAAGACTGAAGGCCTCTTTCTGGAACAATCACTCAGCGACAACCTGATCGCGGCCAGTCTTTCCGATCATGCGTCTGCTGGGTTCATGCGTTCGGGCTCGATCAAAGCAGCCAGCCAAATAGCCATTGACGCATTCAGTGTCAAAACCAGCGGGATTAACGAACTTGTTGGTGATCTCTCAGGGGGCAATCAGCAAAAGATTATGTTGGCCAAGTGGCTCAAACGCGCGCCAGCTCTTCTGATCATTGAGGAGCCCACAAAAGGGGTCGATGTCGGAGCCAAATTCCAAATCCACACGGAACTTTTGCGTCGAGCAGCCGAGGGAATGGCCATCCTCGTCGTGTCATCCGATTTTCCCGAACTGGTCTCTCTCTCGACCCGCATCCTTGTCGTCCACGACGGTCGCCTCATGGGAGACATCGCAGCCGCTGAGGCAACCGAAACCACGCTTCTTCAAATGGCCGCTGGAAATTCCGTTCCAATTGTGGACGCACCCCAAACCAATCAATCAGGAGTCGCGACGTGACCATGACCGCTCAAGCCAACTTGCCCATGAAGCGTCCGCTGCTGCGCCGTGTTCTACAAGCTTTTGTCGATATTCGTGAACTGACGCTGATCGTTCTGATCGCCGCCATCATCATCGTGATGTCCAACGTTAATCCCTATTTCCTCAGCTTCTCGAACTTTCGAGCCGTGGCCGTGGGCATGGCCCCGACCGCGATCATCGTGATCGGTATGGCGATCTTGCTTGCCTCTGGCGGGTTCGATCTTTCCGTTGGATCGGTTATGGCTTTGTCTTCTACCGTCGTAGCCATGCTGCTTTTGACTGGCATGCCAATTCCGCTCGCTGTGGTATGCGGATTGGTGCTGGGTGGAATTGTCGGCGTAGTGAACGGTTTGCTGGTGACCGGCCTCGGGATCAATCCGCTTATCGCGACCCTCGGCACGATGTCGATCGCGCGAGGCATCGCTCTTGTCCTGACCGAAGGTTTTTCTGTCTCAAGCCTGCCGGCATCATTTGCCTGGATCGGCAAAGCTGACATAGGCGGCTTTCCGGTAATCGTCTTGTTCACCATTCTGCTCGTCGTTCTGTTTGACCTGGCCGTCCGCCATACGCGCTTTTTCCGTCAGGTCTATTTCATCGGCGCCAATGAAAAGGCCGCGATGTTGTCAGGCATCCATGTCACACGCGTACGTATCATTCTGTACGCACTGACCGGTATTCTGGCTGCTTTGGCGGGTGTATTGCTGGCCTCCCGCCTGATGAGCGGCACGCCCACGGCAGGCAACGGTATCGAACTTCAGGTTCTGGCGGCTGCGGTCATCGGTGGCGCATCCCTACGCGGCGGCGAAGGTACTATTCTCGGTGCTTTCCTCGGCGTCGTTTTTGTCGCGTTGATCAACAACACTATGACGATGCTGGCCGTATCGATCTACTGGCAGATGATCGTCATCGGCGGTGTGCTCGTTACAGCGGTGGCCTTGGACATGCTGATCCGAAGCAAACGGGGCTAATCCATAAGCTTTCCAAAACCCAACAACAACCAAAGATCCAAAACAGGGAGACTACGATGACTGAATTGAATGTGAATCGGCGCAGGCTGCTGACAGCGGGCACCACCGCTGGATTGGCCGCAGCGTTCGGACTGCCCATGCTGTCCAAAGAAGCCATGGCACAAGCGGCCGGCAAAGAGTATGTGTTCCTGTCCATCGTAACGCAGGTGCCGTTCTGGGTGGACTATCGCAATGCGATGGAAGACCTTGAAGAGTTAATGGGCATCAAGGCCACATTCACCGGCCCGTTGGATTTCGACACGGCCGCACAAGCACGCCAATTGGATGAACTGATCGCAAGACGTCCCGCAGGCATCCTTATCTTCCCCGGTGATCCGGCCACTCTGGCTCCCGGCGTCGAACGTGCGGTCGAGGCGGGCATTCCGGTCACATGTTGTATTGGCGATATTCCCGACAGTCCCCGGTCCACATTCCTTGGTATCAACGGCGTACAGGCAGGACGTGTCGGCGGTGAAATGCTCGCGCAAGCGATTGGCGGGAAAGGCAAGGTTATCCTCGGCACTTTCCCTGCCCCCTCCACATTGGAGCGGGTCGAGGGGTACAAACAAATCTTTGCTGAGAAATACCCAGATATCGAGGTCGTCGACGTCGTCAACGATAAGGCCGACCCGTCCTATGCGCCGACAGCCTACCTTCAGGCAATTCAGGCGAACCCGGATATTGTTGGCATTGGCGGCACGGACGGCGACAGCGGCAAAGGCGCGGCAATTGCCGTCAATGAGGCAGGACGCAAGGACATCAAGATCGTCGCGATGGACCGAAATGATGATATGCTTCCCTATATCGAAGACGGCACAATTCACGGCGCTGTGGCTCAGAAATCCTATCTGGAGATCTTTCTCGCCTTCCACATGATGCATTGGCAGAACACTGATGCGCTGAAGGTCTTGCCCGATTGGAAGGCGGCTGGCATCAATCCTCTACCCGAGCGCGTTGAAACCGGGGTTATGCCGATTACTGCCGAGAACGTCGTCCAGTTCAAGCACACCTAAGGGATTGTCCCGGCGCATTCGATCGCGCCGGGAAACCGATAGGAGGGGGTACATGTCGGACAGATGGAGCGTTCTTCACCTGCAGCAAAACGATCTGCAGCTGACACTCCTGCCCGGCATCGGGGGCCGCCTATGGGATATAAACTTCCAAGGTCGCTCCCTCCTATTTCAGAACGCAGATCTCGACGGTTTGGATGTCGATGACACACGGCTTACTGATCTGCCCACACGCTCTCCACAATTTGGTTTTCCGCTCTGGGGCGGAGAGAAGACGTGGATCGCCCCAGATGCATCCTGGGTAAACGGCGCTCCGTTTCCCGTGTTAGACAGCGGCTCTTACCAGATCACTTCAAGAAGCAGCACTCGTATCGACATGACCAGCGCAGTATGCCCGACCTCGCACTTGTCAGTGTCGCGCCGCATCACGCTAACCTCGGCGGAAAGCTGGGAAATAGAACACATCGTGGTCAACCATGGGACCTCCTCGCGCCTGACCGGCATTTGGTCAGTCATGATGCTTAACACCCCCACCAAGGTCGGTGTCGAATTGCAAGACCCTGCATTTTATCCTGTTTTTGGCTCTGCCGAAGGGATGATAGCGACGCACGGCAAAAGCATTGTCGTGGATTGCAACAGACAGCAGGAAATCAAGGTCGGGCTACCGAACCCCAACGGTCGTACATTGATACGGTGCGGCGCTGATGCCCCGTTGCTAATGTGCTCGGTACCAGAACCTCAAAAGGGCGATCAATTTGCACACGACTATCCGTTTGAGGTCTTTAACTCGGGCGATTACGCCTATTGCGAAGCGGAGTGGCACTCCCCGGCACGCAACCTCGCACCGAATGAAACGCTGAATTTTCGGCAGACGTTCCGCGTCTTGGCGGAGGAAGATGCATCCCAAATGCCATTGGGACTCGCAAACAACAAGGAATTCCTGTCATGCATGTCCTGATTACAGGCGCTGGTGGGCATCTCGGCCGCAAACTTTTTGACGCGCTAGAAAGCGACCCCGACTACACCGTTTCTGGCATCGACATTCGCCCCGTTGATCATCCCGACATTCACACCGCAGACCTGTCCGACGACAGCAGTTGGGTCAGTTTGCTAAAGGGAGTGGACGTTATCGTGCATCTAGCTGGTGACCGAGAGCCCTCCGCCACTTGGGCCTCCGCGATCAAACACAATATGGATGCAACGCTTTCTCTCTATCACCATGCGGCAGCCATGGGCGTCAGGCGCGTGGTTCTTGCCAGCTCCAACTGGGTTCACGGCGACAAAAGGTTCACGCATCAGGTGCTCAACAGCGCGACACCACCAGGGCCAGTAAACGCCTACGGCATGTCAAAGTTATTCTGTGAACGGACAGGGGCCTATTTCGCTGAGCATCACGGACTATCGGTCATCTGCTTGCGCATCGGCTGGACGCAATGGACTCACGGCAACCAACCCGGCACACACATGGCGATGGGCCGGTGGGGTCAGGAAATGTGGTTGAGTGATCGGGACTTTCTAAGCGGAATGCGCGCCGCAATAGATGCCAAGGATATTTCCTTCGCAGCCCTAAACCTAATGTCAGATAACCCAGGTATGCGCTGGGATATCACCGAAACACGACAAACGATTGGCTACTCTCCAGAGGATGGAAGCCCCGCGAAAACAACAGTGGGCATTGTCTTAAGATCCACGCTGAAACGACTGTTTACAGACCGACTCCCCAGCTACGTCACGACACGTTTTCCAGATTGGTAAAGTACAAGGTCCGGGCACTGTTGTTGCGTTGTGCAATCATTTTCAGAAACCTCGCATCGAAGTAAGCGCTGAAAAGGTCAGCGTTGTCCGCTTTGCATTCGACGGAGAGCGACAGAACGAGCGCCAGATATCGCAGCCGTTGGATGATTGATAGCACGGTAACGAACCGCGAACGTCGCTGTATGGGTATAATGAGAAGCGATCTCTGGTTGAGTGGTCAACTGCCCTGCGGACGAGACGAACCAGCACTTCAATCCGCCGGATAGCAGCCGTTGATACTGTGCACGGAAAAAGAAAACATCGCACTCGGCTGGGCCGCTATTGCACGCTCGTTCGAGAAGTAGCCCTATAAACTGCTTTTGCCTTCTTCTCGACATAAGCAAGATGACATTTCGAAAGTCCGCATTGGGCTCTGAGCCGTCTTTCGCCGCGCTCCGCCTGAATGACCGCTATGCGGACAAAGCGGAAATTCGAAGACATGGTAATAATGACGTATTATCATCGGGTCTGAATGTGCGGCTTTCGAAAAAAAGCGCGTTTTGATTTCAGCAAGTCTTGGGAGGTTTATTATGCTCAGGTACCTAAATTCCGCTTTGTTCTCTTCCATATTTGTAATTTCGGGCGCAGCCAACGCGCAGTTCTTACCCTCTGAACAGTCCCTTCAAGACCTTTACCCCGGCACAGCCTATTCACCCAATGCTCAACGCAGCTTTCCATCGCGCGTATTTTGGGGAGACACTCATATTCACACCGGTCTTTCAATGGACGCAGGTCTTTTCGGGAACACGACCGATCTTGACACAATGCTTCGGTTTGCGCGCGGCGAAGAGGTCGTCTCGGCCACAGGGCAGCCTGTTAGGCTGGCGCGACCGCTAGACTGGATCGTGACAACGGAACACTCGGATGGAATGGGCATGATCACCGATCTGGCTAAAGGTTCTCCCAACATTTTAGAGTCAGAACAGGGCTCCCGCTGGGCAAAAGGTCTGCAAGAAGGCGGCGAGGCGTCTGCAGCAGCAGCTCTGGACCTGATCACTACGTTCTCTCAAGGAAACATGGATCCGGACTTGATCGCAGATTATTCTCCCGGATCGCCCATCTATGCCTCGGTCTGGGAACACATGATAGCTACTGTGGAAACGTTCAACGATCCGGGAGACTTCACGGCTTTCCACGGCTTTGAGTGGACGTCGCTGATCCGGGGCAACAACATGCACCGCAATATCATTTTTCGTGACAATGCAGACCGGGTCAAACAAGTCCAACCTATGACGACGCAGGCGCCCATCGGCTCTACAGACCCGATGGACTTGTACAAATGGTTGGAGGCCTATGAGGCCGATACGGGTGGACAAGCTTTTGCACTCGCGCACAATGGAAACCTGTCAAACGGCATCATGTTCCCATCTGAAACACGTTACAATGGCGAACCCGTGGACGAAGCCTATGCAATGGCGCGGATGAGATGGGAACCGCTTTACGAAATCACCCAGATCAAGGGAGACGGCGAGGCGCACCCCGCACTTAGTCCCGATGACGAGTTTGCGAATTACGAAACCTGGGATGCGGGCAACCTCGATCTAACTGAAGCCAAAACGCCAGATATGCTTGCAGGCGAATATGCGCGCGAGGCACTTAAGCAGGGGTTCGCCATCGAGGCGCGCACGGGCGTAAACCCATACAAATTTGGCTTGTCTGGCGCGACGGACAGCCATACATCGCTGGCAACCGCTGACAGCGACAATTACTTTGGTAAAGCAACAAATGCAGAGCCATCGTTGACCCGCGCATCGCATCCGTTCACCGAAACAGAAAATGGCGTTTTCCCCGGTTGGTCATTGGTGGCGTCAGGCTACACAGGTGTCTGGGCCGAAGAGAACACTCGGGCTAGTCTATGGGATGCCATGGTGCGCCGCGAGGTTTATGCCACAACAGGTCCGCGCATGGCCGTGCGGTTCTTTGGGGGATGGGAGTTCGACGAGGATGACATGAGGTCTCGCGCTCCAGCCTTTGTTGGATACGAAAAGGGTGTTCCGATGGGTGGTGATCTGCGCCCGGCAACGTCCGATGCGCCAACCTTCATGGTCTATGCATTGCGCGATCCCATCGGAGCCAATCTTGATCGCATCCAGATCGTCAAGGGCTGGATGGACAGCGAAGGGAACTTGTCCGAAAAAGTCTATGATGTGGCGTGGTCGGATGAACGTGAACTGGACGCTGACGGTAAACTGCCGGCTGTAGGTAATACGGTCGATTTGGAAGCAGCAAACTATATCAACACCATCGGCGCTTCAGAGCTAGGAACGGTCTGGACAGACCCAGATTTTGATGCGTCCGAGCACGCGTTTTACTACGCTCGCGTCATTGAAATCCCGACGCCACGCTGGGTCGTTTACGACAAAGTGCGTTTGGGCGCTGACATTCCCGAAGAAGCGACATTGATCGGACAAGAGCGCGCGTATACGTCGCCGATCTGGTATTCACCGAATAACTAAGAGAACGCTTTTTTTCTTGCTTATTGACGGACCGCCTAGGGCCGGAAGCTCCCGTGACACGCTGTCGACCGCGCTTCAACTGCTCGCAAAAAACCGCTTAAACAGAATAGGGAGCTTTGAACGGGACAAGGAACAGGTGGACGTGGTCAGGTCGTCTGCAGCCAGCGCTCCTCCCGACGACCTATTCTCACTCATGTCCAGAGATCATTACGCCATATACCGCGTCAAAGTTGATCTATCGGCTCGAGGGTTAGTCCTGGCCATCTTGAGCGATGCCGTCTCTCCGAACATGTATTAATTCTCCCGGAGTGATCGTCGGCTTTTCATCTCTGGGACCGCGCAATAGTCAACCTGGCTTGCTCGAGTGCGTAAGCTCTAAATGGTTTTTGCTGAGACTGGCTGTGCGCCGGCCTGAGTTGCGCTCGTTTTCTTACATGTTGAAGTTTCGCCAGGCCTGAAATTTGTCGCTCTGCGCAATTTGCTGACCTATCCTCCGTCCAGGTGTTTTCTATGTTCCATGTTTTTAAGGGTTTTGCGTTCTAAGAGGTTTACATTTATCCGGAAAAATCCTGATTTCGGCCCGAATCTGTCAACTTAATGTAAACTTAGTGTAAAGCTTTGGGCCTGAGATTGGCCTATATGAGAGGTGAAAGGTTTACATTGTTCTTGGCATGGTTCGGCGGATGTAAACCTTTGTCAACCTTAGACGTTGTTGCGGGACCCGGCGAGGCAAGACGGACCAGCCATTCCTCGCCGCGGTGCCCATGCTGATTACCACTTAGCACTGCGAGCTAAGCAGAGGCGCCGTAGAAGCTGTACCCGACGCAACGTAGGTTCAGGATCTCTGCCGTTGCTCACGTCGCGCAGGAACCGCAACCAGGCGCGTTCGTTCAATGTCAGGTCGTCTTGCCGGTCATACATGGCACCTACCTCCCGAAGATGGTCTTGATCGCCGTCTCTGACCGACTGGTCAGCCGAGGATCTGTGTTGTTAGAGGACTTGCGAATTGCTTTCAGCCAGCCAAGTTCATTCGACGTGACGGGTTCTCCGAACACCTCGACAACTGCCTCGGCTGCGGTCAGGCCGATCGACTGCTCAATTGCGAGGCGCATAAGGTAGGCGGCGTCGCATTCCAAAGCTTTCGCCAAAGCCGGGACGCGATCCAATGCCACCTTGGGACTACCCTGCTTGATCATCGTGATCATGTTCGGGCTGACGTATCCGACCTGCGCTGCGATCTCGGTCTGGCTCTTGGTCGGTTTCAGTTCGAGCACCCTACGTTCGACATATTTCGCCATCCGGGTGTCTCCATACGGTTTATTAGTCATCGCTATCCTCTCTGAAGTGATGCAGCACGCGCTGCATGTCTTCGTTATAGCGACAGCGAGGATGGGAATGTGTCGCAGGATTTGCTCGCAATGAAACCGCAACGTTATTGCAGCGCTATCCGCCGCTGAAGTGCAATAGCTGTCTTCCAAAGCCTTTATTTCGTTGACTTTCCCCCAGGAAACTCGCCTTCGGGAGGCAGGGGTCGGAGGTTCGAATCCTCTCACTCCGACCAATATTTTAAGCGCATTCTGCCGTTTCAGCTTATGGTCAATTTGCTGGATTCTATTAGCCCTCACACTTTCAGCGATAAGCCGGTATGGATCCACTGCCCTTTTGTTGATTGGATGCCCCCGCCGCAAGATGCAAAGCGGCAAATCGAAATGTCAAAAACCCTCCAGACAACCACTGGTTTCTGCAGCTGGATTTCCCAAATCACCGATTTACAGACGGACTGTATATATATCACCCGCGATGCAGTGGACGTATTTGGTCCAACTGACTTCGCATTCAAAGAATTTTGGAGTGCCAAAAGGTGCTGCACCAGAGAACAGCCTGGGCGAATGGATGGCGATCAGCGATACGCTGTCTACAGCCGAGGTTGTGTCGGTGCGATGCATGGGATAAGCAATCCCGCCATCTGCAATTGCGGGACCTACAGCGTGATTGGCCAAAACAATGTTCAACCGCTGTGAAATCTATCCAAGAAAGGCCTTCATGATGCTTGACCTCACCCGCTTTCGTCGTGACTTGCACACGCACCCAGAGATCGGCTTTGACCTTGTCAGAACGCCCCGCCTGATAGGCGAGCAATTGGAACAAGCTGGCCTGGAGGTCACGCGTGGTATAGGTAAGTCCGGCCTTGTTGCAACGCTGCGCCGAGGCCCAGAGGGAACCGCGTTTGGATTTCGCGCCGACATGGACGCGCTGCCAATAGACGAGGCCAATACATTTGCCCATCGTTCAGACACCCCAGGCAAGTTCCATGGATGTGGTCATGATGGGCACAGCACAATGCTATTGGGTGCGGCCCTAAAGCTTGCGGATGACCCGACGCTAAAGCGAACCATACATTTCATATTCCAGCCCGACGAAGAGAACGGAAATGGAGCCGCCGCGATGATTGCGGATGGACTTTTCGACAGATTTCCCATGTCCGCGATTTTTGGACTGCATAATATGCCTGGTATGCCGCTTGGTCATTTTGCAACGCAGTCGGGAGCGTTTTGTGCGTTCGAGGACAATTTTGAGATTCAGATTGCTGGCCAAGGCGGTCATGCTTCGATGCCGGACAAAGGAATTGATCCTATCGTGACGGGCTCGGCGATTGTGCTGCAGCTACAATCGATCGTATCTCGGTCGTTACCGGCAAGCAAACATGCGGTCGTTTCTGTCACTGAATTCCTCACAGATGGAGCACGTAATATTCTGCCAAGCAACGTGGTGTTGCGGGGGGATTGCCGTGGCTTTTCCAGCGAGGTGTCTGCCACTATCGAGACCAGAATGCGTGCTATTGTGGAGGGCGTGTGTGCCGCGCAAGGTGCCGCGGCGACGCTAAAATACTCAACATCTTTCAGACCGCTCAAGAACAACCCTGAAGCCACTGCAACCATCGTCAGTGCTGCGCGCGAGGTAGGTTCGGTAGATGCGGAATTTGGTCAAGTAGGTTTCTCTGAAGATTTTGCCGAGTTTCTGACACACCGCCCCGGCGCGTTCATCCTGATGGGTAACGGACTAGACGGTCCGGCTGCGATGCCCCTGCACAACGCGTCTTATGACTTTAACGACGATGCACTGGATCACGGTGTCGCGTTCTGGGTCAATCTCGCCCATCAGAGCACCTAATTTGATGGCGTCTTTTTAACAAGCCGCCACCCTTGGCTTGTGCTGTTCGACATCCTGACAATTAACGTATTTGGTTACGCTTGCGGATGTTCAGCCCGACCGTCTATTGGTAACGGTTGGGCTGTTCAATTGGATCACAGGCATTCAGCCAGTGAGTTTGCCAAATTGCGAATGACTTGCGGATAAAGCTCAACCCCGGGATCAAGGTCAGAGCCCAGCGGGTCAATTACGGCAGTCTTTGCTTCTGTACCGTCTAAAACAGTTGCAACAATTCCTGGGTTGAATTGCGGCTCAGTCAAAACGCACTCAATACCTTCTTTCCGGATACGCCCCTGAATGTCCGAGATACGCGCCGGGCTGGGATCGGTTGCATCGCCAAGAGAAATTGCGCCGGAAGCACGGAAATCAAAGGCGTCCTCGAAATACTGATAGGCGTCATGGAATACGATAAAACGACCGCCTTGAACTGGTTTCAGTGTTTCAGCTACCTCATCTGACAATGCTGCCATTTCTTCGCGCGCTGCAGCTGCATTTGCAAAATATGCACCAGCGTTGTCAGGGTCAGCGGCAGAAAGCTGGGCCGCAATGACATTCAGCCAGATTTCTGCATTCGCCGGTGAAAGCCAGGCATGAGGATCATGCTCGCCGTGCCCGTGATCGTCATGATCAGCATGATCGTCGTGGTCATGATCATCGTGTTCCGCATGATCATCGTGATCTTCGCTATCGTGATCCGCATGATCATTGTGATCTTCGCTATCGTGATCATCGTGGCCATGATCATCATGTGCGTGCTCTTCTTCATGATCGTGCTCATCGTGCTTTTCGTCTTCCGCATGATCATCATCATGACCATGGTCATCGTGATCCCCATGGTCATGTGCTTCGAATAATGTGTTCTCACGGAAATCAAGCAGAACCGTTCCATCCGATTCCAGAAGCGTTGTGACCGTGGCACCGTCGCTGAGTGTCTCGACAGCGCCTTCCAACCAGGGTGTCAGATCCTCGCCAATCCAGAACACCAGATCAGCCTCTTGCAGTGCAGAAGCTTCCGAGGGACGCAGGTTGTATTCGTGCGGCGATGCGCCCGCTGGGATGACCAGATCAGGTGTTCCAACACCTTCCATAACACGGGCTACCAACGAGTGGACGGGTGCAATGTCGACGGCCACCTTTGGGGCATCCGCCATGGCTGTTCCACCCATTAACGCAGCGGTGATCGATTGTAAGAGCAGCTTTCTGGACATCGGACCCTCAGTGTGATTTTATAACATTGCGAGCGACATACATGATATGGAATAACATGACAAGTGAAGCCACTCCCAATCCTGTTTGCGACGACGCACTTGTTGGGTTTCATAAACACGATCACAAAAATTGCGTTGAGACTGCGCTGACCACAGCTGAAGCTCGGTGCAAAAAAGAAGGGTTGCGGTTAACGCCTGTGCGGCGAAAAGTACTTGAGATGTTGCTGCAGGAGCATCGAGCCTTGGGGGCCTATGCAATTCTTGATGCGCTGCGCGAGGAAGGGTTTGGTTCGCAGCCACCAGTGGCTTACCGTGCGCTTGATTTTCTTGTCCAAAATGGATTTGTTCACAAGATAGAACGTTTGAACGCATTTGTCGCGTGTTCTCATCCCGGAGCAGACCATTCGCCGGCGTTCATGATCTGCCGAAAATGTGACGCTGTGGCCGAAGCGCAGTCTGCACCAGCCAAGGGGATACTTGGCGCAGCTGCACGTGCAACGGGTTTTGAAATAGAGCGAACGGTTGTAGAAGCCGAAGGGCTTTGCCCCAGCTGCACTGAAAAGGCGTAGAAATGAGCTTGATCTCCGTTGAGAATCTCAGCGTACGTTACGGCGCGAATACAGTTCTGCGACATGTAGATATGGTTGTCGAGGCCGGAGAGATAGTAACCATCGTCGGTCCCAACGGATCAGGCAAGACCAGCCTGTTGAGGGCCATCATTGGTGCAACAAAACCAGCCGCAGGACAGGTTTCATTGAAACCAGGATTGAAAATTGGATATGTGCCTCAAAAACTGCACATCGATCCGACACTGCCAATCTCGGTCGAGAGGTTCATGCGGCTGACCGATCGCGTTTCCAAAGTAAAATGCGAGAAAGCGCTCGAAACTGCCGGGGTGCCAGATCTGCTGAAACGACAGATGTCGCAATTGTCAGGTGGGCAATTTCAGCGCGTGCTGCTGGCGCGGGCCCTGATAAACCAACCAGATGTATTGCTATTGGACGAGGCAACGCAGGGACTCGACCAACCGGGATCGGCTGCGTTTTATCACCAGATCGAAGAAGTCAGGCGCGAAACCGGATGCGCCATTCTGATGATCAGCCACGAATTGCACGTGGTCATGAGCGCTTCAGATCGCGTGGTCTGCCTGAACGGACACGTGTGTTGCGAAGGCTCCCCCGCTGTGGTGGCCTCGGCCCCGGAATACCGGGCTCTGTTCGGGACCGGAACAGGCGGTGCGTTGGCCTTATATCGGCATGATCATGACCATGATCACGATCACTGTGAAACCTCTCAAGAAGCGGCAGAATAATGCTTGATGATTTTATGACACGCGCAACGCTGGCAGGCGTTGGCGTGGCTTTCGCCGCAGCCCCGCTGGGCTGCTTTGTCGTTTGGCGTCGGATGGCGTATTTCGGAGATGCCACGGCGCATGCCGCAATCTTGGGGATCGCGCTCTCGCTGACATTTCAGTTGTCAGTCTTTACCGGGGCATTGGCTGTTGCGCTTGCGATGGCGTTTACCGTAACACTGTTGTCCGGGCGCGGGTATGCGATGGATACGCTGCTAGGTGTTATGGCGCATTCCGCCCTCGCATTTGGCCTCGTCGCCGTTTCCTTTCTGTCCGGCGTACGAATTGACCTTATGGCCTACCTCTTCGGCGATATCCTTGCCGTATCGCGTACCGATTTGCTTGTAATCTGGGGCGGCGCCGTCCTTGTCGTAGCGCTGATCGCATGGCGCTGGTCTCACCTACTGACGGCCACGTTAAACGAAGAGCTGGCATATGCCAGCGGCTTCAATCCCAGACGCGAGCAGTTAATCCTGACATTGGCGCTTGCCATAACAGTGGCAGTGGCAATCAAGGTGGTGGGTGTTCTTTTAATCGCTGCAATGCTGATCATACCTGCTGCAGCGTCTCGAAGTTTGGCGCGATCACCGGAATCGATGGCATTGATCGCCGCCGCTATTGGCGCATTCTCGGCGGTCACTGGTCTAAGGGCGGCCTATATGTTCGATACACCTGCCGGTCCGTCCATCGTCTGTGTGGCCGCAATTCTATTTGCCTGCCTCAGCGTCGTCGGATTGCAAACACGCGACCGATCCAAGCTCAATTAGGTTCGACGCAAGATCTGCGCAGGCTTTTCATTCCTTTAGTCATGGCGGACATGATGTATCCGGCACCCACATTCGATAGAATTGCCCTACCGTAAAGAGAACTTAGTCACAGCCTGCCATTCAGGTCTGATTCAGGGCTATAGATGTCGGATTTGAGAGTATCCAATTCACCAAAATAAAGCGATTCTTTGGAAAAAGGTCTGATTCATGCGATATTCTGGTTTCACCGTCATCAAAGAAGCGCTTAGCGGTCACAAAGGATGGAAACCGGCGTGGCGTGATCCCGAACCCAAACAGAACTATGACATTGTCATCATCGGCGGCGGCGGTCACGGTCTGGCGACGGCCCATTACCTTTCCAAAGTGTACGGCTTTCGCAATGTTGCTGTGATCGAGAAAGGCTGGATTGGCGGCGGCAATGTTGGGCGCAATACGACCATCATACGTTCAAATTATCTGCTGGATGGTAATGAACCTTTCTACGAATTCTCATTGAAACTGTGGGAAGGTCTTGAACAGGACCTGAATTACAATGCAATGGTCAGTCAGCGCGGGATTATCAACCTGATCCACTCGGACGCACAGCGCGACGCCTTCACGCGACGCGGCAATGCCATGATCCTAAACGGCGCGGATGCCGAACTGCTGGATGCCGAACAGGTACGCAAGGAGTATCCGTTCCTCAATTTTGACAACGCGCGTTTCCCGATCAAAGGCGGTCTGGCTCAGCGACGCGGCGGCACCGTTCGTCACGATGCCGTAGCATGGGGCTATGCGCGCTCGGCGGATAGTCACGGCGTCGATATCATTCAGAATTGCGAAGTCACCGGATTCCGCATCGAAAACGGCACATGCGTGGGCGTTGAAACTTCGAGAGGATTCATTGGGGCCGGTAAGGTTGGCTGTGCCGTTGCTGGGAATTCGGGGCGTCTGATGGGAATGGCGGGTATGCGACTGCCGATTGAAAGCCACGTGCTGCAAGCGTTTGTCTCCGAGGGTTTGAAGCCGCTTCTACCGGGCGTCATCACTTTTGGTGCGGGACATTTCTATGTCAGCCAATCCGATAAAGGCGGCTTGGTATTTGGAGGCGATATCGACGGCTACAACTCCTACGCTCAGCGCGGAAACCTGCCAGTAGTTGAAGATGTCTGCGAAGGCGGCATGGCGCTGATGCCAATGATCGGCCGCGCGCGACTGCTGCGCATGTGGGGCGGGATCATGGATATGTCCATGGACGGGTCGCCCATTATCGACCGCACACATATCGACGGGCTCTATTTCAATGGCGGCTGGTGCTATGGCGGCTTCAAGGCCACTCCTGCATCGGGCTATTGTTTCGCGCATCTGCTGGCAAAGGACGAGCCACACCCAACCGCGACCGCCTATCGCTTTGACCGCTTTCGCACCGGTCGGATGATTGACGAAAAAGGTATGGGCAATCAGCCCAATCTGCACTGAGGAAGCCAAAAATGATCATCCAACATCCATTGCTGGGTCCCCGTGACAGTTCAGAGTTCGTGTATCTGGGTGACGCGTCTTTGATAGACCGTCCCGACTGGCAAGCTGAAAACGCAGCCGAGACATTCAATGATTACGCCTATCTGCGCGACAATCCAGCCGGTGAACACCGCGAGCTGTGGTTTCACGAAGGGGGGGATCGATCCTGGCTCGTCGTGACACGCAATACGGTTACGCATGAGATTTCAAAAGTGGAGTTGGCGCGTGATGTAGCCCGGATGCGAGGACGTTCCAAATGACCCAAGTCAACCGGCTGAACGGCGGCCAAATCGACCGCACCAGTACTCTGAATTTCAAATTTGACAGCCGCAACTTCACAGCGCATCCGGGAGACACCCTGGCATCCGCCCTTCTAGCCAACGGCGTGCGCCTGATTGGGCGATCATTCAAATACCACCGCCCCCGTGGTATTTTGAGCGCCGGGTCTGAAGAGCCCAACGCCTTGGTTGAACTGCGTACGGAAAATCGCAAAGAACCCAACACACGGGCCACGACGATCGAGATGTTTGACGGGCTCGAAGCGCATTCTCAGAACCGATGGCCAAGCCTCAGGTTTGACGCGATGGCGATCAATGATCGGTTTTCAAATTTTTTGACCGCAGGCTTCTACTACAAAACCTTCATGTGGCCCGCCGCATTCTGGGAGAAGCTCTATGAACCTGTTATCCGCCGGGCTGCAGGGCTGGGCACCATGTCGATGCAGGAAGACCCTGATGAATATGACAAGGGATTTAGGCACTGCGACCTTCTAATTATCGGCGCGGGTCCGGCAGGATTGATGGCAGCGCTGACCGCCGGTCGTGCGGGGTCCGACGTGATACTGGCGGATGAGGATTTTGCCCTCGGTGGTCGTTTGAATAGCGAAACTTACTCGCTGAACGACGACATCGCTGCAAACTGGATTACACAGACGGTGGCTGAGTTGTCCGCGATGCCGAATGTCCGCCTGATGCCGCGCACAACCGTTATCGGTGCTTTTGATCATGGAATTTACGGGGCAGTCGAACGGAAAGGCGATCATCTGTCCGCTCCATCCGAGGGCAAACCCCGTCAAATCCTATGGCGCATCTATTCTGGGCGCGCCCTCTTGTGCGCGGGCGCAACCGAGCGCCCGATTGCCTTTGAGAACAATGATCGACCTGGCATCATGCTGGCCGGAGCGCTGCGCAGTTATGCTAACCGTTTCGCCGCCACCCCCGCGCAACGCGTGGCTATTTTTACCAACAATGACGATGGCCACCGCACCGCAGCCGATCTGCACGCCAAAGGGGTGAAAATCGCGGCCGTTGTTGACGTTCGGCCCGAGGCCCCACTGAACAGTGACTATGAGGTGCTGCGCGGCGCTGAGGTGATCGATACCAAAGGGCGTCTTGGCTTAACTTTCGCCGAAGTCAAATTGGCCGACGGCTCAAACCGCACATTGGATGTTGGTGCGCTTGGTATCTCAGGCGGTTGGAACCCGAATGTGCACCTGACCTGCCACCAACGCGGTCGCCCGGTCTGGAATGAGACCCTGTCTGCCTTTGTCCCCGGCGATACGTTGCCTCCGGGCCTGACAGTCGCCGGAGCCGCAAATGGCATCATGTCCACCCATGGTGCCTTGAAATCCGGTGCCGAAGCAGCCACCCACGCACTTGACTTGATAAGCGATGCCATCGCGATACCAACGGCCGAAGATGCTCCGGTCACTCAGACGCCATTCTGGTATGTCCAAGGATGTTCGCGGGCATGGCTGGATCAACAGAACGACGTAACTGTCAAAGACGTAAAGCTCAGCCATCAGGAAGGCTTCCAGTCGGTCGAGCATCTCAAACGTTACACCACGCTGGGCATGGCAACCGATCAGGGTAAGACTTCGAACATGGGCGGCTTGGCAGTTATGGCCGAGATCGCCGGGAAATCAATTCCGCAAGTCGGCACCACTATCTACCGCCCGCCCTATACGCCAGTGCCAATAGCAACCTTTGCGGGCCGTATGAGGGGGAAGGAATTTCACCCCACCCGTCTGACACCATCACACCACTGGGCCAAAGAGCGCGGTGCCGTGTTTGTTGAAGTCGGCAACTGGTTGCGCGCTCAATGGTTCCCGTTACCGGGAGAAACGCATTGGCGGCAATCCGTTGACCGCGAAGTGCGCCAGACTCGTGCCTCGGTCGGGGTGTGCGATTGCACCACGCTGGGCAAGATTGATGTACAGGGCACTGACGCTGCGGATTTCCTGAACCGGATCTATTGCAATGGTTTTGCCAAGCTAGCCGTCGGCAAAACCCGCTATGGGCTTATGCTGCGTGAAGATGGCATTGCAATGGATGATGGCACCGCAGCTCGGCTGGCCGAAGATCATTTTGTGGTTACAACAACGACGGCCAATGCGGTAAAAGTTTACCAGCACATGGAGTTTATCCGGCAATGCCTATTCCCGGACATGGACGTGCAATTGATCTCGACCACCGAAGCCTGGGCACAATACGCCGTTGCTGGCCCGAATTCACGTAAGTTGCTGCAGAAAATAGTGGATTCGGAATTCGATATCTCGAATGACGGTTTCCCCTTTATGGCCTGCGGCAACATTACCGTTTGCGGTGGATTACGTGCTCGTCTGTTCCGGATATCATTCTCGGGTGAATTGGCATTCGAGATCGCGGTCCCATCCCGCTATGGCGATGCCCTCATGCGACGATTGATGGTCGAAGGCGAAGAATTCAACGTGGTGCCCTATGGCACTGAAGCACTGGGCGTTATGCGGATCGAAAAAGGTCATGCGGCGGGCAACGAACTAAACGGGACCACCACCGCACTGAACCTTGGCATGGGTCGGATGGTATCAAAGAAGAAAGATAGCATTGGCTCAGTTCTGTCAGAGCGTGAAGGGCTGAACGAGGCTGATGCGTTGAACATGGTCGGCGTCAAACCCGTGAACACCGCGGATAAGATCACCGCTGGCGCGCATCTCATGGATGCATCCGGTCCGGTCGATGCAGCGCATGATCAGGGCTATGTCACCTCAGCCGCCTTCTCGCCTTCTCTGAACTGCTATATCGGTCTGGGCTTTCTGAAGAACGGACGTGACCGTCATGGCGAAAAGATGCGCCTTGTGTCGCCGCTAACCGATCTGACCGTCGAGGTCGAGATTGTTTCGTCCCATTTTGTCGACCCTGAGGGAGAACGGCTCCGTGCATGATCTTATCGCGTTAACCGCACTTGGTGGAGCGGACCCGGAAACCTGCACTATTGGCAGCGTAACCTGCAGTGAAGTCCCCGATGTTGCGCTGGCTTCGGTCGCGGCGCGCCTGGGGCGTGAAGGCGAAACTCATTCGGCGTTGGCCGCTTTGATCGGGCAGAAGGCACCTGGCATCGGTCAGTTTTCAGGACAAACCCTCATAGCCTTTTGGGCAGGACCCGAACAATGGATTGTCGAGGCTCCCTTTGAAAGTCATGAGGGTCTTGCGGAATTGGTGAAAGATGGCACCAAAGATGCTGCTTCGGTGTCCGAACAGACGGATGCCTGGGCCCGGTTTGATCTAAAAGGTCCCGATGTTCAGTCGGTGCTGGAACTGTTGTGCAATCTGGACTGCAGAAATTTGGCGACAGGCGGCGCAGCACGAACCTCAATTCATCACCTCGTATGCTTCCTCCTGCGCCGGTCAACCGATTTGTTCAGTATATACGCTCCGCGATCTTCAGCCCAATCTCTGCAACATGCGATTGTCACCGCAATGAAATCCGCATTTTGACACGCAGTTCAGCTTGAGGGCAGCGGAGCATTATCCTCAACTCGAAAGCGGTTGATCCGACGGCGGTCCTCGCTTGGGCTCAAGCCGAAGGCTGCGCGATAATGTGTCACCAACGGTGCGACAGAACTATATCCGACTGCTTCCGCAATTTCAGAGATTGGGTCTTTTGTATACACCACCATCTGCCGCGCCGCCTTCATACGCATCGCGCGAAAATAATGGCTGGGGCTTTGTCCGGTGGCCTGCTTGAATGCGCGTTCGATCTGACGCGGAGTGACACCCGTCTGACGCGCGACCTCGGTGATCGAAATCGGCTGACCGACGCTGCCCGCGAACAACTCGATCGATTTGGTAACAAGCGGCGGCAATCTGTCACCGGAATCCGATTGACGGACATTCGGAACCTGTTGCTTTACACTCGTTCCACGCATCATCGGGTGCTGGAACCAGCAAGCCACTTCATGCGCGACCTCACTACCCAATCGATCTTGGATCAGATGCAGGGCCAGATCAAAGGCTGCGGCTGCCCCTGCCGCGGTATAACGATTAGCACCAGATACAATCACCTCGCGCCGAGCCTCGATATCTGGAAACTCGGCCTCAAAAGCAGCCTCATAGCACCAATGTACGGAAACCGGACACCCAGTCATGACCCCTGAGCGTACCAAAGGGAAAACGCCACCACTGATACCCCCAAGAACGGTTCCATGTCGCGCGAGCGCGCGCAATGCACCATTGCCCTGCTTTGGGTCCCGGAATCCGGCGACGGGACTGCTGAGCATGAAGAGGATATCGATGGATTGACAATCAGATAGAGGCCTGTCGGCCTCGAACCCAACATTGGCGCTGGACCTGACTTTCTGCCCTGCCTCAGAAACCAGATGCCAAAAAAAAGCCTCCTGTCCCGCTATCTCATTTGCTGCCCGCAAGGGTTCGATCACAGAGGTCAAACACGCCATCGGAAACCCATCAAACAGCAAAATTCCCAACTCGATTGTTTTTTCAGCCAGCATGATACATTCACTATCAGGAAATATTGTTGATGTATTAGTCCATATCGAAGTTGCGATGCACGGTACTTGTTTGCAGAAACAGGCAACTCAAGTATAGCAATACGCTGAATGTCCAGAACAGAAAATCGCGACACCGAAATGCCTACCAATCTGACGCAAAATCCGCATTCCTTTCGGGCAGGCGAACGAGAGAAGGTGTTAGAAGTTGCGATCGGGCGCGAAGTTCGGGCCTTTCGCAAACAGCAAAACATCACTGTTGCCTACTTGGCCCAATTAACCGGTTTGTCGATCGGCATGTTGTCGAAAATCGAAAACGGCAACACCTCTCCTTCATTGACGACCCTGCAATTGCTGGCAGATGCGTTGTCGGTGCCGCTGACAAGTTTTTTCCGACAGTTCGAAGAACGCCGAGAAGCCGTCCACACAAAAGCCGGTGAAGGGGTGGAGCTTGAACGCGAAGGGACACGCGCCAATCACCAATATAACTTACTGGGACACTTGGGTGCAAACGGATCGGGCGTAATCGTGGAGCCGTATTTGATCACGCTCACTGCCAAATCCGACATTTTTCCGACATTTCAACACGGCGGGATCGAAACAATTTACATGCTTGAGGGCGAAGTAGATTATCGCCATGGGGATCAGATCTATCCGCTGAAAGCTGGCGACACCCTGTTCTTCGACGCCGACGCTCCACACGGACCAGAAAGATTGGTGAATCTGCCAGCACGTTATATTTCGATCATCAGTTACCCTCAAACAAACTGAACAATGGCATTTTTAAAAATATCGATGCGTCCTGAGGGCAGTTTCGCTATCAGGCGGCCACGCCCCCTTTTTCGCGACTATGCTGATCGCGATATGGTGTGCCTTCAGACAAGTCGCATCAATCATCATGGTTTTTTCTTCGCCGTGTTCGGCAACCAGGCAAACCATCATTCGGACGCAGATGCATTTCTCGCTCCAACGTTTTCAGAGGCTATAGAGTGTCTTGTGCGGACTGTAGGCTTCGGGCGCATCTCGCCACTTTAATCCATTGCGGTTGATGAAGATAATCCCGCCTAGTATCCTTCTATCATCGCCCCATGGCCTGCCGTGCGACTTTGGGTAGAAAGCGGAAAACTTGGCCATCTGCTCATCGGTCAGTTGGAAAAGGTCGCTTATATCACCACTCCATTTCCGAGCCGTGAATCATGCAGCGCGTTGAAAATCAATGCATCCTGACCCTAATAGCTTCGGCAAAACTCAGGTGGTCAGGAAGCTTTTAGTAGTGAGCGATACACTTGAACTATAGCCTTCGCCTCGCTCTCAATTCTAAAATTCTGTTGGACATGGCATCTGGCAGCACGGCCTTTGACCGTTAGTCTGTCGCGGTCTGAAAGCATTTCTCTAAGCGCGTCGGCCAAAGCCTCGGCATTGTCCTTCTCCACCAGCCGTCCTGTCTCACCATCTTCAATTTGGGCATTAAAGGCGCCTACCCCATCGCAAGCAATGACGGGAATACCTGAAGCCATTGCTTCCAAAGGAGTCAGTCCAAATCCTTCGTGCCGAGCAGGCGCAACAAACAAGTCCAGTGCACGGTATAATTCGACGAGTTCGCTCCATGGGCGTTCACCTAAGAAGTGCACACGCTCCGCCAAGCCGGCTGATTGCAATTTTTTCTCTTGCTGTTGTTTAAACTCGATAAACTCTTTTGTTGTACGACCTGTAAATACAATTTCGACATTTGGAAACGCAGGCAGCACTTCAATGGCTGCGTCCACCAATAGGTCGACACCTTTTTGGGGGCGAATACGTCCGAAGCAACCAACCAATGTACAGTGAGGAATTCCAAGTTTGTTTCTTAGAGCTCTTTTATCATCCTCAGGATGGAACAAGTTGGTGTTTACACCATGCATAATGACTGTTGCGGGATGATCCAGGAACGATGCAGCCTGAGGAGTTGTTGCGATCAGTGCATCCATTTTTGATATCAGCCATTTGGTGTAAGCAGAATGATTGCGTTGGGCTGCTGACGTAAAGAGTAGTTTGAAGTTTCGCCGGAAGATTGTTGTCAACACCAAGCCCATCAGCATTTCAGCATTTCGACGCGCGTGCCAGACCCGCTTAACATCGCGAGGCAAAAACAATGTTCTCCAGAGCCTTATATGTGGGATGTCCTTCGGAAGACCCGGTCCGGTCGCACGAATGCCGATCATCTCTTTTTGAATTGGCAGTAAGCGGACAATGGTTGTTGTCACCCCCGAAAGACTTCGCTTCAGATTGGGCGCAATGACCTCAAGATTATGCACTTTACGCTCCTGCCTGAATCTGCTTCAGAGATGGTTGCAATATTTTGGGCAATAAAGCGATTCATTAGGTCGATGACAAGAGCGAGCGAGCGGCGCCTCGTATCTATTTGACACGGCCGTAAAAAGCCCCACAGGACGAGATATTTTTTATTGTCAGCTATCGTCAGTTTTTTGGGTTCTGTCGCAAAATTCGCCCCTACCTGTCAGATCGAACACAGTTTTGGTTACGCATGCTGAGATGACAGGAGCAGACCGTGACTATCTTTTTTTAAGGCGCGCATTTTCCGAAAGACGTGATCCTGCACGCGGTTTTCTTCTACCTGCGCTGCGGTGTTTCATACTGGGATCTGGAAGAAACCATGGCGGAACGCGGCGTCGACCATGATGACACAACGCTAAACCGCCGTGTCGGTCGGTATGCAGGCCTCATTGCTGAAACAGCGCGGTATAGAAAGCGTTCGACAGATCGTTCGTGGCGCTCGGATGAAACATATGTGAAAGTGAAGGGCGAGTGGATTTATCTTTACCGAGCGATCGACAAGTTCGGCAAGACGCTTGATTTCATGTTATCCGAGCGCCGGGATAAAGCCGCAGCGACAAAGTTCTTCGCCCGCGCGCTCGAAATCAACAGGCTGCCGCGTAAGATCGTCATCGACAAAAGCGGGGCCAACACCGCCGGCATCAAAGCCATCAACAAGATGCTGAAGGGCTTTGGTTGCCCAATACCGATTGAGATGGTTAGGCGGATGTACCTCGACAATATCATCGAACAAGACCATCGATTCATCAATCGACGGATAAGGCCCGTGCTCGGTTTCAAATCTTTTGCTTCAGCCGCATCTGTCCTAGCAGGTATCGAATTGGTCAACATGATCCGCAAAGGTCAATTCACGCCCTGACTCCGCCCGTTTAAGCAATTCGCCGAACTTGCTGGTAAACTGTTCACCAATTTCAATGATGCTTTACCATCCAAAATGTTTGCGACAGAACCCTCCGTCTGACAGATGCAATAAAGTTTGCGACAGAAGCCTTTTGAACATCTAACAAATCATCAACGCGTCTTAATAGTCAAAATATTCTACTTATGACCACTACACAAAAACCTAGTTTCGCTAAGAATTTGAGTTTTTAAACCAAGTACATTAAGAGATCAGTCTTTTTAGCCCTATTTCCGTTGATCGGCGCGTCGTAGCCAGAGCAGACGAATAGTTTCAGTTATCTTCACCACTCGAAGAACATAATGGACACCCCAAACTCCAAGGGCTTGTCGGGTCGATAGATCGGATTTTCTAAGAAGATTTTTCAGGGTCTTAAACGACGGGATCAGCTTTTGAACGGGTGGTATGTAATTCACAAATCCACGCTTCGCGTTCCTGCGCAAACGCGCGCCCTCAATCCGGCGGGCTTTGGTGATGTGTTCACTAAGACTTCTACGCGCTGGATGTCTTACGATGGCATCCGCAGCAAAAAGGATAGGTTCGCCTGCAGCTTTAGCGCGATCGTTCCATTCCATATCACCACCTGACAAAACCTTGTCGTTGAACCGACCCACTTGATCTATCACAATGCGACGCAAAATCAGGTTGGCAGTAACAGCTCTTCCACGCTCAACCCACTTCTGCTGCTCCAGACCAAGATGAACGTCATACAATTCCGTTGTCGTCCATTCTTCCCCGTTAGGGATCAGAACAACATTGCCTCCGAACCGCCCAACCTCAGGGTGATCCTGGGCTATCTTCAATCCAGCTTCCAGATACTGTGGGTCAGGCTGACAATCTGAATCGGTAAAGAAAAATAGGTCGGCATTCGCGTCATCGATACCGCGATTTCGTGCCGCGTATGAGCCCGGCTTTATCTCGCTCAATATACGAGCGTTTGCAGGCAAACGAAACTCAGACGGAGTTTGGTCGGACGGATCATTGTTTACCGCAATAATCTCAAACTGATCGGCATTCAGGGTCTGGGAAGCCAAACAGTCCAGACAGATCTGTAGTTGATCCCAACTGTGGTAAGTTGGAATAATGACGGTCGCGGCCAGTGGTTGCCGCGCCGGTCGTCTTGCAGATTGCTGCGTCAAACCAAGCTCACTCTGCGCTAACTGCGTTAGAATACTGATGGTCGTACAAGGTTTTGAAAGGGCCTTGTTCTTTCAACAAATGTTTGGCGCTCCCTTGCTCCAACACTTCTCCACTTTCAATCACAACAATCTTGTCCGCGTGCATAATCGTTGAAAGGCGGTGCGCAACGATAATTGTTGTACGCCCTTCCGTAAGCCTGCTTAGCGCTTCCTGCACCAGATGTTCCGACTTTGAGTCCAGCGCACTCGTCGGCTCGTCCAGCAATAGAATGGGGCTATCGCGCAACAACGCGCGGGCGATCGCAAGGCGCTGTTTCTGACCGCCAGATAAGAAGGCTCCGTTTTCGCCCACCATGGTGTCAAAGCCCTGCTCCAAAGTCATAATGAAATCATAGGCGTTTGCGGCCTTGGCGGCCTCGATCACGTCCTCTTGTGTCGCCCCCTCTCGGCCAAAGCGAATATTGTCGGCGATCGACGCTGAGAAAAGAAATGTCTCTTGGCCGACAAAGGACATATTCTGACGCAACGTCTTGAAAGAGGTGTATTTTATGTCTTGGTCATCGATCGAAATCGAACCACTATTTGGATCATATAGGCGCAATGCAAGGTTTAAAATGGTCGACTTTCCGCCACCAGATAAGCCAACCAAAGCGGTCGTCTTGCCGGCCTCAAAGGTCAACGATAGCCCCTTCAAGATCGGATCACGCCGGGCGTAGCCGAATACAACATCGTCAAACACGACTTTGCGAGGCCCATCCGGCAACGCTTTGGGATTAACTTCCTCAGGCAGGGTTTCCGGCTCGTCCAGCATGCTGAATAGCATTTTAACACGCCGCAAACCCACTTCCATCTTCACCCGCACCTTGGTCAGACGCTTCGCAGGTTCATACGCCATCATCACAGCGGTAACGAATGACATCAGTTCGCCCGGGGTAGAGGCCGCTGCACCAAACAACTTACCTGCACTCAGCCCGATGACCGACGCAATCGCAAATCCTGCCAGAATATCAGTCAATGGGCTGGTTGCCGCTTGCAAGCGAGCAAGCTTATTACGGCGTTTTTCGACGCTTTTAACTGCCGAATTCATCTGTTCGGCCATGCGTTCTTCTAGTCCAAAGGACTTGACCACCCGAATTCCGGCCGACGTCTCCTGAATGACTTTCATGATCGCGCCCATCGACTGCAGTTCCATATCCGCAATATCGCGGACCTTACGAAGCAGCACCCGAACCCCCAGAATCGCCAGCGGGCCGACTATTAGTGTAAAGAGGGACAAGACTGGTTGCTGATAGAACATCACGGCAAGCAAACCAATCAATGTAAGCATGTCTCGAACGGCGGTCGTGACCATTATTTCGATAACCGTCCGCGCAGCCTGTGCTGACTGTGTCACTCTCAACAACAAATCCGAGCTTTCGGTCAGGTTAAAGAAAGATACGCCCTGCCGCAAAAGCTTGTCATATAGCTTGATCTGCTGTTTTGAAACGATCCGGTTCCCAGCGCGGGTCAATGCTACAACCTGGACGTAGGTGGCGACACCTTTAACCAAGAAAATAGTAAACACGGCCATCGAAACGCCAAAGATCTTGGCCGAATTTTCACTGTCGAACAGCGAGTCAACGACATCGCGCATGATGAACGCGATACCAGCTGTAGTCCCCGCCACAAACACCATCGCGATAATTGCAATGGTATACGGCAGCATTTGCTCCCGCATGTTCTCTGACAGCAAACGCCACAAGACGGAATCGCTTAGTACTGCCGCAAACTTTGATTTGATCTTTTGCAATGCACATGCCCACTGTGATCAGGATCGAGACATGTCTGTTATGACAGACTCATAAATCGTGTCCGCTAGATAGTCGCCCGCTCTCTATTGGGCAAGCCCACGCGATATTCCGCCTTATTCCACGGTTTCGATGTGCAATGTCCTGATCGGTGGGTCGACACGGGTATTAGCCGCCAAAACCCGCCCCGACCACTTATAAGCAATGTAATGGGCAATAAACAAGAAGGCGCGACAAGCATAGCCTGGGCCCCTACCCTTTCGGCCTCGTTCAAATGTTGAAACCAACTGACCCAAAACTCTGGATCGCACCCATGTAAGATGGTCTGAACTTGCGCCCAGACCCCCCTCCCCTAGAGACGGAGAGTTAGCTGGTTTTGACTAAAACGCGACAATATTGTTGTGCTGATCGGGTTCATGTTGCATCCGATTCTGAAAGTCTGATCCGAAAATGGGCTCACCTCAACCGTACCAAGTAGAATCTGTGGAGCTGTCGCAAACATAGCAGAGAAATAAAGCTATCACTTTGATTAGGTTCAATTATCCAGCGAGCTCTGCAAATTAGCGGAATCCGCCTGTCGAACATCTCAGCGGCCTCTTACCGATCAAACTTGCTGTTTCGATGTCTGCAACAACCGGGGTGAAGCTTTCAAAGCGAAGCATGGGCCTCGTAAGCTGCTTGATGAGCCGGTGATCCTGCTTGGAGATTTTGTTCTCTTCTTTGATTTGCGACCCGCCAAGGATGAATACATTACTAACCAGCTGTTCATCCTCGCATGTTCGACCTTAACACTACTTTCAGCCGGTATTTCTTCTAGATCACGATAGGAAAAGCCGTTTCGAACGCAGAAGTAGAGCGCGAATAGGATAACAGATAATGGGTGGAGCGCGCCATTGAAATAGATCACAAGACTTTACCTAATATCATTACAGACCAAGCCTCAATTGGAATAAACGCACGAAGCTGCAACATTCCGACCAACGACTGCGACAAAGAACGGTTCTCTACTTGTTTCAATCTGAAAATCTGACTGGTTTAATTCAAACAAATTCAAGCAAAGCAACGGCATGGTCTAGTTAGCCTATCAGACGCACCTTCTGAATTCGCCCAAATTCAAGTTGGATAGCTCCAAGCAAAGGCTTCAAATGGTGAGACTGAATGTACTGTGCAATGAACTTGCTTGGCGCACGCAAGGTGATCGTCTGATCTTGGGTTTCAACAAGTTGAAGGTCACGATACCAGCATTTGAACAACAACATTTCTGACTCTGATAAGCGTTGGAGCGCCCTACCCCACGGACTTTGAAGATCTTGCCTCTCAGGTTCGACTTCTAATTGTTTTTCTTGACCAAATTGAACATGAACGACCTTTTCGGACGGTTTTGGAATTTGCATTTCCATGCGTGATACAAAATCAGAACCAACATTTTGCCAAACTGGTTTGCTTAGGCGATAAATTTCCGCGTAGTTGAGTCGGTACGCCGCGACACGGCCTCTAACTCCGGGCCTAAGCTGAAGAAGCATATTGTAATTCGTCAACCGCTTAATTTCTCGCTTGACGGTTCGTTGGTCCACGGACCAGAGGCGGGCCATTTCTTTTTGTCCGACCGTCAGCTCATCAGTGCGCCAGTTGTATCGGGCGGTTATTAACGCAATGAGCCGCATCATTGAATTTTGAAAACCGGGTGTACCACTTAATCCCGCAACAGAGATTGCAGTTAGTAGATCGTACTTCTGTGAACCGGCCTGATGTCCTGTAAATCGTTTTATTTCCATTTTTTATACTGCCACTGTGCCTCGAGTGGATCGGTTTTGCTGTCCGATTCCATCAATTGAGTTCAGTGTGATGAAATCCCGTAGTTTGTCAACGAACTTTGAAAAGCAGGATGCCCACTTCTTTTTTCAAAATCAAAAGAAAAATCGGTTAATAGGTAATAGGTGACATGTAGTATGTCACCCTATTAGGGGGTGAATGTCACCATATATCTAGTTAGTGATTAATGCTTGTCACCAAAACGTAGCCTGGCATTCGAATTTCTTCCCGTATTTAACGGATCATAGGCAAAAAAGCGGAATTTCTATTCTTTACGTTTTGCAGTTTCCAAAAATCGCGTTATTAAAAGATAACCGTTATATAACAAGAGCAACATCATGCGTGACCACACCGACCTTCAAGCTATGAACGAACGAAGCCTGGCTCAACAGGCTGCCGTCCGCCGCGCTACCTTCTCGCCTGCAGACGAGAAAGTTCTTCGACCGTTCTCAATCTGGGAAATTAGCCAGTTCATGTTTGATGTCCCGGCGGACACCTTGAGAAAGAAGTTGGCCGAAGACCCGTCTCTTCCGCAAGGTGCGACTGAAGATGATGGACGGCAAAGATGGTTTTCTCTTGCTGAGATTAATGAGCTGAGACGGCGTCTGAGATTTAGGGGTAAGAGCCTACTGCCTCAAAGGCCGGCAGGCCGGGCTATGAGAGTGGCGGTTTCGAACTTTAAGGGTGGTGTCGGCAAAACTGTCGTTGCTCAGCATTTGGCGAATGCGGCCGCGCTTGATGGTTATCGTGTTTTGGTGGTGGATTTTGACCCCCAGGCGACACTCACTCATTCAATGGGTCTGGCTGAAGTAAGAGAGTGGAACACTGTCTGGGGCATTATGTGTCGCGACCTCTGCCGTGAGGCGAACCGGATCGCGGACGAATATGATGATCCAGCAGATTGCCCCTACCCTACTGCCGACGAGTTGCCAGAAGATGTTCAGTCGATCGGCGCACAGCGTGTTCAGGATTTCATTCAAAGAACTTCATGGTCGACGATTGACATCATTCCGAGCTGCGCGAACGCCGCCTTCGTTGAATTTGCTTCCGCCCAGTATAGGTCCATTCATAAGGCATGGAGTTTTTTTGGATGCGTCGCAAGATATCTCGATGAGTTGCCAGACGACCAATATGATTTGATTGTTTTCGATTGTCCGCCTGCAATTGGATACCAATCTTTGAATGCGGCCTTTGCCGCTGATATCCTCTACATTCCCTCTGGTCCTGGCTATTGGGAGTACGACAGCACAACGAGTTATCTTGGTCAACTTGGCGACGCCTTGGAAGACATAACCAACGGGTTCGAACGTATTGCGCAGGATGCTGGTATCACTCTTCCTAAAAGGTTCGATGACATACGTGTTCTCATGACTCGCTTCGAGGCCAGCAACTCTCTGCATGTGGCGATGATGGACGCTTTCAAAAATGTCTTCGGGGCCGATGTCTGTCAAAATCCCATCGAAATGACACGTGCGGTCGAGCAATCTGGTAGGTTCCAGATGTCTGTCTACGAGCAGGACTATAGGCAAATGACTCGGGACACATGGAAACGGGCGCGCCTGTCCTTTGATAATGCATACAGTGAATTTAAGGACGTCGTCCTACGGGCCTGGGAGGCGCGTACTAAAGTTGAGGAGCGGGTAGAATGAGCGGTAACAAATTTGGCTTCACTCCGATTGATGAAGATGACCTCAAGAAAACACGCCGCCGCGAAGTGGGCCCAATGGGGGCTGCGGTACGCGAGACAGCAAACAGTTTAAATGAAAGCACTGAGAACCGTGTCGAACAGCGACGGCAAAATGCCTCCGATGCCAAGGAGTATCGCAAAGCTCGTGACGAGGGGCGAGTTTTGGTTGCGGTCAGCATCAATGAAATTCTTACGACAGATCTTCCAAGAGATCGCTTGGATCTATCGGCCGTCGCAAGTTCGGATGAGATGGATGAACTCAAGGCTTCTATTCAGGAACGCGGCCAGAAGGAGCCCATAGAGCTTTATAAGGATTCAGATGGTCGATTCCAGCTCAAAAAGGGTTGGAGACGAGTAACTGCTCTTAAGCAGCTATATGAGGAGACCGGTGATGAACGGTTTTCCAGTGTTACAGCGCGAGTTGCTGAGTCCCAGAGTGATCGCATCGACCTTTACATTGACATGGTTGAAGAGAACGTTGTTCGAGAGGACCTGACTTTTGCTGAGATGGCGCAAGTGGCAATTCTTGCTTCCAACGATTCTGAGCTGGGGGCAGGGGATGCAGAAGCTTTGGTCGGAAGGCTTTACTCATCCCTGCACAAGATGAAACGCTCTTATATTCGTAGCTTTGTTTACCTGCTCAATGAACTTGATGGCGCGTTGCCGTTTCCTAAGAGTGTCTCCAGAAATCTTGGCGTTGAGGTTGCGCGGAAACTTCGAGCTTCGTCGGGTTCAGCTGCTGTGTTAAAAGATGTGTTGGCGCGCGCATCCACAGCTGATGAGCAAAACGCGGTGCTTGATGCTTTCTTGGCGGATACTGATTCTGAACGGGGTAAAGGCAAGCGACGTGAGAAAGTCGAGAGCGTGAAGTATGAGTTTCATGTGGGCGCTTCAAAAATCACTGCGCGAAAGGGAGAGTGCAGAATATTGTCCGGTCAAGACTTTAGTTCGATTGACCGCTCTAAGCTCCAGAGGGCGGTTGAAGCTTTCGAAGCTGTTTTGAACGAGAAGTAACCCGCGGGTTACCCATGCTTACGTTTTTTGATTTTAATGGCGGTAACCCATGGGTTACCGCCTTCTTCGTTTAGCCCCAACTCACCCCAACAGGTCTGTAGCTGGATTCTCCGCGATATCGACGTCATCGTAGTATTTCTGCGCCTGGGCCAGGGAGCGGTGCAGTGACAGGCGCATGGCGGCCTGGATGGGCGCACCGTCCAGTGCGGCCT
>NZ_JBQFWR010000022.1:0-48002 GCF_056540425.1 Ruegeria sp. AN6
CCGCCGCTCTTAGCGAGTGGCGTCAACTTTGTTCCGGATAGGTTCGCGGTTTCCGCGGCTAACTGAGACTGGTTCGAATTCGTCTGACAGCACCTTCCTAGATACTCCGGGTTCGCACAGTCACAAACAAAGCCGCCCACAAAGTGGACGGCCTTGAAATATCGACACAGGTCAGTTGGTCAGAGAAGCATTGCACTCACGCGCCGCTTCAATTGCCTTCTTGGTGCCAGCAAGGCTTAATTCGAAGGCAAAATTAGACTCTGGCATTACAATCATGGTTTCGCGCTCCATCACGTCTGTGACGAAGTCGGGATTGTTGGCAAGGAGATAACCTCCCTTGTACTCGTCCGCCAAATTAGGTGGCGCCGCTGTTGTATCGCCATAGTATAATTTGTTGTCCATGAGCAGCTCGACTTTATCATCCTTAAATTCGATGTCTGCCTTTGTAAAAACACCCATGTAGCCAAAATCTTTGTCTGGGGTCAGACCCATTTGAACAACGTTAGTATTCTCATCCACCCGTTCGATCAGGCAAGTATTTCGGCTCTTATCCACAAATATATTCCAGCCGGATTCCTCGCCATAGTTTACGAACTCTGCGTTGTCTTTTGGCAGAATATTTTTGTCCTTGGTATGTCCTACGGTTGCTCCGCATGCAAGAACGGCTGCGGCAACAAGGGTCTTAGTTGTCGTTTTCATAGAAACACTCCCATTATAATATTGAAGAATGAAGATATAAGAATAAACCGTAAACGCGAATCTTCAAACTAAAATGAATGGCTGCGTCCTTTCGAATGGTTTGAAAAGCAGGTGGTAATGAGGCCAACACGTGCACCATCGACCAAACCAGAAGTAGAAGGTCCGGTTGGTCGCTCTGCAAAATGGAAACTCATTATATCCCAATCCCCAAAAAAACCAGCATCGTTCGGAGGGAAACCAATGGAACAACGCGGGCGGTAGTTTTGGGGTGTTGGTGTTACGGTACTGATCGAAAGATGGATCAAAGTTCCCCGCGTCACCTCTATCTGGGATGATGGGCAACGCGGGGATTTAGTCTGACCATGGGACTAGCCAGACTAAGTCGAATTTGCGGTTGGCCGCAGATAGTCAGCTAAGTTAGCATGAACGCTAGTTCTGTGCGGCATCGTCCAAGTTCGTAGCCTACCAATTGCACAGTGCGGCCACGTTTTCTGACGCGGTCGTGTAAGCTGGAATAAACAAGAAATTCTCAAACACGCGAGAGCAAACTTTTTGGCGCGCGTAAAATTACTTGAAATGTTGTATTTTAGATTCAAGTATTCGAATGCGTGGCAAATTAGTATTACCTCTGTTGCTCGCACATTCGCCAGACTTGTCTGGTTGCCTCCTGGAGACGCAAGTGAGTGGTGTCACCAGGAGGCCTTTATTTTCGGCTTAATGGGTCTAATAGAGAAAGCTCTAAATTCGACGTGCACAGCAAATCTATGACCCCTCCGTGCAAATCTCAATTTCGTTCGCAAAACCGTGGTTCTGCCAAAATGAGCGGTTCTCTATATCGAAAGCGACCCTAAGATCTGTGGTTTTCATCACAGGGAAATATTCAAACATAAACATAATTCTAGATTTGTTGCGTCTGTGTGTGCTCTCTTCGACCGTTAAAGAAGTAGGGGACAGACAGATGAGACGAGCACTGAGAACGTTGACGATTTGGTCATTCATTTGGTTCACGGCATTAGCGAGTGTTTTTCCTGCCGGCGCGCAAGAGACTGAGGCCGACCAAGAGGCTTTGGAAGTCGAGAATGACGATCTCATAAATGCAGTCGCAGATGAGATGATTGCGGCCGACGATCTCGAGATCCTACTTGTTCCCTTAACTGCGGATGAGCTTTCCCAGGTTGCTGGTACTTGGCAGAGTTATGTGCGCTCCAGGCTCGAAGAAGTCGCGCAAGTAAACTTGCAACTTCGTTCGGCGAGCGGAACTCGGGAAGACAGCTTGCGGTCTCAGTTGTCCTCCTTGAACGATTCTGGATCAGACATTCTCGACAAGTATCGCCTGGTGCTCGAAGCATGGACCCTGAAAGGCGCAAAGGCGGAAGATCTAGAACCGCATACTGACTATATTCTCGCGTTGAAAACGGGAGCCCTAAAAACGACCGATCTTCAAACACTTTTTCAGAACGCTTGGGCGTGGTTGTTCTCGTGGGATGGGGGCGTCGGTCTGCTGATGGCCGGTCTGGGTGTTTTGTTGGCAGTTTGGGCCATGATGTTCATTGCTCGGATGGTGCGCCGGGTCACTGAACGGGGTCTGAACAAAATTCCAACTATCTCCAGAATGCTGAAACGCTTCATTGCCACCGCCGTATACTGGGCCGTTTTCGTCCTTGGCATACTCGTCGTTTTAGCTTTGTTCGGAGTTAACGTTACACCGCTTTTTGCCGTGCTCGGTGGTTTGTCGTTCATCCTAGGTTTTGCCTTGCAGGAAACGCTGGGAAACCTCGCAAGCGGTCTGATGATCATGGTCCTCAAGCCATTCGACACTGGCGACTATATCCAAGTGGGCGGTTCATCTGGGTTTGTGGATGAGATGTCGGTGGTTTCAACCAAGATCAGAACATTCGACAACCAGATTATTATAGTTCCCAACAGCAAAATTTGGGGGGATGTCATTACCAATGTAAGTGCATCCGAAGAACGTCGGGTCGATCTGGTCTTTGGTATCGCCTATTCGGACAACGCTGCCCAAGCAATTGAAGCGCTCAAAGACTTGGTTGCGCGTCACCAGCTTTGTCTGAAGACACCAGAACCAGAAATTTTCGTGGGTGAGTTGGGAGACAACTCCGTCAACATCTTTTGCCGTCCATGGTCCAAGTCTGATGACTATTGGACCGTTTATTGGGACCTGACCGGTCAAGCAAAAGAGCGGTTTGATAAAGAAGGCATATCAATACCGTTCCCGCAACGCGATGTGCATATTATTCCCGCAGAAGGAGCAAAATCATGAGGGCTCTTACGCTATGGTTACTGCCTCTTCTATTTTCCTGCACTGTTGCGCTTGCTCAGTCTAAAGAAATCCTCGCACCGGCTGAAGAGAGAGAGGATCCCGAGTTTATTGCGCCGGTGATAGTGGATGGCGAAGAATTGTTCGTGGTTCGCGGTTCAAGTGCGCTGCCCGCAACCGAACGAGCGAGAAAAATTGAGGAGCGGATCGCTCAAGTCGCCGATGCATCTGCGAAAGCTTCAGTTCAGCTTGAGATATCGGACGCCGAATTTGGGAAAATGATACGCGTTGACGGGCAGATGGTTACGATAACCACCCAAGCTGATGCTGAGCACGAACAAATGGCTATTGAAGTTCTAGCTGGGCTTCAGTCCGAAGCTATTGAGGCTGCAATCCTTCAATACCGAGATGCTCGGTCCAATGAGGGCAGAGTAGATAGTGCGATGGCTGCCTTTGCTTGGACAGCAGTCTTTGCCCTCACTTCTTATGCGTTTTTTGCGAAACGGCGAATGTTATTAGACTACTTTAGAAACATCTTGGAAAAGAGAGCTGAAGGTGTTGAGGAAGCCACGAAATCGCTCTTGAGAAGCAGGGCAATCGCGTCGATTATCGTCTATTCAATACACTTATTGATGTGGGTCCTGTTTCTATTCTTTTTCTACTACTACCTTTCATTGGTGCTGCTCTCCTTTGCCGAAACCCAGGGCATAGCCCAGATCCTCTTGAAGTATGTCAGCGAGCCGCTCATAACCGTCGTTTTGGCAATTGTTGAATATATCCCCAACTTGATCATGCTCGCAATCATCGCAGCTGTGACACGGTTGGGAATTCGAGGCCTCGATCTTTTTTTCGACAACGTCGAGAGCGGCGCTTTCCAACTGAAAGATTTTGAAGATCATTGGATTGCACCAACAAAAATGCTGTGCAGGGCTTTGCTGATTGTTATCGCGCTGGTGTTTGCCTACCCTTATATTCCCGGATCTGACTCTCGAGCCTTCCAAGGCCTGACTATCCTTGCCGGTATCATGGTATCGTTAGGGTCGAACACGGTCGTCTCGAACATGATGGCCGGTCTGTTTGTCATCTATAGACGCAGTACCAATGTCGGTGATCGAATTCAGGTTGGCGACAAGATTGGGGATGTAACCGAGATCAAACTGATGGAAACACTCATCAAGTCGATAAAGAACGAGATGATTAGCATTCCAAATGCACAGCTGCTCAACTCCGAAGTCGTAAACTATTCGCGCAAAGTGGATGGTCGAGGGCTGTTGGTTCACACGACAGTAGGGATCGGATACGAGGAGCCACCAAAGAAAATCAAAGCGATGCTGATAGAGGCAGCTCATCGTACTCAAGGGTTAAGAAAGAACCCTGAACCTTTTGTGCTTTGGACGCAGCTGGCTGACTACGCAATCAATTATGAGATCAACGCATACACTTCGCGCGGATCGAGCTTGCCTAAGATTTTGTCCGATTTGCGCGAAAACATTGTCGATGTGTTTAATGAAAACGGAACACAGATAATGACACCGTCGTACATTGCGGACCCGCCGGAACCCAAAGTTTCGACAGAAGAATGGGACGGCAAGCTTGCTCATCACGCTGAATAAACTGCATTCAGCTATAGGTTATCAGTGTCAGTGCTTAAGCTTCGTATTGTATAAATATGTCATTGAGTAGCCATGTCTCCGCAATCCACTGAGCAGACCATTAGGGGCTTGAAACGTTCGTTCAGGAATGGCAACCCAAAAGGAATCAGCGTCACGTGGGAAATGCCAAATGAAAAACCTTTTTCTAACGTGCTGCTTTGGAGCTATTTCTCTAGGATTTGCAGCATTACCTTCAGCCGCGCAGCCCCGGCTAGGTTGGGCGTATCAGGTTGATGGGCTTGCTGCGTTTCAAGGGGACGCGGATTTGAGTGACGGTGGCGAATTTTCTGCAAGCCGAGCATTTCTACGTGCTACCGCACTTTACAATCTGGAAGGAGGAAACTCCATTGGGCTTTCAACCAGCTTTGGCAAACTGGATTATAGCTTTAGTCAATCGAACAATCAGCCATGGGAGAACATCCGTGACTTGCGCGTTGCTGTTCCCATGCGATTTCGTGCGAGCGATACAGCAACAGTTTTTGTGTCACCACAGATCAGGTGGGATTATCAAAGTGGAGCTTCCGCATCTGATGGTAGGACCTACGGTGTTTTCGCGGGTATTGCTTGGCAACTTAGCGAGCGCCTGACGATAGGACCGGCCTTTGGCGCGTTCTCTCAATTTGACGATGGTGGTACAGATTTTTTTCCGGCCCTGCTGATCGATTGGGACCTGAATGATCGCTGGAACTTGAACACTGGCTCAGGGATTGGAGCGACACAAGGCCCCGGGTTGACGCTGAGCTACACGTTGACTGAGACCATAGATCTTTCCTTAACTGCACGATCGGAGAGAATTCGATTCAGGTTGGATGGGGAAGGTCTCGCGCCGGACGGGGTGGGCGAAGACAAGAGTGTCCCCGTCGTAATTTCCGTTGGATACAACCCAAATCCTGGAGTTTCATTGAGCGTATTTGCAGGCGCAGAATTTGACGGCCGCCTGACGCTAGATGATACGAATGGAGCAGAAATAAGTCGCCAGAGCTACGATACTGCACCATTGGTTGGACTGGCGTTCAGGGTCAGGTTCTGATCACATCATTGAGCCAGTTTGCCAATTGTGCGCGGAGTTATTATTGCGTCTGAGTTCGAACGTCCGCTTTGTCCGCATAGCAGCCGTTCGTCAGATCGGTCATTAGTTTGCTGCGTTCTCTTGCCTTGGGGTGAATTAGTGAGCTCAAACTCGAATGATCTCTTAGCGAGGTTTGGTAAATGGCTGGTCGTTCTCCGGCAGTCACGTCACTTGGTGTAATACGGAATGTTCTTCAACTACCGTTCACGGGCCGCACACAAAACTATTCGTTTAACCCTTCGCGTGCCAGCCGTTATCAACATAGGTAGCAGTTCCATTGATGAAACTTGCGTCATCTGAAGCAAGAAAGACCACGGTCCTGGCTACTTCTTCCGGGTAGCAAATTCGCCCTTGCGTTGCAGCCATTCCGCTCTCCTCCCATGCCTGCCCAGCGGCGTCGAGTTCGGCAATTTCCTTCAGCCCATGGGCTGTTTCAACAAATCCAGGACAGATCGCGTTGCAGCGTATTCCGGCGTCTCGATACTCGGTGGAGATCGTGCGGGATAATTGCAGGACGGCGGCTTTGGACATGCAGTAAACGGACTCCAGCGCGTAACCTAACTCGGCCGCGATCGACGAAGTGATGATTATCGAACCACCGCCATTGCCTGCCATCTCTTTGACGGCGCGTCTGCACACAAGAAAGGCTGATTTCACATTCAGGTCCATCAACCAGTCGTATTCTTCTTCCGATGTCTCATGCAGTGATTTTACAATGATCGAGCCTGCATGGTTGAACAGCACGTTATAAGGGCCAAACTCGGCCACGCAGGCTTCAAAGGCGGCATCGATCTCATCGGCTTTGGTGACGTCGCAGTGGAAGTGACCGGCTTTGCCGCCCTGATCGCGGATCACCTGAACCGTTTTCTGTCCTTCTTCATCGTTGATGTCAAAGATCGAAACAGTTGCCCCTTCTTGTGCGAACAATAGCGCAGTTGCGCGCCCCATGCCCAATGCTCCGCCGGTGATAACGGCGGTCTTTCCTTCCAATCTGGCGTGCTTAGCCATCAAACCCTACCTCCTTGTCAGATACACTCGCCACCGTCGATCACAAGCGCATGACCGGTCATGAAGGTTGACATGTCCGAGGCCAAAAACACGACCGCATCGGCGATTTCGCCGGATTGCGCCCACCGCCCCATGGGAATGCTATTGGCGATATAGCTTTCCAGCGCGGTCCGACCGCCCATCTGGATTTCAAAGCCAGCATTGAAGGGCGTGTCGACCCAACCGGGGCAAAGTGCATTGAACCGGACATTGTCCTTGGCATAGTCCGCAGCCATCTGGCGTACCATAGCCACAACTGCGTGCTTCGTGGTGGCATAAGCAATCATTTCGCGGTCGTACTGCACACCTGAATTGGACGACGTGATGATGACGCTGCCGCCGCCCTGGGAACGCATTTGCCCAACCACCGTCCGCGCCGCCACGAAATGCGACCGTACGTTCAACCGCCAGCTTTCATCCATGCCTTCGGGGCTCACCTGTTCCAGCGTACCCTCAACCTGAATGCCCGCGTGTGAATGCAGTATATCCAGTCGGCCAAACTTCTTGATTGTTTTACCAAGTGCGTCGACCACGGCGGTGTCATCCGTCATGTCCAGAGCAATACTTTCGGCGCTCCCACCGTTCTCTGCTATTGCTTGAGCGGTGGCCTCGGCCAGTTCACCGACAAGATCGGTTGCAACAACATGCGCTCCGCAGTCGGCCATGGACATGGCGCTTGCTTTTCCGATACCAGAACCCGCCCCGGTCACAAAGGCTATGCGCCCCGCAAGCGAGATCTTGTCAGTTTGTTTTTTCCTAAGCTTTACAGCTGTCATTTTTTCTTATCTCCCCTCCGTAGAAGGATTTGGGCTGTGACCAAAAGGACCAATGACGCCGCCAATACCATTGTGCCGATGGCGTTGATCTCTGGCGTGACCCCACGGCGGATTGACGAAAACACGTATATTGGAAGCGTTGTTTCGGACCCTGCGACAAAGAACGCGATAATGAAGTCGTCAAAGCTGAACGTAAAACTCAACAGGAATCCGGCCAAAATCGCGGGAAAAATCATAGGTAAAGTGACCTGTCTGAAAGTGCCGAATGGCGTGGCATAAAGGTCCGAAGATGCCTCGGTCAGGGTGGCGTCCATGCCGGAAAGCCTTGCGCGAACAATAATCACGACAAGGGCCATCGTGAACATGGTGTGCGCAGCAATCAGGGATCCCATACCCATGTTGAGCTTTGGTGGTTCGACCTCTTCGGGCCATATGGCCGCGATACCCGGGTTCACGAAGTCGAAAATAGTGACAAGGGCAATCAGCGTCGCGATGCCAATGACGATGCCGGGGATCATGATCGCCACGTAGATCAACCCGTCAAAGGCCGCGCGCATCGGCCCGCGGATACCCTGCAAACCTACGGCCGCCATTGTCCCGAACAATGAGGCAAGTGTAGCAGAAACAAGTGCAACGATAAGGCTTGTTTCCAGCGCGTCCATAACAAAAGGGTTGTTCAGCGCCTTGCCATACCATTGTGTGGATAAACCTTGCAACTGGCTGGCATGGCGCCCTGCATTGAAGCTGAACAGCGCAATGACCCCGATCGGGATATAGAGGAAGAGATAAACGCATAGAGCATAAAGTCGCATCCTACCCCCCTACATCAACGATACGTCTTCACGTTGGGTATTCAGCCGCGATATCAGCCGCATGTAGATCGTCACCGAGATCAACATGATGAATACCAACGTGGCCGCCACCGCCGAGCCATAAGCCCAGTTGCGTGATTGCAGGAACAGATCGACCAGTGCATTGCCCACGAAGAACACTTTACCGCCACCCAGCAGTGCAGGGATCAGGAACTCTCCCATCAAGAGTATGAACACCAGCAAACACCCCGTGGCAACGCCCGGTACCGACAGGGGCAGAGTGACCTGCAGGAAGGTTCGTGCCGGTGTTGCGCCGAGGTCCGAGGACGCTTCGAGCAGGCGCTTGTCCAGCCGGTCGAGGCTGACAAAGATCGGAAAGACCATAAGCGGCAGGTAGCCATAGATAATGCCGATCAGGACGGCAAAAGGAGTGTTAATGAGGCGCGGCTTCCCTATCCCAAAAAGGTCGATCAATTCCGGAATGCCGCGGCCACCTAAAAGAAAGATCCACGCGTAACTACGGATCAGGATCGAGGTCCAGAACGGAACGATCACCAGAACCAGAAGGATGGTTTTCCATTTCGGGTCCGCTTTGACAGCCAGGAAATAGGCAAGCGGATAGGCTATGAGCAAGGCGGCGATTGTGCCGACCGGAGCCAGCACCATTGTGTTTTTGAACGCGGTCCAGCGAGCCGGAAGATTGGCGTATTGCTCCAGCGTCAGGGCCGGAACATAGCCCCCTGCCGGTCCACGTTCACCGAAGCTGAAGATGAGAACAACCGTCAGCGGCACCACCAACATCACCAAGAACCATGTCCCGGCCGGGGCCAGCAAAAGCCAGTTGCGTGTTCTCGCAGTCATGTCGTTCTCGTCTCCGGCAGTCGATTTTTAGGCAGATTTGAACCGGGCCATCAGTTCGGCGCGATTGGGATCTGTCAGCGTCACGGCCGCGCCGAACTCAAGCGCGTCCAGAAGTTCCTGAGCTGGATAAAGGATTGGATCGTTCTGCAACTCCTCAGGCAGCATGGAAGTCGATTTCGCATCTGCCGTCGGATACCCGTGTGCCAGCACTTCCCTAACGTTCACTTCGGGATCCAACAGGTAGTTGATCAGAGCGTACGCTGCATCCATGTGAGGTGCGCCTTTCGGGATGGCGTAGTAGTCGCTCCACAACTCGCCACCTTCCTTGCCGAGTATATACATGATCTCAGGCATGTCGGTGTTCAGCTGTTTCCCATCCCCAGACCAAGCCATGGCAAGCGTCGCGTCGCCGCTGCGCATAGACGGTTGAATATCCGACGAAATCGCAAACAGGTGCGGCTTAGCTTCGATCAATAGCTTTTCGGCATCGGCCAGTTCTTTCTCGTCGACCGAATTGAAGGAATAGCCAAAGTACTTCAGCGCGTTGCCAATCGTCGTCAGCTGATAATCGTGCACGATCGTACCGCCCGACAGATCGCCCATTGTCAAATCAAAAAACTCTTTCCAAGTCGACGGCGTCGGCGCACCGTTGAGTTGATCGGTATTGGCGACAAACCCAGTCGAGCCCCAGTTTTTTGGGACAGCATAGAGCTTGCCATCGACCGAGCCTGCCTCGGCATAACGCGGGTCATAGGCCGACGGGTCGTAGTTAGGCAACCGCGACGTATCAAGCGGTTCGATAAGGTCTTCGCTGACATAGGTGGTGATGGTGTAATTGGTCGGCACGTACACGTCCCAGCCTGTCGCTCCAGCTTGAAGCTTGGCCAACATCTCTTCGTTCGAACCAAAAACGTTAACCTGAACATTGGCACCCGTGGCTTCGGTAAAGGCATCAAAGTTCGCGGTATCGTGGTAGTTCGGCCAGGTGGCCAGAACCACACGATCCCCAATGTCACCGGCAGCCCAGGCCGGAACTGGTCGCAGGCCGGGCACAGCCGAACCAAGCACAGCCGTCGCCGCCCCCAATCCCGTCACACCGAGAAAGTGTCGACGTGTAACCGAACCGCGCTTGTAGCGGTACAGCTCTTCCATGAATTTCTTCTTCGAGATGTGATCCGGTGATTTTGTCATGAGTATTCCCCTGTTGGCTGGATCCGTTAGGTTAGTCTCCTGAAAGGATGAGCGCTCCGCTGGCGTTCCATGACGCGTAAAGCTGTTCATCCACTTTGAACGATCCCTCGTTCAACTCTGACTGGCGAGGCGACAGCACCAGGAACTCTCCCAACGTGTCATGCCTGACCAGGTATTCGGTATGCTCTCCCAGAAAGATGCGGTTGAGGACTTTGACGGCGAGGTCCGTTTCCGCCTGAAAAGATCTGCTGAGGTGAATTTGTTCGGGCCTGACGCTAAGGCCGATAGCTTGCCCAACGTTCAGATCGAACGGGTTCTGCCCTGCAACGGTCTGGCCGGTCATTAACTGAACACCGGCTTGCTGGTTGCTTACGGCAGTAACAGTGGCTTCGAAAATGTTGGTTGTTCCAACAAACCCGGCCACATACCTGTTTGCCGGACGATCATAGAGATCCTGCGGGCTGCCTACCTGCTCGATCCGGCCATCGCGCATTATGCAGATCCTGTCGCTCATCGACAGCGCTTCTTCCTGATCGTGGGTGACCAGAACAAACGTAATGCCAAGACGGCGCTGGATATTCTGCAGTTCGATCTGCATTTCCTTGCGCAACTTTCTGTCCAGCGCTGCAAGAGGCTCATCAAGCAACAAAAGCTTGGGTTCGTTCACAATCGCACGGGCTAGGGCGACACGTTGCTGCTGACCACCGGACATTTCCCAGATCCGGCGCGCCTCGTACCCTTCGAGTCGTACAATTTCCAATGCTTTGCTGACCTTCTGCGCGATCGTAGCCTTGGGTAGCCTCGGGCGTCTTTGTTTCAGGCCATACCCGATGTTCTGGGCGACGGTCAGGTGCGGAAACAGAGCGTAATGCTGAAACACCATGTTGACCGGACGCAGATGAGCATCAAGCGAGTTTACGACCTCTCCGTCCAGCAAGACTTCGCCTTCGGACGGGCTTTCGAACCCCGCCAGCATTCGCAACGCTGTTGTCTTGCCACATCCGGACGGCCCCAGAAAGGACAGAAACTCTCCTTCTGCGATCTTCAGGTTGAGATCATTGGCCGCCAACACGTCCCCAAACCTTTTGGACACGCTGCGAAGTTCAGCGACAGTGCCTGTTGCCGGTTTGTCCGTTTGCTGGCTATATTCACCAATCGCCATTTTTTCGGGACATATCCTCATTTTTGAAATACCACTTGATTCACCCAAACGGTAAAAAGATTGTCGATTCTTGTATATATCACGAATGTGGTACTCTATTTTTAATAGGAGGCAGCCGTGACAGATTGGTTGACCGAAGCTGGCGCAATCATTGCTGCTATTGGAACAGAGGATTTTTCCCAAACCCTTTCAGATTCCCTTCAGGAAATCAGTGGGTTCGACTATACTGTCATTTTCGGTTATCTCGGATCAGCCCGCCCGATCGACCTATTTGACGATTTCCCAAAATCGAAACGGAAGATCATGGTCGAGGACTATCAGGAAGGTCCCTATCTTCTGGATCCGTTTTACCTTGCAAGTGCAAACTCGATTGATCCGGGTTTGTACCGGTTACGTGATCTGGCGCCTGATCGGTTCTATCAGGGTGAGTATTTTCGAAACTACTATGTTCAGACCGGCTTGGCTGAGGAAATTTGCTATGTTGTTGACCTTCCTGACGAGGCAACAGTCTGTGTTTCCTTGATGCGGGCAGATAAAGCATTTAGCGCCAAAGACTTCCGGGAGCTGGGAAAAGCATGGCCGGTGGTCAGTGAAGCCTGCAGGCACCACTGGAACAGTTTGGCTGGTGAGTTCGGACAGAACCCGGCAAACACGCGTCGCAAGGGGAGGGTGCTGAATGTGGAAGAGGCATTTGAAAAGTTTGATGAAGGTCTTCTGACGCCTCGCGAAAAGGAGGTTGTCGAATTTACCCTCAAGGGTCATTCTGCAGACGCTGTAGGCCGAATACTCAGTATTACTCCGGGAACGGTTCGTATCCACCGTCGGAACATATATTCCAAGCTTAGGATAAGGTCTCAGGGGGAATTGTTCTCAAGATTCATCGATGCCCTATTGGGACCGGAGCAAACTTAAAACTATGAGAAATCAGAATTTTGGCAATACTTAGAAACCGATCCGCCTTTACTAGGTGAACAGTTGGCTCTGCTCAGCTGCGAATGACAGGTTTGTCCGCATTGCAGACATTGGGCGTAATTAACTGAATGTCTGCACCGAGCCCAAGGCGACTGAAACGGTAAGCGATGCATTGGTCGCTGAGGGCCGGACAGCTGACCTTCGCTGCGCGGCGCACATACGACCGCTTTGCGGACAGCCTACTTCCCACGTCCACTATATCCCCGCCAAGGATTCGTTGAGTTCCGCACTACAGCCCAAGTTCTGCCAGGCGTTTTTCCTGACGCACGGTAAGGACTTCGATTTCGGTTATCGCCGCAGCGGTCAGACCTGCCCCCGGTTTGCGCAGCGTCGGATGGGCGATAATCCCCTGGCGAGCCAGAGAATACTTCCTGATAGCAAGCCCCATGCCGGGCTGTGATTCATACCGGATCATCGGCATGTAGGCATCAAAGATATCACGTGCGCGGTCAAGCTTGTCTGCGAGGAAGGCGTCAAGTACCTGGCGCATCATTTCGGGGTATCCAAATCCCGTCATCGCGCCATCCGCGCCGCGGATCATTTCTTCCAGCAGAAACATCCCGCCGTTCCCACACAGGATAGAAATGCGGCGCTCGCAAGCGTCGGACGCTTTTCGAAGCGCGCTAATCTTTTCCAAGCCGGGCCAATCTTCGTGTTTGAGCATAACGCAAGTCGGGCAATCTTCAACGATCCGAAGGATCACCGAAGGCGAAATTTGAACACCGGTCGCCAATGGAAAATCCTGCAGGACAAACGGGATATCGCCCAGCGCATCCGCGGCACTGTGGAAATAATTTGTAATTTGCGCATCTGTCTGGAGCCCCATTGGCGGGGCGACCATCACCCCGTCTGCACCGGCCTCCATTGCCTCGTTGCTCAGTGCCGTTATCGCCGCAAAGCCGGACGCCGACACCCCAACGATCACCGGCACCTGGCAACGTGAGGTGACGCGTCGAACGACCGCCACGGATTCCTCGGCGGACAGCTTGCCTGCCTCGCCCATCATGCCCAGGATTGTCAGGCCGTCGGCGCCCTTTTCGATATAGGCGTCGACCATCCGGTCGATACTGTCGAAATCCAGCGTGCCGTCCGGCAGAAACGGGGTGGCGGCGATGGTAAAGACGCCTTTTGCGGTTTCATCAAGCATGGTCGGTACTTTGTGGTTTGTGTGAAAGGTCCAATTGGATTTGTCCCAACGCCATGCTAACGGCGGCCTGGGTGGGTTCGACAACGGGCAGGCCGGTCGCCTCCTGTAGTGGTTCGCGATAGCTGGCCATTCCCGCGCATCCCATGATCAGGACGTTCGCGCCATCATCGTCGCGCAGTCGTCTACCAGTGGCAATCATCGCATCAAGGCTTGTGTGGGGGTTGGCAAGGTCCGCCACCCCAAGACCCAGGGCACGATCCCCTGCCAGCCGATCCAGCACGCCCATTGCGCCAAAGGCCCTGAGGTGGCGTGGTATAGAGTGCGGTAGAATGGCGATCACACCAAACCGTTGTCCGAGGGTCAGCGCCGTCACGACCGCCGCTTCCTGAATGCCGATTACCGGAAGGTCTGTCTGATCGCGGAGAGCATGTAACCCAGGATCGCCGAAACAGGCAATCACATATCCGGCGGCATCGGTTTGCGCGGCGGCAAGTTCCAGCATCGGCGCGATGGTTAAATCCGCCTGACGCTGGCTTTCGATGCCCGATGGACCCTCGGCCAGGGTCAGACAACGAATGGGGATGCCAAAGCTGCGCAGAGGGTTGATGGCCACGTCGATCCCGCCAGTGACCGTATGGGAGGAATTAGGGTTTATGACGATGAGTGTGCTCATGCGCCTTGCCGGATAGCTGACTGGATCTCGATTTGATAGCCCTCGGGGTCGTTGAACACGAACGCGCGAATGCCGATATCATCATTGACGAATAGCTTTGACAGTTTGTCCAGCCTCTTGGCGAGGGCGTAGTCATACCAGCCGTCCACATCCGGCACCCGAATGCATAGCTGCACGGGCTTGACTGCGGCCCACTTGTTCATGCCCTCGGCCTCATCCACCAGTCCGACATGGGCGCCGGGACAGATTTGATAGATCTTGCACCAACCTTGATCAATCGCCAGCGTCAAGCCTAAGACGTCCTCGTAAAACCGCATCGCGGCGGGCAAATCACGGTAGTAAAAGAATGTGATAGCCAGTTGATTGGCGGCGTCTGGTCTGCTCATGCGGGTGCGCCTTCTTGTTTGGTCGGTTGAGTAGCAAGGACAGGCCGGTCGATCCATTGCCCACTTCCTGGGATGCCGAAGAACTCACCGCTTTTCACAAGTGTTCGCCCGCGCAGGATGACCTGATCCGGCCAGCCGTTCACGCTGAAACCTTTCCAAGGGTTGTAACCAACATTGTCATGCAGATCATTCTCGCCATAAGTAACGGTCTTATCCGGGTCCCATATCACGATATCGGCATCCATGCCCTCTGCGATGCGGCCTTTTCTTTGCAGACCATAAAGCCGGGCAGGAGCGTGCGAGGTGAGTTCGGCAAAACCTTCAGGCCCGCCGCGCCCCTTGGACACCATAGCGTCGAACATCAGTGGGAGCCGCGTTTCCAGCCCTGGCAATCCGTTGGCGATCTGATGGAACCCTGCTTCAGGTCCAGCGGCCAGCTTGCCCGTTTCGTCAAAACGGTAGGGGGCGTGATCCGAAGACACCAAGGCCAGCGTCCCGTCCTGCAGGGAATGCCAAAGTGCCTCTTGATCCGTGACATTACGTTGTGGTGGCGAGCACATCCACTTGGCGCCGTCCAATCCGGGACGATCCAACACTTCTTCTGTCATGAATAGATAATGCGGGCAGGTTTCGGCCCATACGGGCGCACCCCGGTCCTTCGCGACGCGCACCGCCTTCGCGCCTTCGCTCGTCGAAATGTGAAACAGCATCACCGGTTGATCAAGGTATTCGGAAAAACGGCAAATCCGTTCAACCGCCTCGATTTCGGCCATTCTGGGACGGGACCGGGCGTGATCGCGCGGGGTGGTGTGACCAGCACTTATCAGCGCCTCTTTGGCCTGCGTTATGATCGCGTCATTTTCGGCATGAACGCAGACCAGCGCGCCTGCCTCGCGCGCCTGACGGAAGATTTTCAAGAGCTCGGCGTCATGCAGTTGGATATTGTACGTGGTGAACACTTTCAGCGACCGGTGGCCCGCACCGATCAGATCGGCGAAATCACGCTCGAACTTGGGAACCGAGATATCGGTCAGAGTGATATGAAAGGCATAGTCAATCATCGCGCCCCGCGCGGCGCGCGCCGCATAATCCGCGACCGTGTCGGCCAATACCTGACCGCTTGCTTGGGCGGCGAAGGAAATGACGCTGGTCGTTCCCCCTATTGCCGCTGACCTGGTCGCGGTTTCGAAAGTGTCCGCGTTCCATTGACCCATGCCAGACATCTGCTCGATATGCGCGTGCGGGTCGACACCGCCGGGCATCACCAGTTTGCCTTTGGCCGAGATGTGGGTCTTCGCGTCCAAAACTGGCTTTCCGACTGATACAATCTCACCATCCGCCACGGCCAAATCGCCCTCGATCACCCCGTCAGGAGTAACCAGTCGACCATCATGAATCACAAAGTCTATGCCGTGGGACATCTGTTCCTGCCATTTTACCAACGCCTAAGGGGTAGCATGCACCAAATCTCCAGGGCTACAAAGCGCCACAGACACTGCCAAAGCGCTTCCATAGGTGGCGGACGCGTGAGGCGGGCACGCCTGCGCGTGCCTATTTCTCACCAACCAGTTTGGCGCTACACAAAAGTTTTGCACATTGCGTGGTGGCATGAACTACGGGTGCCCTTTTGTGTTAGGGTTGCGGGAGTATCTCGTGTACAGGACATTCATAGCAAACCAGATTGAACCATCGCAGTGAACGGCAGCTATGACGGGCCGCGCTGCGGTGACGTTCACTCCAGTCCGATGGCAGCTAAGAGCCGGAGGCGCCAACTGGCCTTAATGTCGCAAAGGTCGGGAAAGTCCACACAGCAGACGTTCGCCCAAACTCTACGAGCGTCCTCCTCCAGTCCGAAGCCGACGTTCAACTGACCTTTGGTCGTTTACGTATTCTCCGTATAGCGAACTCGGCCAGAGCAATTAGCAAGGTGGTAAACACAATCGTCGAAGAGATAGACTTGCTCACCGACGCCAAACTTGCCGCTGTAACCAGTGCTTCGGGAACGCCAAGACCGGCATTTAGCATCCAGACAATCAACCCATTCTCAGCATAGTCCGCGATTGCGGCAAGATAAGCTACAGCGGCAACGGCTCGATACCATTGAGCAGTCGAGCCAAAGGATTGCGACAACCAATAAAGCGAGCTGGCGCTCGAAATCGCCAATAGAGCCGGGTACACCGTGTCCAGCGGAATTTGCATGGTAAGATAAACTCGTCGCCCTTCTTCTCCGAGCGCGGAAATGAGTGCCAAGGCATCAGCGTAGGAATAGCCGTTTGGTCGCATGTCGAATGCCCTAACCCCGGTGATCCGTTCAATATCTGCAAGCGAACCGAAGACCATAAGAAAGTAGACGAGCATTGCGGCGCACCAGAACAGCAGGATTCGTGAACCATGATGTGGGTAGGGAAGTGAGTTATTCATAGATTTTCTCCAACATTGACGATGCTGGACTATCAGTGCGCGGCCGGTTCAAGCATTATCATTTGATAACGTGAGTTAGGGGCGCATGGAGTGGAAATTCATCTGAAAACCATCGAAGAATTCATGATGGAACTCCCGGACAAAGATCGGGAGACACTGGTAAATGCATTCGAAATACGTAACTGGCCAATCGGAACTTATATATCGAGCCAAGGTGAGCGAGACGAGAATGAGTATTTCCTACTCAGAGGACGTGCGCGAAGCGTAGTCATCGATGCCGAGGGTACGGAGGTAACCTTGAACCTGTACGCCGCTCCAATGGTGATAACGCCCAACATGGCCAGAACGTCAGTTGGATGTTCGTTGGTGGATATTGAGATTTTGGATGACGCCGTTGCTGCGACAATGCCAGCTGCGTAGTTGATGGACCTAATGGTGAATTTCGAAGGCATACGCGAATGGGGTAACAACTTAATGCGCGAGGAGTTGACCCGCAAAGTCGGACGCGAGTGGTGCCTTGCAGCATTGAGCGCGCGGCAACGTTTAGAGTGGTTTCGAAAGGTACACCCGGGGTATGAAGCACTGTTTGCCCATTTCCACATTGCTTCATACCTGGGAATGACGCCCGTCACATTGAGCAGAGCTGGTAACAGGTGATTTCAGTCAAATATTCTTAGGCGAAGGCGGTCGTAGTTCGGAACCATTCACTTGCTAGGCAATGGAGGTTTTGTCCGCAAAGCGGTTGCTCATGCCGAGTACAGCGAATGAGCGCTGGGAGCTCTTAGTCGCCGTTCCGCCTTGCCGAGAATTTAAACCGAGGCAATACGTCGTGAAACGATCAAAAAATTCGAACTCTGCTTTGAAAGCCTATTGTGCTTTTGATCTGATCTTACGGTCACTGCGTATCAAAAATGTACATGTCGAGTTATTGCTGGGATGGCATTTTGATTGGCAGCAAGCGAAGCTTTGGTAGCAAAATGGGGGAAAAGTTAATCGCCCTTATTCTTGGCAGCGCTCCAGACGCAATGCGAGCGGTTACTTGGCCGAAACAAGACGAGTGCAAAATTGTCAGCATAAACAATGCATGGAGAATTCGGGATGACTGGGACTACAGTGTGTATCCTGATGACTTTCCCACACAGTATCGACCTGACCGGAAGAGTCACGCCCAGAGGCTGATTGACTCATCAATTTATGTCCCGGCAAACAATCAGTTTGGCGGCGTTGTATATGCTGGTGCGACAATGGCATTCACGGCTGGATATTGGGCTCTCAGCGCCCTGAAACCTACAGTCCTAGCCTACTTGGGCTGTGACATGGTCTACACGGGACGAAACACGCATTTCTATGGGCAAGGCAAACCTGATCCTCTTCGTGAAGACATTACTTTGCTGTCTTTGGAAGCCAAATCGGCAAGGCTTATGACGATCGCTGCCCAACAGCACTGCGCGTGCGTCAATCTCTCGGAAGAATTGGAAAGTCGTCTGCTTTTCCCAAGAGTTAGCCACACGGCGCTAAGCGGTGATTTACCGCTAACCAACTATAGCGCGGAACTTTCCCGCAAAGCCCTGAGCCTGGAAAACGAGGCTGGTTACTTGATCCAAGATGGTAAGTATTGGGAGCACTACGCCTCCATTAATCAAGACGTACTGGCGGAAATAGATCGACTGTGGCTGTCTGCTGTGGGAGTGTAATCGAGTCGTCAGTTGCCCTTTTGGCGAAGTGAATTTTGATTTTTCGATGTTAGCTTACGGAATGGGCAACTAGGCAGCCAGTCGGCGTCGCGCCCGCATTGGGCAGTTGTGTCCGCAATGCAGTCACTCACGAAATTTCGGCGAACGACCGTACCTAGCCCATTTTGACGGATGCTACGTTCCTCTGTAATGTCCGCTTCAGGTAACTGGAGCGCTCAGACATGTCGCAATTGCACCAGCCCCAAAAAGAAATTGAAGAGCTTTTTGGCAAATATCTGATTGCTTGGAATGGGCGTGATTTCCAAGGTGTCGCTCATTGCTTCTCCAAACCTGCGTTCTATGCACTACCGGATATGGACATAGCCATTTCAGACCATGATGCCTTTGTGGAACTGCTTCAAAAGGTTTTTGCTGGTTTGGAGGCGGATGGATTTAGCCACACGGTAGTAGGTGAGGTAACTGCCAGAGCGTGTGCTGAAAAAATGGCAATAGTCGATGTAAAATCATTGGCTCGTCTTAGAAAAGACGGATCGATAATCGAAGTGATAGATGGGCACTACGTTGCAAGACGATCCGGTGAAAACTGGAAGTTTACAGCTGCTGTTGTCTGCGCTCCTGGGTGGGAAGCCTAACTGGCAAGTTCGGTCAATTTGAAAAAGCGAATCTCGCAGGTGATTTTGTTTGCAGCCGCAAAGTCCGTTTACCTGTCGAAGTTTCCATTGAGCCAGACAATTGGACCTCGGAAATACGTTGTTCGTTAAGGATGCAGCGAATGTCTGCTTCGAGCCCAAAAAAGTCATTCAGCTAGGACGCGGCGAAGGTCCACTTTGAGCCCGGTCTTGTCAGAAGAACTTTGCTTGAGCGGGGCAGGGGGCTTTCGTAGCTTTTGCCCATGACCAATCCTGCCTCTTTCAAGTATTTCAAAACCAGTCCTGAGATCATCCGCCTTGCGGTTATGCTGTACATCCGCTTCCCGCTCTCGCTCCGGAATGTCGAAGATTTGTTGCACGAGCGAGGCATCGACGTGAGCCACGAAACCGTCCGATATTGGTGGAATAGGTTTGGCCCGATGCTTGCTGCCGAGATCAGACGTAAGCGTGTTCAGCAGTTACGCGCATTCTCCAAATGGAAGTGGCACTACCTCTGGCGGGCCGTTGGTCATGAAGGCGAGGTGCTGGAAGCCATTGTCACCAAACGCCGAAACAAAGCTGTAGCACTGAAATTCCTCAAGAAATTGATGAAGCGATACGGTAAAGCGGAAACCGTCGTCACGGATCGCTTCGCATCGTACCGGGCCGCTCTCAGAGAGCTTGGCGCGACCGAAAAACAACAGACGGGCAGGTGGCTCAACAACCGCGTCGAGAATTTGCACCTGCCATTTCGACGACGCGAACGCTCGATGCAGCGTTTCAGGCGCATGCGAAGTCTACAGAAGTTCGCCTCCGTCCATTCCTCTGTCTACAACCACTTCAACCAGGAAAGATCGCTAGTCAGTAGAGACACCTTCAAGCTGACCCGCGCCGCCGCTCTTAGCGAGTGGCGTCAGCTTTGTTCCGGATAGGTTCACGGTTTCTGCGGCAAACTGAGACTGGTTCGAATTAGTCTGACAGCACCGAGCCCAAAGTGCGGTTTGTCGCGACCCGCTTGAACGCCCAATTCGCACAACTTCGGTCAATCAGGAAAACTCCTTAAAAAAGTTGGACGCAACCGCATCTGGAGCGTTTTTTTTGATCCAAGGCCAAGTTTTCGACGTAACGAAGACAGACGAAGGAAGGTTAAAGTGCGCCAGAAGTTACTGTTAAGCTCAGCGTTTGCTTTAGGCGTCGGTATGATTGCTGGCGTTTTGTATCTGTCTTCCGAAGGCCCAGAGCAATCAGCGGAAACAGTTTCCTTTTCTGTACCGGGAATGCCCGGGATGACGATCCCAGTTGCGCGCGAGTTGGTGGGTGAGCTAACGCCAGCGTTGTTGCTGGTCGTTTACGACGCCTTCGGCAAAACCCAAGAAGACGCGATTTACGACTCTCTTGCGCAAGTGACCCACGGAGGCGCACTGGAATACCTTTACCTTGAGAGGGTCGGAGCGATGGCTGGCGGCGGGTTGGACGAGGCTGATCAGACAATTCACGAAATCAGCTTGCTGGAAAGCCGGGTTGAAAGCAGCTCGGCGACGCTTTCTGTTGATGCGACGTGGCAGGTCATCGGAACTGTTGGTCACACCGAGCACATGCATGTGCGCGGAAATACATACAGCGCGGACCTTTCAATTGAACCAATCAACGGAGCTTGGCGGATAACAGAATTTGAGTTGCGTGATGTCAATCGGGACACCGCCGGTGAAACGTTTTATGCCCAAGAAGGTGGTTGATGATCAGCATTAGAAATTTGGCCTTCGGATACCATTCGGGCGGGTTTCGACTAAAGGTTCCCGAATTGTCTTTGAGGGATGGGGAGCGTCTCTCGGTCATCGGTCCGAGCGGTAGCGGCAAGACAACACTTCTGAAATTGATTGCCGGGATTCTTTCCCCTGACAGCGGCCAGGTTGAGGTCTCAGGTATCGATATCAAAGGTATGAAAGACGCTGACCGCCGCCAGTTTCGAGCCAGTCACATCGGTTTTGTTTTTCAGGACTTTGCATTGCTCGAATATCTGTCTGCGCGGCAAAACATTTTGTACCCTTACCGAATAACGCCGGCATTGAGATTGGACGCCAAAGTTCGCACTCGAGTTGAAAGCCTGGCTGAAGCCTGCAATATTGGCGACAAACTGGACAGGCATCCCGCCGAGCTAAGCCAGGGCGAACAGCAACGCGTTGCGATTTGCCGTGCCTTGATCGCGCGACCAAAGCTGATCCTCTCGGATGAAGCGACGGGTAATCTTGACCCAGAAAGCAAAGGGCGAATCCTGAATCTATTGTTCGACCAAGCCGCCGAGGCGGGCGCAACAGTGCTTGCCGTTACGCATGATCACGAGCTATTGCCGCGTTTCGAACGAGTGATTGATTTTGCACAATTCCGCGAAGCGGCCGAAGTATGAATACCCTCTACCTCGCTTTCGCTTACATGCGCTTTTTTTGGGCTCGAAGTCTCATCCTTGTGGTGGCTGCTGCGCTGATCTTCTTTGTTCCTGTTGCGACACAGATACTGCTTGCGACGAGCCAAACGGCTCTCACATCGCGAGGAGAAGCGACCCCCTTGCTTCTCGGTAGCCGGGGGTCGCAATTGGATTTAACCATGGCCGCGATCTACTTTTCTGAGGAGCGACCTGATCCTATTGCGAACCGCGAAGTGGATAGTGTTTGGGACAGCGGTCTGGCATTACCGATCCCGATACACACGGTATTCTCTTCTGACGGGTTTAGGATCGTCGGTACGACGCTAGATTACTTTGATTTCCGCGATCTGAACTATGCGCAAGGGCGCGGTCTTTCACTATTGGGGGATGCCGTGATTGGTGCTGGCGTCGCCGCCACACTGGAGAAGGGCGTGGGCGATAGCTTGGTTTCGTCTCCGGAGAACCTGTTCGATCTGGACGGTGTTTATCCGTTGGAGATGCCGATCGTCGGTGTGCTCGAGCCTACAAGCACACCAGATGATCAGGTAATTTTTGTCGACATTAAAACGGCTTGGGTGATTGAGGGGATAGGGCATGGACATGAAGATGTCGTATCCGCAGCTGAAATTGCTGCCGGTACGGATGCTCTTGCCAATGCAGCAGTTGTACAATTTCAAAAAATAACACCCGAGAATATTGAGAGCTTTCATTTCCACGGATCGCAGGATGACTTTCCAGTAACAGCCGCGATCGTCGTTCCCAACGAGACACGCGCGGCGACGATCCTGAAAGGTCGCTATCTGGATGCCAAAGGTCCAACGCAGTTGGTCGAACCTGCTGATGTTGTCCAAGGGCTGGTTGAACGCATCTTTCGGGTCAAATCGCTTATGGACGTCGTGACTTTGATCGTCGCTATGGCTGCGCTTGCAGCCGTCGGCTTAGCAGTTTTTCTAAGTTTCCGACTTCGCGCGAAAGAAATCGCGACGGCCGTCCAACTTGGAGCACGTCGGGGCATGGTTTTGCGTCTTCTGACTGCTGAAACAGTGACACTGCTGGTCATTTCCGGGTGTATCGCGGCCGCCGGTGCCGCATTGGTGGCAAAAAATGCCGAGGCTTGGGTGGGTTGGCTGCTTGCGCTGGGCGTATGAGGAAGGGAGAACAATGAAGCAAATTCTTATGGCTGCCGTGTTGGTCGGTGTCGTGATCACACCGGCATCTGCGCATTACGGCATGATTGTCCCAAATGATCCAATGATCAGTCAGGAAGATGGGCGCACCGTTTCGTTGACGATGTCTTTCTCGCATCCATTCGAGATGGACGGCATGATGTTGGAAAAACCTGTGGCCTTTACGGTTACGCACGATGGTGAGGCAGCTGACCTACTTGGCGACCTGCAAGATGCCACAGTAATGGACAATCTGGGCTATAAGCTCGACTATCTCTTGGAACGCCCGGGAACCTATGTCTTCGCGATGGAGCCCAAACCGTATTGGGAGCCAGCCGAGGACGCCTTCATCATTCACTACACAAAAACTTACGTAACGGCTTACGGCGATGACGAAGGCTGGGATACCGAGCTTGGGCTTAAGACAGAGATTATTCCTTTGTCTAAACCGTTTGGACTTTGGGAGCGGAATGTCTTTCAGGGAATAGTGAAATTGGATGGTGAACCGGTGCCTTATGCCGAAGTTGAAGTGGAATTCTTCAACAATGCCGCCGGCGCAGCAGCGCCGGATGAACTGATGATCACCCAAACAATTAAGGCCGATGCTGACGGTGTGTTTACCTATGCAACACCATCCAACGGTTGGTGGGGATTTGCTGCGCTGAACACTGCTGATTACACGTTGCCCCAAGACGGCGTCGAAAAGGCCGTGGAACTGGGCGCTGTTATCTGGGTTCATTTTGAAAAGTGGACGGGCCAGTGAAACGGGCTTTTGGTGTGATTGCGCTGGTGGCTGGTATGCCTCTATCTGCCATCGCGCACCAACTTGTTGTGTTCGCATCAGTCGATTGCGAAACCATTACCGTTGAAGCCAAATTTTCGAACGGGAAGGTCGCACAAAAAGGCGATGTACGCATTTTTGATGGAGAAAACCTATTATTGATCACGCTGCCCCTTACTAGCGAGGGTACGGCACGCGTTTTTTTGAACAGCCTCAACCACTCCACAGGTTTGGTTGTTGAGGTCGATACAGGCGGCCACGACAATTATTGGATTATCACGCCAGAAGATATCTCACGAAGATGCGGGAGCTAGTGATGCAACTACTATTTAGACAATTCGCCTTTATCCTGCTTACTACGCTGATGGCTACCGCGATTGTGGCTCAAGAGCGGCCCAAGGTGGTCGCTGTGAATTACCCGCTTCAATACTTGGCACAGCGGCTTATGGGAGACTATGCAGATGTGGTATTTCCTGTGCCCGCAGATGTTGATCCGTCCTACTGGCGGCCTTCGATCAGTGATATCAGCATGATCCAGTCATCAGACCTGATCCTTCTGAACGGCGCAGGCTTTGCAACTTGGGCCGATCGAGTCACGTTACGCCGGTCCAGATTGGTAAACACATCTGCCGATATCGAAGATCAGTACATTGTCACCGAATCCGTTACCCACAGTCATGGTGAAGGAGGCGAGCACTCTCACGAAGCACTTGCCTCGTATCTTTGGCTTGACCCGTCCTTAGCACTTGCACAAGCTGAAGCGATCGCAAATGCCGTCATCCAGCGTGACCTCTTGCCCGCGTCAGAGGTCAAAGGCCGGCTCGAAGATTTGCGGGCAGAGCTCAGCAACTTAGACCAAAAAACCCGTTCCGCACTCCCTGACGCCTCGAATACAGGAATTATCGCAACCCACCCAAGGTACCAGTACCTTGGCCGCGCCTATGATCTTTCGATCGTATCGCTGGAGTGGGAGGCTGGCGCTGACCCAAGTGCTGCACAGCTTGTCGAGCTTCGCACACTCAAAGAGCAGACCAATGCGGACGTTATCATTTGGGAGGCTGAACCTCCGGCCTCCGCAATCGAAGCCGCGAACGCGATTGGATTAAAAAGCGTTGTTTTTCCCACGCTTGTTCAGCGGCCTAAAGATGAGTCGTTTGCAGATGCATATGAAAATGCGATTCTGATGCTGTCCAAAGCGATTCAAAATACCAGTAACTAACAAAAGCTTTGCGCGTTGAGTCACGGGAGATTGACCGAGAAGACCTCTCTACTTTGTTCTGGCCTGAGTGAGCGAGACAATACTGGCAAGAATTTTTTGGCGTGATTTTGACTCACGAATGACTTCACTGTGGGGCATCGACAAATGAAACAGCTGTTTGTTCCGAAGATGCGTGTCCAGAACGTCACCTGGGGTCAAAGACGGGTTGCCAGGTGTTAGAAACACGTGCGTGGTGACGTCAATCCGAGGGACACGAAACTCATTGATGGCCAGGTCGTAGACTAATGACACCGCGTCAATTTGGTCTTCACGGCTGTGTTTTGGGTCGGCCAAAGCATCTTTGAAATGAGGTAGTTGATGTTTTGCTCTTCTGCGATGTTTCAGAGTGCGAAATTGGTACCGCCACCTTTTATAAGTCTTGAAAAACAGAGGCTGGAGATCGGGATTCGACCCGAGCATTTTGTAGGGAGGGTCAAGAGCGATGAACCCGGCAACTCTGGCAGGGCCAAGTTGCCTGATGATTTCCATCGTTAACGCGCTTCCAGCGGAAAAACCACAGAAAACGATTGGGCGGTTTGGCAACTTATCGATGAAGGATGTGATCGCTTCTTTGGCCAATTCTTCCATCGATTGGTCAAAAGGAACCTTTCGACCTGGCAGGCGATGGCTCGGTACCAGGGCGACGGTGTGATCTGATGAGAGGCCTTGAACCACTTCACGATAAAAAGCCATGGGGCAGTGAATGAGAACAACAGGGGTTTCGGCTCCACCCTGATTCGAAAGCTGCACCGTTTTGATCTTCGGCTCTTCCAGTGTGTCTTTCTTCAACTCTTGAACACGCGCCGCAAGCTGCCGTACGGTTGGAAATGTGAATAAATCCGTCGGCTGGAATTCAATACCGCTCTCCTTCGCCTTGGCATAGATGGCGAGCGTCATGAGACTGTCGCCTCCCATATCAAAGAAATTCGCATCTCGATCGTCGCACGGCGTACCTATGACGTCAGAAAACAATTCAGAAATTTGTTTTTCTAGATCCCCGATCGGTTGGTTTAGCGTGTCGGAAGAGCGGTTGCCGCCAAGTTGCACGAGCAGTCTATTTGTATCAATCTTGCCATTTGGAAGGCGTGGAAATGTTTCTACAGCTTGAATGACCTTGGGTTGAAACGGAACTGGAAGAGAAGACGCCAGGTGGTCCTTCACCTTGGCAATCGAGAGGTTTTCGGGATCACATTCCAAAGCGAGGATGATCGCCGGGCCCCCTGGTTGATCCTGTACCAAAGCGGCAACCCGTGTCCGTCCGGTGACAGTGCGCGCCACGGCTTCGATCTCGGTCAATTCGATCCGATGTCCTCGAATTTTGACTTGCTTGTCCTTTCGACCAAGAAAGGTCAGGTTTCCGGACGCGTCAGAGATGCCAAGATCACCAGTGCGATATGCTCTTGGGCCTTCAGAACCGAGACGGAAGAAGCGCTCATTGGTTTGTTTTGCGTCGTTTAGGTAGCCTCGGGCGACGGTCGTTCCGGCAATCACGATTTCGCCAGCCGCACCAGGCTCAAGTTCACAATCGTCAATGTCAACGACACCGACCCAGCATCCTGGGATTGTGCGACCGATGGGGACCTTGCCAGACCCCTTGTATTCGGCGGTATCAAAAGACGTACACCAAACCGTACTTTCGGTGGGACCATATTCGTTGACCAAGCGACATTGAGGAAGTTGGGCAGAACACAGTTCGATCAAGTCAGGTGTCAGTGGTTCACCTGCGGCGATCAGCATATTCAAACTTAGTAAGTCGCGGCCGGGAACGACCGTCAATAAACCTTGTGCAAGGCTTGGCAAACACAGCGTATGGGTGATCTCGTGGCGCGTTATCAATGCGCCCAGTTTGGCTGGCTCTTGTTCGATGCGGGTTGGCGCAATCACAAGGTGCCCACCTGTCGTAAGTGTCCAATATATACCTGCAACCGAACTGTCGAAAGCCAACGACGATAAAAGTAGGTATGCTTTGGGCGGATTGCCATGCACGTCATCGCGGGCCGCCGTTGAATGCGCTAGCCCCTCATGCGTGATCTCGACGCCCTTGGGTATGTTCTGAGACCCCGATGTGAACATGACATAAGCGATTTCCCCGACCTCAACCTCTTTGGTGGTGATCGACGGGTTGTCTGCCTCCAAAAGGATCAAGTGTCCTGACGATTTCGGTAAGCGATCACTGAATTCAGCGGTGGTAACGACAAACTTGGGTTGAGCCGCGTCAAACACCTGAGCAATGCGTTTGGACGGGTAATTCAAGTCCAATGGAATATAGGCCGCACCGGACATCATAACGCCCAAAAACGCCGCGATGGCGTCTGCTCCTCTGGCCGTTGCCACAGGGATGATGTCGTTTTTTGACACTCCTTGTGCTTTGAGTGCACCCGCGATTGTCCGAGCTATGTCAGACAGTTCGGCATAGCTCAGAGATCGGTTGCCATCTGATACAGCGTGCGCATCTGGCGTTTTGTGAGCTTGATGCAGAAACCTCTGGACAACATCTTTTTGGCTGTAGGCAGTTTGAGGATCGATTTGAGGCCTCGCGGGGCGACGAATGCTTCTAATTGTTCCTTCGGGATTTTCAACCATTGAAGCCAGAATACCCCGATAGGAAGCAACATAGTCCTCTACCGTCTTCTGAGACATTCGCGCCGGATCATAGTAGACTTGCGCGTTGAATTGACCGTGCGGCGTCACCAATAGGGCCAAAGGGTAGTTGCTGTACTGAATGGTTGTAAGACCGGTGAGATGGATTTCCCCAAACTCCATACTCTCTATGGAGACACCCTCATTGACAAAGAGGCAATCGAATAAGGGTGTGCCAGCCGGTAGTGGTGCACATGCTTGGACCTCTGCGAGTGACGCAAACTCGTTTTTTCGATGTTCGATCTGATCCCGAGCGTGATTTTGCAAAAACGCCTCAATACTCAGCGAGGGATCTATCTTCACGCGCGTAGGCAGCGTGTTTACGAAGGAGCCAACCGCATTGGCAATCGACGGGATTTCAGGTGGGCGTCCAGCCATCGTTGTTCCAAAAACAACATCGTCACGCTGTAGGATTCGTCGAAGGGTCAAGGCCCAAGCAGACGACAGAACGGTGTTTGTCGTTACCTTCAGACCTTTTGCCAGATCTTCGACTTGTTCCAGCAGGTCGGTGCCCAGAGTCTGAGAATATGAATGCTGTTCTTCGAGGCCATCCGTGTCCCTTCCTGCTGGCAAGAGGCCCGGTTCATCCAATTCAGCTAAGTACTCTGTCCAAAAGTCTTGGTTCGTGAGGTGTTTCTGTTTTCGCAACCAAACTAGGTAGGATTTGAAGCTGGGCGGCTTCTCCGCTGTGCGTGTTTCATTTTGATAGTGGTCAAATACCTCACTAAACATCGGTTTAGTGGACCAACCGTCGCTTACCAGGTGATGGATCGTCCAAACCAAACGCCAAGAATTCTCAGCAGTTCTAATCAAAGTCGCTGCCATTAATGGCGGAGCAGTCAGGTTGAATTCCCTGACCTGTTCCGAGTCAACCAGTTCTGACAAACGTGTTTTGATATCTGAAGCGTCGCGCCAATCCAATTCTGTCCAAGGTAAGGAAACGGCGTCTTGAATGACCTGGACAGGCTGTTTGACCCCTTCCCACACAAAGCCAGCCCGCAGGGCGTCGCGTGTATCAATGACCGATTGCATCGCGCGCCTTAGGCGATTTGGCTCCACAGGGCCATTTAACGCGCAGGAGATCACGGCAACATATTGTCCCTTCAGCCGACTGCCACCGGAAACTTGAAACAGCATTCCCTTCTGTGCCGCTGTCAATGGCAGAATGTCCGCTATTCCTTTGGGATGCTCCATCTCAACCCAAAGCCCGCGTGATGTTTGCCAATTCGTCATCGTCTAAGTCGATCAGCGCAGGCTCCTCTTCGTCTTGCAGAACCTCGGTCGCTAAACCATCCGCAAAAGCCGCTAAAGTCTTGAGTGTCCGATACTCGAACAACGCTGTCGCCGGCAGTGCGATGCCTTTTTCATTCGCCTTCATGGCAATCTCAATGGCCGCCAGACTATCCACGCCGAGGTCGAAGAAATCGTTGTTTGTACCAATTTTGCTTGTTTTTAAAGCGTCGCACATAATTTTAGACAGGCTGACCTCCATGGGAGTTTCAGGTGTCAAAAATTTCTGCGCGAAACCTCGCTTTGATATCGCAGTCGGTAATTTGCCATGATCGACCTTTCCATTCGCCGTAAGGGGAATGTCTTTCAGGACAACGATTTGGTCCGGCATCATTTCGCGCTGCAGCTTCGTCTGTAGCAAATTCCAGATGCCCTGCTCTGTGGCCGAGTCGCTCGCGACATAAGCGACCAGGCGCGGTTCGCGTTCGATCGGCTCGTCGAACCCGATCTGATCCAATATTTCTGTGACTTGCTGTTGGTCAATATCGTCCTCAAGTTCCGCAATCGCCTGCTCACGCGTTTTGTGTCCCATGCGCACATCCCAGGAATAGGGCAGCGCATAGTTATGATACCCTTCACGCGATTTGTGCAGATGAATACCAACATCGTTGATGAGGCAATTCGTTGATCTTCCCGTATCGCTCGGTCGTACCCAAGCTGTTTGCGTCTCCAAAAATGAATACACATCAGAGACGGGCACATCGATGTAGCGATAAATGTCCAGGACTTCGGTTTGTTTCAGAAACTGCCCGTCTTTGAGATCGTCTGTCTCAAGCAATCTCGACAGTTCATCATCTTCAGCGTGGTAGATTTTTCTGGCCGTGTTTACCATCTGTTCGAGTTGTGCGCATGTAGGGCGCGCGTTCTTGAACAGGTCAGGCGTCAGCCGAGTTTCGAAGAATTGCCCACGGGACAGTCCGGTGACGACCAATGGCGCGCCTTCTGAAAGTGCTGTTCTGAAAGCCAAAGTATAAAGGGCCTTGAAGCAACCCTGACATACGTTGGAGTAATGTTTGAGACTGTCTACAAAGATCTGGTTCATCTTGTCGGTGCTTAGGTACCGATGATCCCACCCCAAATCTGCTGTGACGCGTTGAATATTGGCTTTTGCCTGATCCGCGATAAAGCCGTTGTCGAGTGTCACCGCAAGAACGCGAGATGTATAATCGGCAAGCCGGAAGGCCGCATACGTGCTGTCTTTGCCGCCGCTAAGCAGCATTACGGCGTCGTAGTTTCCCTTGGCTTTCTCAGAGGCCGCTGAAATGAGTTGGGCAAGCTCAGGTTCGCTTCGAAAATACGCGTTCGCACGGTTTTTGTAGTCTTCGAACTCGGCGCACACGCCACACAAATCGTCCTCAGCAAAGGATGATCCCGGAACGTTTTCTTCAAGGCCGCATTTGCGGCAGAGTTTTGCCGCCTTGATCACGGAATTTCTTGATTCAAAGCCGATATAGACCGCACCCACATCGGGATGCTGGCGTATGGCATGTTCAATTTCGGCTACTTCCAGCCGGACTCCACCGCGTTTGATCTGTTGGTCGGCGCGTCCCAAATACTCAAGCCTGCCATCCTGATAGATGCGGCCAAGATCGCCGGTTCGATATATCCAACCTTGTTTACCAAAAGGATCTTGGACGAACTTCTCATCCGAAATCGCATGAGAACTTATGTAGCCCTGGGCCAAACGCCCGCTAAGGACGATCTCTCCGACGATGCCGAAGGGGCAGATGTTCAGGGCATCGTTGCGGACACTGATTGCAATGCCAGCGGCAGGTTGTCCGATCTGCACAGATGCATCCGTGTCGGTTTTGCGATCAAATTCATGCAGCATTGCGCCTATGACAGCTTCAGTTGGTCCGTATTCGTTACAAATCCTAATCGCAGGAGACAGGACATCTTGCGCTTTTCGGCATAGCTGCGACGTTAGGTTCTCTCCGCCCAAGACCAGCGTTTCAATTGTCTGGACGGGTTGGCCCGCTTTGCAGACCAGGGACAGGTGGGACGGAGTGAGCTTTACTGTGGTCACCCGGTCGTCCGCAAACACGTCCAAAACGGCTAGGTCAGGGTCTGATGTTTCTGGATAAATCCTGATCGATCCGCCCGTAATCATCGGAACAAAAAGGGATGTAAGGGTTAGATCAAAGGAGATCGAAGAAAAGAACGGGTAGTGGGCGGGGCCTCCATCGCCAAACGCACTGGCCGCCCAATGTGCATAGCGCGAAAGGTTCCTATGATCGACCGCAACACCCTTCGGTGTTCCAGTCGAACCAGAAGTAAACAGCACATATGCAGTTTGTGATGCCTCGGCCTTAGATTGTATGAACGTAGCTTCACCAATGCTTTCGGACACAGAAAGGCTCTTGCACGAGAATGCGCGGTGATCTTCGGAAGTTACAAAAATTGCTGACGCATCACATCCCGATATGATCTGTTCTGCCCGCGCGAACGGGACATTTGCGGCAATTGGAACAAAACTACACCCGGATTTCAGTATCCCGAGAACAGCCAATACAAAATCGATCGATCTTGGCATGTGAACTGCGATCCGTGATCCGGTCGAGATTCCGAGCCTATGAATTTGAGAAGCAATCTGATTGCTGCGTTCGTCCACTTCCACATAGCTGATAGATGTGTCCGCCGTGGAAATTGCCGTCCTATCAGCGGATATTGCAACGTGACGCGAAAACGCGTCCAGAACTGTCGGGGGGATGTCCTGATCTTCGGCGGCGCCAAACACAATCGATCGGTCTTCTGGGTTGGATGCGATATCAATCGCATTTATTTTTTCGTTTGGCGCTCGCACAAGTGTCTTCAAAAAACAGGCGAGATGCACGGCAACATTGTCACCAGTTACAACGTCGAGAATCTCGTTGTGAACGTCCAAGAATAGGTTGGGCTCACCATTTCCTGCAAAATCTGTGACGTGTAAACGCATGGCATGGGCTGCGTCGTGCGCACCGCTGTGGAGCCATTGAACCGAGGCTGGTTGACCGGCAAAACTCTCGAATTTAGCACGAATGAAATTCAGAACCGCGCTGATATCGCTTGTGTTTTTAGTTGCTACAGCACCCGGGCGCGCTTCTCGCAGGAACGACCCTAGGCCTGTTTTGACCTTGCCGTGGAGTGCCTCCAGAGAGTCTTTGGGATCGATCTCAACCGGAAATGGAAGAGTTTCGACAAACAGACCAAGAGTTTTACGATCAGTGTCTGACAAACGATTATGCGATGGCAATCCAATCGTTATCAGCTCATCGCCTGTAACCCTATGTAGGAATGCGAAGTAAGCGGTGAGATGCAGGGCCAAACGCGACAGCTCTGGTGTAAACAAGCGGAATTCAGGTTTTCCGATGCAGTGCTCGATATCCGTAAGTGTGTCCTGATCGATTGGAAGAGATAGTCTTGTAGAAAATGACTCCCGCGTTGGGCTACTGCCGTAAGGTGGCGAGGAGGCAGTGCGCGATGCAGTCTGAGTCACCGATGGCTCAAGCTTCGTAAACGCGGCGCTTTCGAAGTAATCTGGGGAAGGAGGAATTTCGCCAGTCAGGTTCTGTGACAGTGCTGAGTAATGCTGTGACACCAGGTCAAACAGGACCGCGCCGGATTGAGCGTCACATATGATATGGTGCTGACAAACGCCCCAAACCCAGTGGTCCTCAGCCAGCTTGACCAATTGGTTGCGCATGGAGCATTGCTCGAGGTCAAAGGGTTTTTGAACCCAGTCCGCCATCTGTGCTACGAGGCGTTCCTTTGGGTTTTCTTTCGAACTGTAGTCCAGAACACTCAGTGCATCATCAATTGCCTCGCCAATTGATTGGACGGGTTCGCCGCCACTGTCGCGGTACACTGTCCTGAGGACTGGGTTATCCCTAATTGTTGCCAGAAGCGCGGCCCGAAACACCTCTGGTCGGACCGCAAAGTGTAAATCAATCCGCCAAGCCATGTTGTAGATTGGAAGGTCAGAATGAAGTTTGTGCCCCCTCCAAAAGCGTTTTTGACTTTCTGACAAATCGAACGTCATGACCGTCCACCTATCCCGAGTTTTTACTTTGTGTTTCGGCATATTGGATGATCGTTTCGATCGTCGCGAAATTCTCGATCGTCACATCCTGAAACGGCACCTGAATTTCATACGTCTCTTCAAGAAAGGCGACCAGCGACATAACACCCAATGAGTCAATCATGCCGCTCAGCAGAAGATCCTGTTGGTCGGTGACTTCACGCCCGCCAAGTAAAGTGGACTGAATGTAAGTGCGAGTTGCGCCGTTTGGCGTATTAGGCTGCGTATTTTGCATTGGCGCGCTCTGTCAGGTTGGTACGATCAATTTTTCCGGTTGAAGTGCGGGGCAATACGTTCAACCAGTCAATTGACTGAGGGACAGCATACTGTGGCAAAACAGATCGAATGTCGGCCTGAACGTCCTGCAAGTTTTGTTCTTTCTCGCCGGTTACAAACGCATGGATCATTTGATTAACGACAACGACTGCAGCCTCGTTCACCTTCGAACTGTTCATCAAAGCTAGCTCGATCTCATCCAGCTCAACCCGGAAACCCCGAATTTTGACCTGCCTGTCTTTCCTGCCTACCAGAACAAACCGACCTTTCTGGTCGCGGGTTACAATGTCTCCTGTACGGTAGAACCGTCTGGCAGTGCCGTTGCGATCCGGCAAATCAACAAAAGCTGCGTTTGTTTTCTTGGTGTCTTGCCAATACTCCCGCATGACCTGATCGGACGAAATCAAAAGCTCTCCTTCATCGGTCTCAAGTTGCGCTTCGCCGATCCGAGCGGTTACGCCTGCGTCTGCGAAACCAATTGGCAAAGCGCTGATGCCGTCCAGCTCTGAGTGAGAAAACTCGGCAGTTATGCAATGGTTCGTTTCTGTCGGGCCGTATGCGTTAAGGAAAGTCGCGTTCGGCGTGTGCTTTGCGAATTCCTTGAGCGTCGCAGGAGGCATCATTTCGCCCGCGAACATTACGACCCGTAAGGCCGAAAGGTCCTTTTCTCCTAGCTTCCCGCGCTCCACCATTTGGGTCAGAGCGAAGGGGACAGAGTACCAAACTGTTATCCCGCTTTGCTCGGTCAATTGCGCAAGACTTGCCGGAAACTTCGCATGCATTTCTGGAATGACAACCGTGCAACCTCCAGCCAGGGCAGTGCTGAAAATGTCAAAAATCGACATATCAAAATGCAGTGGCGTGTGATTGCTGACGCGATCTGTCGCCTGCAAATTGCAGAGTTCTTTTGCCATTTGCGCATACGCCAAACCGCTTCTGTGCGTGTGAACTATCCCTTTGGGCGCGCCAGTTGATCCCGATGTCATCAATATGTAGGCGGGGTCGTTTGTTCGGCGCCTTGCACTTTGCGCAATTGTTGTCCCGCTTGGTGCTAGCTCTGATAGTTCTTGGTCCAGGCCCAATACTTGGAATGCGGCGAACTGATCCCCAAAGCCTGACATTCTTTCGCTGTCGGTGATTACAACCCTTGGAGCGACTGTGTGGGTCTGTGCAAGCGCTCGCTCTGATGGTGCCGCTGGATCAATAGGCACGTAAACCGCGCCGACGCGAAGGATAGCATAGATTGCGGCAACGGCGTTCAACGACTTCGGCGCACAAATTACGACACGATCGCCGTTCTCTACTCCTGCCGCCGTTAGATGATCGGCGATTTGGTTGGCTTTGGCGTTTAGTCCCGAGTAGCTGAGTTTGTCTCCCAAATATTCGACTGCGTCACTCTGCGGAGTCGTTTCGCCGAAGTGCTTCAGCATGTCGTCAAGGAAGGCTGGTTTGGTCATCCAAATGTACCCCCAGCGCTTGCCGTACCAGGACTTGAGAAGGACCCGAACGAGTGTCCAAAGAACCAAAGTAGGGCAAGTACGATTGCCAAAACAGATCCACCCTTTAGCCCAACCAAGCGATAGGCCGTCAGTTTTCGAAGTTCGAAAAAGACTGGGAAAAGCAATAGGATAAGCGCTAACTGTCCAATTTCGATGCCAAAATTGAAAGATCCCAACCCAAGAGCGATGCGCGCGGGCTCAAGGCCAAGCTGGTCAAGGGCATTGGCGAACCCAAATCCGTGCACGATGCCAAACAAAGCCACCAGTTTCCACGAAGCGGCCTCAATGCGCGCGGTTAGATTGCCCGCAGCAACAACAGCAATCGATAAGAAGATGCCGGCGATAACCAGCATGTTGGGAAGGGTGACGCCAGTCAGTGTCGCTATCCACAAAGTTGCCGTGTGTGCGATTGTAAAGGCAGTAACAATTTTGGCGGTTTCTCTAACACCATCGCCCAGACTCTCGGCGGGAAGCCATTGTCCGCTATCCGACCGCATGACTGCGCCTAGTAGCAATGGGACGAGAAACAGGACATGGCCCCAACCCAGCAGCATTTGCCAAACACCAAACTTAAAGAATGTACGCGCAATGTCCTTCGTAGGTTCATCGTTTAGGTAAAGCTCTTTCTCGCCGTCTCCAGCAGAAAAGATCAGCGAAACATAAGCTTCATTCTCGTCCATTGCGTTACGCGTGTTGCTGCCGATCAGGGCAAAACCGCGATGCGTTGGATCGACGTCTTCGAACATTCCCCGGTACGATAGAACTATCGTTACAGGTGTCGTTTCGACGCCCAAGACGTCAAAGTAAAACTGCGCATAGGTTCGGCCTTTCGTTCCAAAGAACGAAATACTGTTGAACTCGAGTTCGAGTGGTTGGCCGTCGTGCGAGACTTTGAGACGATCTTGAAAGTAGTCGATAAACTCTTCCTTTTGATCAACAATCTGCGTCTTTGTCAGCTTGCTTTCCACTGACTTCGACTTCTGCTTGATGCGGGTGAGATCGTGTAACGTAATCTCAACTCGGCCGCTTAACGTGCGCTCAGTAACATCGAAATAGATGTAGCTTTCGTTGAAGCGGTGCGCATGAGCAACCGAGCTCCAAGCTAAAAGCAAAAAAAGCCCAAGCTTCGCAAGATAACCCCGCCAAATCAATGGCAACAAGAAAACTGAGGTCGGGTTTGGGCGGCCCATCGGACTAGACTTCATTGCTTTCTCCGCCCGTTTTGAAAGGTTGGCGGCGTTGGGCAAGCTCCAATTTTGCGATGATCTGGCGCTGGATATCCGAAGTTCCTGAGTACGTAATTCCTCCAGCTGCATCACTCAAATCTGCGCCTGCTCTTGAGCCTTTCAGATACCCAGAGCCACCGAAGGTCCGCATTGCATCGAGGCTAGAGGCAAGAAAAGCCTCGGAAATATGAAGGTTGGTCATCGCGGCAAATTGGGTCAGCGGCTCACCGCGATCATACAGTTCCGCGGCGCGTTCCAACATGAGCTTGCAAGTCTCTAAACGCACCCTCATCTCGGCCAAACGGTTCGAGATCGACTGATACTCGGAAATTGGTTGACCGAAGACTTGTCTCTCAGCTGCGAAATCGACGCACTCTGCCAATTGACGCGACATGGCGCCCACCTGAGAAGCCAAAATGAAACTTCGTTCCCAATCCAGAACTGTTTGAATGATCGACGCTCCGGCGCCTTCGGGACCAATCCGGCGAGAAGTGGGAACCCAACAGTCCTCAAAAGACAGATGCCCCATCGGAGTCGAATTGAGCCCCAATTTGTCGGTACTGTGCCCCCTAACAAAGCCGCGATCGTTGGCGTGAACGAGAAAGACAGATAACCCCCAACGTCCTTTTCCCGGCGCAGTGGAGGCAAACACGATAGCGATGTCGCAAATCGGGCCCATGCCAACAAAACACTTTTTGCCGCTTAGTAGGTAACCGCTGTCTGCTTGTTCTGCCCTGGTCTCAAGTGACAGAGCGTCGGATCCCGCATTTTCTTCGGTCAAAGCGAACGCGCCAATCGTTTTACCAGCCATCATCGAAGGAAGGTACGTGTCCTTCTGCTCTTCCGAACCAAATTCTGAAATCAGCTGTTGGATAGTCCAGATATGTGAGTTAACACCCAGCGCCAAACCATTGTCCCGGCACCCTTTGCCGAATGACATCATAATCTTTAAGAGTTCCGAGGCTGACTTGGAAGTGTCAACGTCCGAATTAGGCTGAAGCAGTCGAAATAAGTCGAAGGCAGCGATTTTCTTCCAAACCAGACGCAGGTTCTGGTCGTCAATGTCTGGAAGGGAACTGGCAAATTTCTGGAAATTGCAATCGCCGTCCGTCAATGTTGCTAGTCTTTTTCGTGCCACGAGCTTCATTCATACGCTATGAGTACCCGTATTACGGCGTTTGGCGCGGATCGGATCACAAAATTCGGCAAGGTATCTGTATTTTTTGTTGGCTTTCTGCGGTTTACGATACCTTCTACTAAAGTATGTATCAGGGATTTCACGTCTCTTTAATAAACAGCGCGCTCAAATATGAACCTAGGTCGAAGCTATCTCTCTCGACCCGGCAAGCCTGCTGTGTTTTTTCGCAGTTTTTGGCAATGTTTGGGTTATCCAACAGAGCAACAATGTCGGCCTCAATTTGCTTGGTTGAGTCTTTCGTTCGCCTTGCACGGCCTAATCCATGAAATACAACCCGGGCGGCACTGCCTTTTTGATCGTTAACATGGGGGAAGACCAACATCGGAGTTCCCGCTTCAACTGCCTCAACCAAACTGCTGGTACCGCCATGGAAGATAAACAGGTCAGAATGTTCCAATACCTCTTGCTGAGGCACCCATTCTAGGATTTCCACATTCCGTGGTACATTCTGGCGCGCCATAGCATTCCAGTGCTTTCCGGCCGCACACAAAAAGCGCCACTCCTGATGACGACTAGCGATATCCCATAATTTTGGAACTAAGCGCGCATCCGGGGACATCATGGAGCCGAAACCAACATAAATCCGTTTTTGCACACCTGACGCGTCGCAGAACTCAGCAATGCGGTGCTCGTCAAAGTCGCGAGTGACGCGCTCTGCCATGATCGTCGGACCAAGATATGTCATGTCTTCGTAAGTCTTTGTCGGCAGGTCCAGAGCGCGCGGCAAGAACAGTGCGGTGGGAATTCTATATGACCAAGGCATCTGCCAGCACGCGAACCGGCGCAAAGACCTGATGGGCACATTCAGCCTATGCGCAAGTTCAATCAGTGCCGCTGGATGATCTGCGCCTTGGTCGCGTCGCTGATTCCGCCGGATTTTTGACGCCTTTCCGAAAAGGTGCTGCGCCCAAAGAAACGCGACGCCGATTTTGCTACCCAGAATGCCCTGCCCGGGAAAGGAACGTTTGTGCAGTGGCGGTGCTTGAATACTCGGGGGCGATAAGTACATGCTGCTGTATTGAATGACCGGCTTGCCGACTGACAATGCGACGATGATATGGGCGTGCATCTCGCAATCGATGAAGATCAGGTCTGGATTGATGACATTCAACTCGTCTTTTAAAGTATCCACTCCTAGCGCCGAAATCGCAGCATTTAGCCGCTTATTCTTTTCTGCCGAACTGACGTGCTTTTGTTTGGTTGCCGGCAGGAGAGGTGACCGCGTATCAATTTTTGGGTTTGGGATTGTGTGATGTTCGAGCCCTGCAAATGACAGTAGACCTGCTGCTTTGGTGGGGGCGAAGACTCGGATTTCATAGCCTATGCTTTGCGCTTTCTTGGCAAATTCAATCGCACTGCAGAGTGGGCTGTAAATACCACTCGCGATGATTGCGATGCTTGGGGACATGGGCGTTCTTTGTCCTTGTTCTACAAAAAGTTTTAGCGAGCGCGTACCAATTCTCTGCCCTTCAGTGTGCACAGCCGTTACCGCTATTGTGCGTAGCAGTTTGAGTTTCGCCAGCTAAAACTGTTTTGGACAAGATCAATAAGCCAAGTTAGTTCCTTGTTAGACCGACTTTGCTTGAGCGGGGGTAGGGGTGTTGCGTAGCTTTTGCCCATGACCAAACCTGCCTCTTTCACGTACTTCAAAACCAGTCCCGAGATCATCCGCCTTGCAGTGATGCTGTACATCCGTTTCCCTCTTTCACTTCGGAATGTCGAAGATCTGCTGCACGAACGCGGGATCGACGTGAGCCACGAAACTATCCGATATTGGTGGAACAGGTTCGGCCCAATGTTTGCTTGTGAGATTAGACGCAAACGGGTCCGGCAACTTCGTGCATTCTCGAAATGGAAGTGTCACGTCGACGAGGCTTTCGTGAAGGTAAATGGCAAGCGACATTATCTGTGGCGGGCTGTTGATCACGAAGGCGAGGTGCTGGAAGCCGTTGTCACCAAACGCCGAAACAAAGCTGCAGCACTGAAATTCCTCAGGAAATTAATGAAGCGGCACGGCAAAGCTGAAGAAGTAGTCACAGATCGCTTCGCATCCTACAAGGCTGCGCTCAGAGAAATGGGTGCGTTGGAAAAGCAAATGACGGGCAGATGGCTCAACAACCGCGTTGAGAATTCTCATCTGCCGTTCCGACGAAGAGAACGCGCCATGCAGCGTTTCAGGCGTATGCGAAGTTTGCAGAAATTCGCCTCCGTCCATTCCTCTGTCTGTAACCACTTCAACCAGGAAAGATCGCTCGCCAGCCGAGACACCTTCAAGCTGACACGATCCGCCGCTCTTGCCGAGTGGCGCGAACTTGGCGCGGGATAAAGGACAGCCTCACTGGCCTAACAGAGACGAGTTAGAATTCGTCTGACAGCACCCATTCGCTGCGCTCGAGGCCAAGGTCTGCTTTGCTGCGCAATGCCAACAATCGTCGCGGCCTAAAAGAAGTTATCTAAGCACTGATATAATCGATGCTTAGCATTTCAAGCTGTATGCGAAACGGCGCCTCCACAAACGGTCACAGCAATGCGCGCATTTGCTAATTGGTTTTCCTCAATCGAAAACAGGTCCTGTTCGAGAATGGCAATGTCGGCCAGATATCCCGACTTCAGACGACCCTTTTGATCCTCGTTGAACTCCAGCCACGCATTGTCATGCGAATAAGCGGAAAGCGTGGCCATAAGGCTTTGACGGTTGTCCTGCCAGGGCGATGGCAGCTCATTGCAGCTTACCGCTCCGGCAATCGTCATCATTGTGTCGACGGGAACGACTGGCCAATCCGTCGAGAAACAAATCTTGGCGCCACTCTCGCGTATTTTGTTCCACGCGAACGCAAAAGGGATTTGCTCGGTTGTCAGAATGTCTCCGGCCGAATAGGGAGAAAACAATCCTCCTGCGGGTGAATGCAATGGTTGAAGAGAGGCAACGACGTCGAGGGCTGCCAGACGGGGCAGATCCAAAGGGTCTATCACCTCGATATGCTCGATCCGGTGTCTGGAATCCCGTGCGCCGTTGGCATTGCGCGCTGCCTCGTAACCGTCCAGCGTGCGCCGAACGGCACCGTCGCCAATTGCGTGCGTGCTGAGTTGCAACCCCATTGCATCAGCGCGAATGCAGGCTTCGTTAAAGTGTTCGGCACTGAATACGGCATCGCCGAGGCTTTCCGGCTTGCCCGGATACGGCGCGAGCATCAGTGCTGTGTAGCTGTCCAGCACGCCATCCATAAACATCTTTACGCGCCCTGACCAAACCATATCCGACGCAAAGCGACGGCGCATTTCATCGGCCTCTTCCAACCGATCCAGAGGGTCGGTGTTCTTGAGGTGCATGGGCACCTGAACACGGATCGGAAGGCTCCCCTCGGCCTCAAGTTCACTCAGCAGCTCAAGTTGATAGAAGTTGCCGTCCATATTGTGCAACCCCGTGATCCCGTGGGATGCGCAGTGCTTCAGGCCACGCAGTATGACTTCCTTGTCAAAGGCGCGTTCCTCTGGTGTTGCGGGTGGCAAGGGGTCCGCTCCTGTAACATACCCCAGAAGATCGCGCCCTCCCAATTGCGACAGGCGCAGGACAGAGCCAAAAGCACCGGTTTCGTTCAGTTGACCTTGTGCGGTACCATCCCCAGCCATCACGATTTCCGAACCGGGGGGAACGCCGCCGCCGTGAAGAATGCCCGCCTTTTCCAAGGCAATTGTGTTTGCCCAGACGGTGTGGTGGTCGGCCGACATTAACGCAACCGGGCGCTCGGACAGGATGCGATCCAGATCTTGCCGTGTCGTTGTGACGCCGGGGCCAAGAATTTCGTAGTTGGCGGCGACCCCCATAAGCAAAGGTTCGTCGGGGTGCTCGGCCGCAAAGGCTCGCAATGCGTTTGTCAGAGCATCCGCGCCTGTCGTTTCGCGCAGGTCCAACATGCCCAACTCGGCCGCTCCACCGAAAAGGTGGACATGGCTATCAATAAAGCCAGGCATGACGGTGCCGCCCGCAGCGTCGATGATTTTGGTTCCATTCCCAGCCAGAGTACGGATGTCGTCGGTGTTTCCAACAGCCACAATTATGCCGCCCTGAATTGCCAGGGCCGAAGCCTTCGGCGTGGCGTCGTCAAAGGTCAGGAGAGAACCGTTGAGGATGATCAGATCAGGTGTTGGCGACATGCGGCCTCTTGTGTCTGTGATGGTTTGAACTACTCAAGCGCGCGAATGATTGCCTCGCAGGCACGCACGGCATCGTGGCTAAAGGACTGGATCAGATAGTCGGGCCAGCTGGAAAGCTTGACGATAACCACGTCCGCGGTCAGGTCAATGAAGATCAGTTGACCAAAAACTCCGCGCGCCATGAACACACCGCGCCTCGGGTCATGAACCCACCAGAACCTTCGGTATGCCCCTTGAGGGGACAGCACGTCATACGGGTCACCGTGCTTTGAAGGGTCCGCTCCCGAACAAATCCCCGAAACCCAGCTTTCCGGCACTACTTGTCGGTCACCGACCTTGCCACCATCTGCCATCATGCGGCCAAAGCGGGCATAGTCCCGAAGAGTTGCGTTGAACCCGCCGTCAGCGAGTGCTGTCTTGGCGTCGTCTACGGTGAAAAAGCCCGAATGCACGCAGCCAATCTCTTGCCAGATCCGGTTGGACAAGAGCGAAGCAAGGTCTTCGCCGCTCACACGTTCCAAGGCCCAGGCGATGACGTCCGTCTCAATCGAGCGGTAAGAGAAAGCCTGCCCATGGGGTCTTTCCCGGGGCAAAGTTAGAATAACATCCCGAATGGTAGGTTTGATTTCTCCCTTGCGAACCGGGCGCCAGCCCGACGCCACATCAACGCGTGTCATGTCACTATCCGGAAAGCCATAATCCTCGGTAAAGCGCACCCCGGATTGCATATCGAGCGCCTGATCCACAGTGCATCCGGCATAGCCGGTCCCAGCAAGTTCCGGTACGATATTGTCAAGCGGCTCCGAGAGGTCCAGCTTGCCTTCACCGTGAAGCACACCGGCCAGAGAGCCGATCAGGGATTTGGAGACAGATTGCCCCAAATGTGCGGTGTCCGGAGTAAAGTCGTTGGCATATATCTCGGTTAAAAGCCGGTTGCCTTTCAGCACTAGGAAGCCATCCGTGTAGCTCTCAGTCAGCCAGTTCTCGACCGATAGTTGGCGGTCGTCAAAGGTCTGAAACTCCGTATCCAGCAGGTCACGGGGCGCCTGTATCAGTTCCCGGGCATTCGAGCCCGGACGAACATCGACCGTCGGAAACAGACTACGCATGTTCTGGAAGGTCCAGCGGTTGAACGGGGCGAGATCCCAGTTCTCGAGAGACGGGCGTTTCTCAGGCGGGGGCGGGAAACCCTGCATGATGCCGATCTCACGCGCTGTTTTGGGCCTCGTGCCGGATTTGCTGTTTTGCATTTTCCATGCTCCCGCAAGGCGACCCAAACAGGGGCCGCAGTCAGGTTAATAAAACTTTGGAAAGGGTCGGCCCGACCAGAGATGGGCCGACACAGTTGACTTTTAAGTTTATTGCTTAAGGCGGGTCCAAACCTTGTTGTACAGGTCCACAACGTCTTGGTCGCAAGGCTTCACAAAGTCGGGTACCGGTGCCCCTGCAGGCATCACGATTTCAGGCGCGTCGAGCATCTCGGCATCCATGAATGCCTCGGAACCTTTGATCCCGTTGGCATAACGCGCAAAGTTCGAGGTCATTGCAGCGTTTTCCGGGTCCATCATGAAGTTCACGAAGAGCTTTGCGTTGTCCATGTTGGGCGCGTCGGCAAGAACCGCGACGTTATCCATCCATCCGGTGAACCCCTCCTTTGGATAGGCGTACTGCAATGTCGGGCGATCCGCCCGGGCGCGCATGGCCGCGCCGTTCCAGCTTTGCGACAGGTCCACATCTTTCGACGTCAGCTTTTCGATCACCGCATAATCCATGGTGCGCCAGTCACCCTTGGCAGTTTCGAGCAGTGCCATCAGCTCTTTCATCTGATCGGGATTGGAGTTGCAGCGCGGATAGCCTAGGTAGCGTAGGCCGGCGTTGATCACATCATTCATGTCATTCAGCATGTTGATACGGCCCTTAAGCTCTTCGGGCGTATCGAAGATCAGGCCAAGCGTGTCTATGTCACCGCTGTAGACCGCGCTGTCGACCGTAAAGCTGGTCGTACCCCACTGATATGGGACCGAATACTTGCGACCCGGATCCCAGTACACATCGACCCAGTTCGGGTCCATGTTCTTGAAGTTGTCCATTTCGGAAGCGTTGATCTCGGCCAGTAAGCCTTCGCCTACCATGATCGCGATCATGTAGTCGCCAGGAACAACAACATCATAGCCAGTGTTGCCCTCTTTGACCTTGGCCAGCATGGTTTCATTGCTGTCATAGCTGTCCAGCGTTACCTCAATATCGTATTGGGCTTCGAATTTCTCGATCATCTCGGGGTTGGTGTAGTTCCCCCAGTTGTAGATGTTCAGTTTGCCTTCGGCATGCGCTCCTGCCGCGCTGAGCGCCAGGGCCGAGATGGCTGCGGCTTTGAGAAGAGTGTATTTCATTTGGTCCTCCGTTGAGATTGTTGGCGTCCCGCAGCAGCGCGGGCTTCTTGTTATTTTCGTTTGCGTTGCAGAAAGAAGGTCAGGGCGACCATGGCTATGGTCACTCCGATCAGGATGGTCGAAACGGCGTTGACCTCTGGCGTTACGCCGCGACGGATTTGGCCCAGAATATAGATGGGCAAGGTGGTTTCACCCGGTCCGGCCACCAGAAGCGTGATGATGACGTCGTCAAGAGAGACTACAAAGGCCAGCATCGCCCCCGCCATAACACCGGGCATCAAAAGAGGCAGCGTCACATAGCGGAATGTCTGCCAGGGCGTCGCGTACAAATCGGCGGCGGCAGCTTCGTAAGTCACTGACAAATCTGACAAACGTGCGCGGATCGGCATGTAAGCAAAGGGCACGCAGAAAACTGTGTGGGCGAGGATCAGCCAGCCGATCCCGGTAACACCCGTGAGCTGGCGCAGGATCGAAAAGAAGGCCAGCGTTGCAATCGCCGTAACGATCTCGGGGATCATCAGGGGCTGGTTTATGAGTGCAATAGCCGCAGAGCGGCCGCGATAAACATCGCCGCGCGTTGTCGCCAGTGCAGCCATTGTGGCAATGATGGTGGAAAACACGGTCGCGGTGAGAGCGACCTGTACCGAGATCATTGCCGACCGTCGGATGTCATCGTTTTCCAAGGCCGCCGCGTACCAGCGCAAGCTGAACTCGGTCCAGCGCACAACAGAGCGGCTATCGTTGAACGAGAACACGACCAGGACGGCAATCGGTGCGTAGAGGAACAACAGAACCAGCCAGGACATGCCGGTGAACAGGGGTTGCCGGCGTAGTTCGCGCGCGTCTGTCGACGGCCGGAAGAGTGACGACAGTTTAGCCATGTCCACTCTCCTTCGAAGCACCTGCCCGCAAGCTGACAAGAAGCGCGATTAACACGACTGCCATCAGGATCAGTGCAGCAGCGGCGCCAAAGGGCCAGTTGCGGCCCGAGCCGAACTGCAGGGCAATCAGGTTGCCGATCATCAGTTTCTTGCCACCGCCGAGTAATTCCGGCGTGATGTAGGCCCCAAGCGCCGGGATCAGCACTAGAACGCAGCCCGCGACAATGCCCGGACGGGTAATCGGTATAATGATGTGGCGGAACACCTGCGTGCGTGTGGCATAGAGATCATGCCCTGCCTCAAGCAGCGAAAAGTCGAACTTCTCCAGCGAGGCATAGATCGGGAGGATCATGAAAGGCAGGTAGCTGTAGACCAGCCCGGCCAGTACCGCGCCATCGGTGTACAACATCTCGATCGGCTCGCTGATCAGGCCGAGGTTCTTCAGCGTCAGGTTCACAAAACCCTCGTCCCGTACGATCAGAAGCATCGAGTACGTACGGATCAACAGGTTCGTCCAAAACGGCAGAGTGATGGCGAACAGCCAGAAATTGCGTTGTTCCTGCGGACGGGCCGCAATGAAGTAAGCAACAGGAAACCCAAGGATCAGAGTTCCAATCATAGTGGTGATGGCAAGACCAAAGGAACGCCCGAAGATCTGAAGATAGGCGCTGTTAAAGGTCAGCGTGTCATCAAAAATATCCCGCTCGAACAGGAACTGCACATAGGCGTCGTAAGAGAACGTCCATTCAACGCCGCCATAGGTCCCGGGTTCAAGGAACGAGTAAACCAGAGCGATAGAGAGAGGGAACAGCCCAAAGATACCGATAATCCCGAGCGCCGGGGCCAGCAGGAAAAGCCGCGTTCTGCGTCTTTGACGCGCGCGCTCGGCCTGCGCCGCAAGCAATCTCGACGTGGCGTCCGGCTGCGGGATATGTGCAACGCCGGCCATTAGTCTTCCAGCACATGCAGCATGGAGGTGTCACATTCGAGCCCGACGCGCGATCCGACGGGGCGCGGAGTGGAAACCTGGACGTGAACACTGACACCATCTTCCAACCGCACAAGCATTTGCGACCCGGCCCCGAAATAGGTGCTGTCCACGACCTCGCCACGCAATAGCGCTGTTTCGGCACACTCCTCGACCACACGGATCGTTTCGGGGCGCAGAGCGACATGTACCGGGCCCGGTTCGAGCAAGGTGCTAGCAGTGTGAATCGTGAGTGGTTTGCCTTCGCCAAACCGGATTTTTGCCACGTCTCCGTCAAAGCCAAGCAACGTAGCGTTTACGATGTTGGTGTCCCCGATAAAATCCGCGACGAACCTGCTTTTCGGGGCTGTGTAAATCTCTTCCGGTGTGCCGACCTGACGTACCGAACCTGCCGACATCACAGCGATCCGGTCCGACATCGCCAGTGCTTCCCCTTGGTCATGCGTGACAAAAACAAACGTAATGCCTGTCTCATGCTGCAGTCGCTTCAACTCGCTCTGCATTCCTTTGCGAAGTTTCAGGTCCAGAGCAGAAAGGGGTTCGTCCAGCAGCAGAACCTTTGGGCGCGGCGCCAGAGCGCGCGCCAAAGCCACGCGTTGCTGCTGCCCGCCTGACAATTGATCAACCCGGCGCGTTGCAAACTCGCCCAGCTGCACCAGGTCCAGCATCTCGGTGATGGCGCTGTCGATCTCGGCTTTCGGCCTTTTCAGCATCTCAAGGCCAAACCCGACATTGCGGGCCACACTCATGTGCGGAAACAGGGCGTAGTTCTGAAACACCGTGTTCACGGGCCGATTGTTGGGTGCCAGATGGCCAATCGACTCACTGTCCAACGCTATTTCGCCTTCGCTTGGAAGCTCGAACCCGGCGATCAGCCGCAGTAGTGTCGTCTTGCCACAACCTGACGGGCCCAAAAGCGTGAAAAAGCTTCCTTCGGGAATGGTCAGCGACACGTCCCCCAGAGCCGTCACGGCCGCCTGACCTTCGCCAAAGCGTTTTGTCACATTCTTTACGTCGATCATGGTCTGATCCGGACACCTGCACTTGTTGATTTGTAGAATCAGCTTAGAGCCGGGAGACTTACCCTGTGAATACCCCCAAAGGGCGGTGTGATTTGTACCCCCAAAGGGGTACGACTAATCGTTTGCCGAATGCAGAAACATTGAAAACAGGGCAGACTGGGAAGATATGCGCAGCTTTCTATAGATGTTCTTGCGATGCACTTTGATCGTCGCCGGGGAAACATCCAGCAAAAGCGCAATGGACCGCGTCGAGTGCCCGCGCAAAAGGAACTGCACGACCTCGATCTCCCGCTGTGTCAAACCTTTGCAAACCTTGTCGATGACCCCTTCGAAATCGACCTCGCTTTCGTCGATTCGGCCTGACGAGGGGTTGCGATGGAAGTGCTGCTCGCAAAGCGCCGATATGATCGGGTGCAGGTCTGTCAACCGTTCGACATCCCGCCGCGTGAACCGGGTTTTTCCCTCGGAAGGACCGAGAGAAAGAAACAAGGTGCCGTTTGCTATTGCTACGAACACCCCGATCTCGTCCGTCAGAAACAAGGATTTGTAGTAGATCCGAAAGTAGTCGGAATTGGCAAACCTGTCCGGTGTAACGTCTCTTAGTACCATCACTGGTTCGTGGCGTTCACCAATGAAACAAACAACAAACGGGTCCAGCAGCCAGGCGCGATCAAGCCATCGGTCGACAACAACCGAGCGACGTTCCGAACGCACATTGTCATAGACATGTTCAGGCGCTTTTCCCGGGTTCAAAAGGCTGACAAACGCGCCCTTGAACGAAGCTGCCTCGCGCATGAGGTTCAACAATTCCGGCATAAAATTAGATGTGCCTACAGCCCTGATCGCCCCGGCGACTTCTTCCGCGTAAGTTGGCTTTTCGGACTTTCCCAAGTATCCCACCTGGCTAAAGGGCGTTTCCTGCTCAATGTGGCTAGCCCGATTTAACTTGGCAACCTTTTCGCGCAGCTATCAGCCGGGAGAGGCGTTTTTTCGCATAGACTTGCTGAATCGGTCTTGTCAGGAGAACTTTGCTTGAGTGGGGCAGGGGGCTTTCGTAGCTTTTACCCATGACCAATCCTGCCTCTTTCAAGTATTTCAAAACCAGTCCCGAGATCATCCGCCTTGCAGTGATGCTGTACATCCGTTTCCCTCTTTCACTTCGGAATGTCGAAGATCTGCTGCACGAACGCGGGATCGACGTGAGCCACGAAACTGTCCGGTATCGGTGGAATAGGTTTGGCCCGATGTTTGCTGCTGAGATCAGACGTAAGCGTGTTCAGCAGC
>NZ_JBQFWR010000023.1:0-41423 GCF_056540425.1 Ruegeria sp. AN6
CGATCAGAGCCATGACAGCTTACAGCTACTTCGGAAACTCTGAGCCACCGGCCGGATTTGTCGTCGCCCTTCTTGGTGAAGACAGGTCCGAGTTTCTGATTTTTAGCAAAGGCTCGGCAAACTGGCTGGAATATGGGGACTACAGGTATGATCAATGCAATTGATACCTCCTTCCAACCAGCTTCCCAAATAGCGCGTCAGATGAAATGTTTGGTCGCCGGGATTGTGCTTGCTTCGGGCCTTGTTTGGACCTCACCGGCTGTTGCGGCTGATGTTTCGCAACTCCCGCCCGGTTTGCAGGCGAAGGTTGATCTGGCGGCACGAGCCTGCGCGTCGTTCAACGACGGTCAGTTTGACTTAGATTGGGGTGCGGTTGAGAGGGTCGATCTCGACGGAGATCTACAACGCGACTGGGTTCTGAATGAGTCGGGTTTCGCGTGTTCGAGCGCTGCATCACTTTACTGCGGTACTGGCGGATACATGTCGCACTTCTTGATTGAAGAGGAGGTTCACTCCTTGCTCAATCGAGGCTGGAAGGTCGTTGACTTCGGGCGTAAACGCATTGTCCTTACAGATGTCCACGGAACCAATTGTGACGGAATAAACCCGACGCCTTGCGCAACAGCCAGTGTTTGGGATTCGGAAGCTAAGACGTGGCGCTCGTCTGCTGGCGATTGGGAATAAGTTGCATTTGGGCACCGCAGATAAGCCTGACGACCTGTTTGTTCGATGAGTTCTCTGTAGCATGCAAACTCATGGGCAAAGTTCCAAGATTTTCTTTAATGAAATCAATGTCAGAAATGCAGCGTTATTAGCGCACCTAGATCCGATCTCGGAAATTGCAAAGTCTTTTTACGAATGTCCGCTTTGGGCTGACTGCGGTCCTTTGAATTAAGAATGCGGATGGCTGCAAAGTCCACAGAGCAGGCATAGTCGTTTTACTACACAAAGTCTGTTTTCGATCTTTAGCGGACAACCAGAAAACTGCTCAAGATAGAGAGTATTTGGTCTCCATCGAGCCACCCCGCTGAAACATAGTCAACTTTTGTGCTTCAAAAGTTTCGACTTCTTATCATCTGCCTGTGACCGGATAGCATACCCTGAATTGGCCGCGGAGCACGCTACAGATGAACTTGGACTTGCGACTTATAGTGAGAGGTTCATTCGAAGTTCTATGATTTTTCCACTTGCTGGATCAAGTTAATCGCCAGGTGTTCAGCGTAGCTGCGCCAACACATCTTCCGCGGCCCTTAGTCCTTCTAGGTGGGCTCCGCTGACCGAGCATTGTTGGTTAGGATGTGTCGCTTCACCGGCGAAGTGCACCCGCTCAGCATGACACTGACGTAAGACAGCGCGTTTGTCGTGGCCTCCTGGTCTGGCTCCAGCGTATGAACCACGCACATAAGGTTCATTTCGCCAAGCGGTGGCGTGGCCTTTGATGAAGGCTTTTCTGACTGTTGTGCCGAAGAAGCCAACCAGTGTTTCGAGCGCATGTTCTATGGCGCTTTCAGACCCCGCGTCCTGCAAGTCTTTGGAAAAGCTTCCAGAACTTTCAAAGCTAGTCAGACCGGTGTTTGAGATGTCGCAAAGAAAGCCACCTCCGTGGGCTACCCCATTGGCGTTGGGTTCTAAATGGTATGTCAGCCAAGTATCGGGTTGCACTGGCAAAGCTCCGGGGCGGAAAAGAAGGCCAGCGTGATTGTAGTCTCCCATAGTGATGAGCTCGAGCGCTGAGCGTCGGTCGGATTCTAGCGGGGGATCAAAGTGGATGATGTCTTCGGCTAAGACGCCGACGGAAACTGTAACAATTACGGTTCGAGCTTTGATCTTGCCAGTGGCCGTAGTTATCTGCACGCCTTCAGTGAGAGATTTTATTTCTGTGACCGGAGTGGCCAATTTAATTGGCAGCCCCTTTGCAGTGCATGCAATGAGGTGTCCGAAGCCTTCGCGGCAAAACCAATCGTCTCCGCCCTCCCAGGTACTGATGTCTCGCAGAGATGTATCCGGCAAATCTCTGGCAATTGACAACGCAAATGTCATCGCTGCTGTGAACGACCAATGCCCTTTGTTCTCCCAAATGTCTGCCAAGGACCGGTCTGTTGGAATTCCGGTACTTGCTTCAATTTCTGCATCGATGCGCGCCGCTTCATTGATCGTGCTTTGAAGCTCGTCGACTTCGTCCCACAGAACAGCGTCATCCTCCAAGCCATATGTCACCGCGTTGTGTGGGGCTGCATAGAGATCAAGACCAAGTGCTAGACCCGGAGCTTTCAGAGCGTTTGCATGTTCGGTGTGCATCCAATGCGCTCCCACGTCGAACGGAACGCCAAAGATTTCCGTGTCCGTGTGTGCGCGCCCCCCGACACGGTTGGATGCCTCGATGCAGACTACCGAGAGTCCCGCCGATTTGAGAGCACGAGTAGCTGCAATTCCTGCTGCTCCGGCACCAACGACAACGACGTCAAAGTCATAAACTTTCAATGTTTTCGCTCCAACACTTGGAGTGGCCTGTGAGACAATGTTCGGAGTAGTTTTTTGCTTTCTCAGCATCGTGAGAATTTACAAGGATCTGAATTGTCCAAGGATTTGGTCTTTTGCGCGCGAGAAGTCATCCGTCAGTTCTTGAGCTTAGATTGCAAACGAATTCTGGAATTGAAACGCCCTCGTATGTAGCCAGATCGAGCGGATCTTCTGCGTCAAACTTGCTGCATCTTCGGTATATTTCCAACATCTCGGCAGAAAGCTTGCCGTTCTTAAAAAAATACATGGCTGCGGCATACCTTGTGGCGCCAGAACCAGGTGTTCCGATCGTCGTTGTCAGGAACTGCCTTTGAGTTTCTGCTTCTGACGATTTGAAAACACCTTTAGTCACGATTTCGGCTCAGTGGACATTGCGTCATTCACCGCGGCAACTTCATCCTCTCCGGGCGTTACTTCAGAGTTATAGATGGGTAGTATTTTCCTCAAATGGTCGTGATGGGAGCGCACGCCGTACTCAAGATCAGAAAGATAGAAGCCCTCAAAAGCCTCTGAAGCCATGGCTTCGTTTGACCATATCGTCAGTTGAATATCTTCTTCCACTGTTTCTCGATCAATCCGGGCGGCAAGGTACCGCGCCGCTTTTTGTTGGCGGTCTTCGTTTGGGTTTCGGTATGTTGCGCTTCGAAGGATGGACTTTTCTGTCGTGACCGGAAATTCCTGATAAAACAGGGTTGTCTCAGGCGTGACCGCTATTACCGCATTCGGAAAAATGCCGTAGTAAAGCCAAGTTTTGTGCAAGTGCTCAGGTAGGTGAGGCTGTGGCTTTGTGAATTTCTTGTAGTTGCGAACGGCCCACCTACGGCCCTTCGTCGGAGTGAATTTTCCATCGGAGCGTGAGATACCATCGACATATGGTTCGTCTGCATAAGTCGAGCCATATAAGTCTTGAAGGGCAGGGTGCGCGAGAGGGACATGATACCCTTCGTTGTCGACATCTCTGATTGATTTCCAGTTTACCGGAGTTTCCTCCGTCCATATCCCGTCCGTCGGAATGTGTTCGGCCATTTTGTAGGCAGAGATTTCCTGTTCAATCGGGGCAAGAAGTTCCGCTACCGATGGCTGGGGGCCGGGCTTGAATCGGACAAAGACAAAACCCTGCCAGATTTCCATTTCGATTTCTTTCAGGCCAAACTCGTGCTTGTCTAGATCGGGGAAGGACTCCGGCCGGGCGGCGCCACGCAGTGTTCCATCAAGATTGTAAACCCAGCCGTGAAATGGGCAGACTAGAGCGTTTGCACATTTTCCTTGCTCTTTAGCGACCAGCCGAGAGCCGCGGTGACGACATACGTTTAGAAATGCGCGAATGTCCGAGTTACTGTCCTTCAAGATCAAGGCACGTTCACCGCACATGTCGAAACACAGAAAGCTACCGGGTTCCGGAAGATCCGAAACATGGCAGGCGATTTGCCAATGAGTTTTAAAGAGTTCGCTCTTCTCGAGTTCAAGAAGGGCATCGCTGTGATAGCACCACCCGGGCAACCCGCGTCGGTCCCAATTCGCGGGAATTTCTGTGTTTCTGGCTTCGTCACGCATCGGAACAACCCGCATAGTTTTAGTTTGGCCAATTGAGGTCTCATCTGGGGCAAAATCCAAGAACGATAAATTTGACTTTACTGGATCAGCCACCTTTCGACTGAGTGTAGGTGTCGCCTAAATTGATTTGCTCGTCAACTATTTCTGACTGAATGATCATTCAATACTGCGCTCTCAATCACTCCTGTAAGATTTCGTTGGTTGGTGTTTTTTGATATACACGCTCAATTTCGGTGCAAATCTAATGATTTGTAACGATATGATCAAAATCCACTCAGCCGAGCTTGACAGCGCGGATTTCCGCAGACTACCGTTCTGAATGATCAGTCAGACAAAGGTATGGCGACTGGAGGGATGGGGTGCATAGTGATTACGCCCGCAACGAAGGCGTGATCATTCGAGATAACAAACTAGCAAACAAGACAAAACAAATTCAGCCACCACTCAGGGAGAGGAAGCGAAGTTATGAACTCAATCAGAAAAATCGCCGGAATTACAGTTTTAGCAGCAACTACTACTGCAGTTTCTGGATCGGCATTCGCGCAAGAGCGTGTGCTGAAGGTTACGAATTGGGGAGAGTACATTGCTGAAGACACAATTTCGAACTTCGAAAAAGAATACGGCATCAAGGTCATTTATGATCCGTATGACTCTGCCGAAGCAATTGATGCCAAGTTGTTGGCAGGAAACAGCGGGTATGACGTTGTCAGCCATGCCGGTAGTGATACAGCTCGGCTGATTAAGGCGGGTATCGTCGCTCCGCTTGATATGTCCAAGCTCGATAACATTAAGCACATTGATCCGGCCATTTTGGAACAGCTGGCCAGCGAGTGGGATCCAGGCAACCAGCACTTCATTCCGTATATGTGGGGAACGCACGGGGTCACATACAACGAAGAATTGGTGAAGGAGACTTATCCAGATGCCCCCATCGGCTCGATGGATATGGTTTTCGATCCTATTCACATGAAAGAGTTGTCCAAGTGTGGCGTTTCATTCCTGGATTCCCCGGGCGACATCATTCCAATGGCATTGGCGCATATGGGCCTGGATGCGAACTCCACAAACAAGGAAGACTATGAGAAGGTTGGGGAGATGCTGGCTGAAATTCGGCCGTACATCAAAACCTTCGATAACTACGCCTATCAAAGGATGCCTCAGAAAGAGTTTTGTGTCTCAACCACTTGGGGGCCGGATGGTCTTCTTGCGATGTCCGGCGCAGCTGAGGCCGATACTGGTGTCGTGTTAGACTTCTTCTTGCCCGAAGGTGATCGCACAGCGCAGCTTTGGATTGATGGCTGGTTGATCCCGGAAGATGCTGCGAACAAAGAAGACGCTCATCTTTTCCTGAACTATATGATGCGTCCCGAGGTTGCAGCCAATGATAGTAACTTCACTTGGTATGCGACTGCCAACCTGACGGCCAAGCCGATGGTTGATGAGGCTGTCACCTCCAGCCCGGCCGCGTTCCCAACATCAGATCAGGTTGCCAAGATGTATACGACTGCCGTTCTTCCTCCCAAGGTCGAGCGTTTGCAGACGCGTACCTGGACTGACTTCAAGGCCGGTAATTGATCCACTCACACTGGCAAGTGCAGTAGCGGTTCTCACCGGATCGCTACTGCACCCTCCAATCCACACTGGCAGACTGCGAGGCCCAAATTGACCGTTTCCACAACTGTCAGTGCAGCACCTTGGCTCGAGCAAAAAGAGCAGCAACCCCTAGTTCAAATCAGAGGTGTAACCAAGAAATACGGTGAAGTGATCGCCGTCGATAACGTCGATCTGGACATCTACAAAGGAGAGTTATTCTGCCTTCTGGGTGGATCGGGATGCGGAAAGTCGACATTGCTTCGGATGCTTGCAGGGTTTGAGGAATTGAACGCGGGCACAATTACGATCGACGGTGTCGATATGGCTGATGTGCCCGCCTACGAACGTCCGACTAACATGATGTTTCAAAGCTATGCTTTGTTCCCACATATGACCGTGGAAAAAAACGTGGCTTTCGGGTTGGAGCAAGACCATGTCCCCAAGTTTGACATAGCGGACAGAGTTCACGACATCCTTAGGCTTGTTGAGTTGGAAGACTTCAAAAAGAGAAAGCCCAAGCAATTGTCTGGCGGACAACGTCAGCGCGTTGCGTTGGCACGGGCATTAGTCAAACGTCCTAAGCTGCTGCTTTTGGATGAACCTTTGGCGGCGCTTGACAAAAAACTACGTAAGCAAACGCAGTTTGAGCTTGCGAACATTCAGGACAAGGTCGGTGTTACGTTTATTGTTGTGACCCACGATCAGGAAGAAGCGATGACATTGTCCTCGCGAATGGCTGTCATGGACGCTGGGCGTTTCAAACAGATTGGAACGCCAACAGAGATTTATGAGTTCCCTGAAACCCGCTTTGTCGCTGACTTCATCGGATCAGCAAATATTTTTGAGGGCAGGGTAACTGAGGATGGGGCGGATCATGTTCGGGTTAAGACCGAGTTCTGCGAGGTTTTCATTGATCACGGCCATTCAGTGAAGGTTGGCAGCAAAATTTGGGTCGCTTTGAGGCCGGAGAAAATTCGACTTGAGAAATCGGATGAGGCCGCTGAAGGCTCTAACCAGACATCGGCAATCATCGACGACGTTGGGTATTTGGGAGAGACATCAATCTACAAGGTGAGGCTTCCCAATGACGAAGTCTTCGACGTCACTATGCCCAATCAATCTCGCCCGACGCATGCCACACAAAGAATAACTTGGGAAGACAAGGTGAATATCAGCTGGGATCCGTCTAGCGCCATGTTGCTCCACTCATGACGGATTTCACGGAGGATATGTCCGAACCGCTTCCGGATGAACGACAGCCCATGCTCCGTTTGGTCATGCGGCGCATACAAAATAAGTGGCGCCAGATCGTTACCGTCATACCGTTCTTCTGGCTGCTTTTTTTCTTTCTGGCACCGTTCTTTATTGTCGCCAAAATAAGCTTGGCTGAACTCGCGATTGCAAGCCCTCCATTCACCAGTTTGATTGAGTGGACGGGCGACGGGATCATGACGATCCGTCTGGTGTTCGACAATTTTATCTACATCTGGGAAGACAGCCTATACTTTGACACTTACGTCAATTCGCTCAAGATTTCAGTGACCTCCACGTTCTTGTGCCTCTTGTTTGGTTACCCCATCGCCTACGCAATTGTACGATCGGGGCCAGTCGCAAAACCGCTATTGTTGTTTGCTATTATTCTTCCGTTTTGGACGTCCTTCCTATTGCGTGTCTACTCATGGATGGGCCTGCTTGCGGATCAAGGCACGATCAACAATCTTCTGATAGCACTGGGTATAATCGACGAGCCAATCCGCATGCTGTACACGGAATTTGCCGTCTATATCGGGATCGTTTATACCTATATGCCTTTCATGATCCTGCCGCTCTACGCGAATATGGAAAAGTTGGACAACAGTCTGAACGAAGCGGCTGCTGATCTTGGGTCCCGGCCAACGAACACGTTTTTCAAAATTACTTTGCCGCTGACGATGCCCGGTATTGTCGCTGGTTCGTTGTTGGTCTTCATCCCTGCGACCGGGGAGTACGTTATCCCTGACCTGTTGGGGGGCGGGAATGTGCAGATGATTGGTCGCGTTCTCTACAATGAGTTCTCTAGAAACAGTGATTGGCCGGTCGCTGCGGCGGTGGCGATTGTTCTGCTTATCATTCTGGTGCTGCCTATCATGGTGTTCCAGCACTACCAGGGCAAAGCATCGGAGGAGCAATAAATGTACGCTAATCGCTCCCGCTTTTTGACCATCATGCTGACTTTGGGATTGGCATTCTTTTACATCCCGATGATCCTTTTGGTCATTTACTCGTTCAATTATTCCAAACTCGTACCTGTTTGGGGCGGATGGTCCATGCGTTGGTACAAGGAGCTCTTCCAATCTGCCGAAGTTTGGAGCGCTGTTTCACTCAGTCTTCAGATTGCTGTTGTCAATGCTACTTTTGCGACAGCGCTCGGCACATTGGCAGGGCTGGCTATGGTGCGCTTTGGGCGGTTCAAGGGGCGGACGTTGTTTGGTGGTATGTTGGTCGCGCCTTTGGTGATGCCCGAGGTGATAACCGGATTGTCCTTGTTGGTTTTCTTTATTTCCCTGAACCAGCTGATCGGATGGCCGGCAGAACGTGGTTTTGCGACGATTACGATCGCGCATATTACATTTTCAATGGCTTACGTGGCGGTCACAATTCAGGCGCGTTTGACCGGCGTGGGGCAAACTTTGGAAGAAGCGGCTGCCGATCTTGGAGCAAAACCGTTCAAAGTTCTGACTGCCATCACGATCCCTCAGCTGACACCAGCCCTAATTTCAGGCTGGCTATTGGCGTTTACTCTGTCGCTCGATGACCTGGTCATAGCAAGTTTTGTTACTGGCCCAGGTGCAAATACCTTGCCAATTTTGATCTTTTCGCGCATTCGACTAGGCCTCAGGCCGGATATTAATGCGCTGGCGACAATCATGATCCTTGTGATCGCCATTTGTGTCGCTATCGCAGCTATCGTTATGTTCCGGCAACAAAGGGCGGATTTGCTGGATAGGCAGATGGCAGAACGAGAGGAGAGTTAAATTGGAGACGCATGAGCTTCAGAAAAAACGACGCACCGAACCTCCTGAAGTTCGTCGCTTGCAGTTGATTATGGCTGCCATCGACTCGATCTCAAAGCGCGGGTTTTCTGACACGACGCTTAAACATGTGACCGAAACTGCAAATCTGTCCCATGGCGTTGTGAACTATCACTTCGACAGCAAGGAAGCACTGTATGACGCTGCGCTGGGTTTTCTTGCGCAAGAACACTATGAGAATTGGCTAAAGTCTTACGACGCTGCGAAACCCACTGCCGCACATAGGCTGGCTGCCATCATTCGAGCGGATTTTGACAAAAGCATCTGCACCCATAAGCGCTTGGCTGTCTGGTTTGCTTTCTGGGGTCAAGCGAAGTATCGCCCTAATTATTTGAAAATTCATAATAAATATGACAACGAAAGATACGGCCGAATCCTGCAACTGTGTGGTGAATTGATCGTCGATGGTGGTTACGCCGATCTCGATCCGGAAAAAACAGCCCGGGCTGTAGAGGCGATGTCTGATGGGGCCTGGCTCAGCTTGATGTTGTATCCCAAAGTGGCTGATCGTCGGGAATTCAGGGATGTTTGCATGCTTTCGCTGTCGCGGTTTTTCCCAAAACACTTTCCGGTTTGAAATACAGCACCGAACAACAATGCATCAGCACCTTATCTTGCGCATGTCGGGGTCATAAAGCGGCTTTAACGAGGCGGTCGCATCGTATTTCTCGTCTGCGATTTCGACCTGCCATTGCCCTGTTGCGACTACGTCGGCAGTCAACGGTTCGCCTATTTCTGCAAAACCAATACCGACCGCAGCGCCGAGAGTATGCCCATATCCACCAACTTGGATATATCCGACTTCCTTACCGTTTAGATAAATCATCTCGTTGCCGTACATGAGAGGCTTTGGGTCTTTTAGCAGGAACTGCAACATCCGGTTGTTGGGCGTGCCTTTCGCCTTGATCGTGGCGAGTGCTCCCCTACCGATGAAGCCACCGGGTTTGTCCAGTTTGACGGCAAAACCATGCCCGGCCTCAATTGGGTTGTCCGTGTTGTCCACGTCAATTCCGAAATCACGATAAGCCTTCTCTAGCCGTAGGGAGTTGAGAGTTTGCATTCCAGCATTGCGAACACCCAGATCTCGACCTGCTTCCATAATCAGATCGTAGGTCTGAATGGCCTGAGTGGCAGGTACGTGAATTTCCCAACCGAGTTCGCCAATAAACGTCACGCGATAGGCCATAACTACGGCGTACCCGATGTCAATTTCACGCGCCGTCATGAAGGGAAAACCTTCGTCCGACAAATCAGCTCCGGATATTCTGCTCAATAGTTCACGCGACTTTGGGCCGTGAACGTTGATTTGGCAGCGCCCTGCGGTGATGTCTGTTATAACTACGTTTTCATTGTCCAGGATGTGCTGTCGCATGCGCATCTCGGTATGACCCGCCGAGTTTTCTCCCACGATGACCCAGTATTTCTGATCGGATAGCCGGGTTACCGTAAGGTCAGCCTCAAACCCACCTCGTTCATTTACCCAGGCCGTGTAGACGACACGACCGGGTTCAACATCAACGTCATTGCAAGAAAGGCGAGACAGGAGGGCGCAGGCATCCGGTCCTTCGACGCTGAAACACGCCATTGATGTCATGTCCATTACGATGACATCCTCGCGTGCTGCCCGGTGTTCTTCAGCGTGCCATTCAAACCAATTTTGGCGATACCAACTGTATTTCTCGACCTTGGCCTCTTCGGGCGTCGGAGCAAACCAATCAGGTTGTTCCCAACCATTTCCTTCGCCGAAAAAGGCTCCGGCCGCTTTGAGACGGTCATAGAGCACTGAACGCTTAACGTTCCTGGCCGTTTTGTAGTTCTCATTGTGGTAGTGCTGACCAAAGAGCTTTCCCAGCAACTCAGGTGTTCTGTCGCGTCGAAAGGCCGGTGTCGCCATTTCACGGGAAAAGCGATTGACGTTGATGCCGGTAACATCGATGGGCGGCAAGCCGTCCACCATCCAATGGGCCAAGACCATTCCCGTACCCGCGCCATTCAGGATGCCAAGTGAGTTCATCCCACATGCAGCCCAGAGATTGCGCAGCTCAGGCGTCGGGCCAACAAGCGGCGCAAGATCAGGCGTAAAGCTCTCCGGACCGCAGAATAGTTTTTTGACACCGTAGTTCATGGTGTCAGGCACGCGCGAATAGGCTTTCTCCAGGTCGGGCCCAACACGTTCCCAATCTGGTTCAATCTCTCCGAATTGCCATTCATCCGGGATACCATCGAGCTTCCAAGCCGCAGCGCCGGGCTCAAAAAGCCCTAACATCATCCCGCCGACTTCTTCACGGTAGTAAGTGTAGGTGGAAGGGTCTTCGAGAACGGGTAGATCGCGAGGTAGGCCCGGGATACTTTCCGTTATCAAGTAGTAGTGTTCAGCCGCCTGGAGCGGTAGATTTACACCGTGTTTTGCACCAAGTTGGCGAGACCACATGCCTCCGCAGATCACAACGTTTTCGGCTGTTATGGTATGACCGTTCGCAGTGCGGACCCCGGTCGCAGTGCCGTTCCTGGCTAAAATCTCTTCAACCCGCACACCTTCAAAGAAACGTGCGCCTCTGTTTTTGGCTCCCTTGGTCAGAGACATTGTCACGTCCACCGGGTTGGCCCGACCGTCCTCCGGAATGAGGAACGCTCCAACGACGTCTGAGAGGTCCCCTATAGGGAACATATCCTGCGCTTCTTTGACTGAGACTTCGTGGTTGTTTATCCCAAAACGCCGCATGAAGGCTGCGACGCGGCGCATCTCGTGCAGGCGTTCTTCATTGGTTGCAATCTGCAGATAGCCAACGTCGCGGAAACCTGTGGATATACCGGTTTCCTTCTCTAGGTTCGCATAAAGGTCTCGACCGTGCGTGTAGATAGCGCACTCAGCTTCGGATTTGAGAAGGCCGGCTACGATCAGGCCGGCGGCATGCCAAGTGGTCCCTGATGTCAGTTGTCCCTGTTCCAGAACGACAACATCGGTATGGCCAAGCTTAGTCAAGTGATAGGCCGTGTTCGCGCCGATCGACCCCCCACCAATAATCACAGTTTGGGCATGCGTCGGTAGGGTGTCAGCCATTGCGATAAAATCCTTTTAGGCGTTCTTTTCTCCGAATACCAGTCAAATCACTTGCTGTCTACTGACTGAATGATCATTCAATTATGGCTGAATCTATGACCTGCGATTTCGCGATAAAGCTTGTCTGAGTTGAGAGAAAAGGTTTCACTGCAGTGACTGACTGACAATCAGATGCGGGGGAATCCTATGTCAGACGAGATCTTATATGACCAACAGGCAATCAGCTTTCTGGAGGAGCTTTGGGGAGAGGGATTTCTTTCACCGGGAGGCCCTGAAGAAGTTGCGCGTGTTGTTAAAGGGATTGATCTGAAAGATAAGCATATCCTTGATATCGGATGCGGATCTGGGGCCATTGCAGTGTTGATGGCACGGGAGTTCGGCGCCGCTAGAGTTACGGGGATTGATGTAGAGGCCCCGGTTTGCGCGGCTGCGAAAGAGCGAGTTAGGCAGGCGGATCTGGAGGGAAAGGTCGATATCATACAGGTCACTCCAGGTCCAATGCCATTCGAAGATGGTACTTTTGACGTAGTGTTTTCGAAGGACTCGATCATCCACATCCCCGACAAGGTAGCGATGGCTGCGGAAGCCTACCGTGTGCTAAAACCTGGTGGTTATTTCTCTGCTTCTGACTGGTTGACCAATCATGACGGTGAGATGTCACCGGAAATGGCGCACTACGTAAAGATGGAAGCCTTGGAGTTTCAGATGGCGTCGCCCTCTAAGTACCGCGCTGCAATGGAGCTGGCTGGCTTTGAAGACGTAGAGTTAGTCAACCGCAACGCTTGGTATGCTCAGGTATCAGCTGCTGAGCTGGTGGAATTGACCGGGCCAAACCGAGTCGACTGGGAAGCTCGTCATGGTGCGGAGTTTATTGAACATCAGATCGAGATCTGGGACGCTATGCAGCCAGTGTTGAAAACCGGAGAGCATTGCCCGCATCACATCCGCGGTTGGAAACCTGCCTGATCTGACTGGAACTTTGAATGGGCGCGACGACTGTTATGCGCCGTAATCCTTGCTGACCCGCTCCATCCCGGCTTCCATAATGTCGAACATTTCGTCTATCTGAGAGGGAGTGATAATAAGGGGGGGTGAAAACACGGCCATGTTTCCAAATGGGCGCAATAGCAATCCCATCTCCTCGCACGCATCGTCCAGTTTCTGCCCAAACTTCACATGCGCCTCGTAACTCTCGACGTTCAGTCCGGGGCGACATTCTATGCAACCGAGGAGCCCGTCACCGCGCACATCTCCAACAATCGGGAATTTTTCCTTTATTTGATGTAAGCGTTCCTGGAACTGGGGTGTGACGCGTTGAACGTGTCCCAGAATATCCTCGCGCTCCATGATTTCGATGTTTTTGATAGCAGCCGCGCAACTCACCGGGTGCCCTGAATAGGTATAACCATTATAGAAAACATCATCGCCCGGTGCTTCGGCAATTCGTTTCATTACTGCGTCCGAGATTACGCAAGCGCCTAGCGGCAGATAGCCGGAGGTTAAACCTTTTGCGCATGTAATGATGTCAGGGACGATACCAAAAACGTCTTCTGAAGCGAACCAATGGCCCAGCCTGCCAAAGCCAGTTACGACTTCATCCGAAATGTACAGAATGTCGTTTGCCCGGCAGATTTCGAGCGTGCGCTTGTGATAACCCGGAGGCGGAACGATCACGCCACCGGAACACAGGATCGGTTCGGCGATAAAGGCGGCAATGCGGTCGGCGCCTACGTCGGCAATCAGGTTCTCAAGGTCAGCAACTTTGGCGTCGCACCAGGCATCAACACTCATGCCTTCTGGCCGGTGGTAGGGATTCACGTCGGGAAGGAAACGCACCAGATCCTGAGCTTTTTCGAAGCTTGTTTCGAAACGCTCTTTTCCAGTAACAGTCGCGGCGAGAAAGGTAGATCCATGGTAGCCTTTTTCCCGGCCGATCACGATCCTCTTCTCCGGCCGGCCAAGCCGATTGTTCATGAAAAGCGCGGTCCGCAGCGCGGTATCAACGGCCGTAGACCCACCGGTTGTGAAGTGCACTGTGTTGAGATCACCTGGCGTGCGTTCTGCGATCATTCGTGCCAAAACGGCTGCGGGCTCAGTCGTAAACGACCAGGGCGATGCGTAAGGCATCTTCATAACCTGTTGGGAAATGGTATCGGCCATCTCTTGACGCCCGTATCCGATCTGTGTGCACCACATACCGCCGGGGCCATCGATATAGCGCTTCCCGGCAGCATCCCAAAGGTAGATACCATCCGCTGTATTTACCCGCATGTACTCGTCGGACCCAAAGCCATCGGTTCCGGCCCAAGGATGTAGGTGATGGTCGCGATCCCAAGCGACAAGGTCGCCGTCGGTTGGTGTATTGCCTAGGGTATTCACGTCTGCTTCTCCTTTAGGTGCGGGCCGGTGGCGTGGCACGTGCGCGGGGCGGTGCAAAAAAGGCTTTGGTGACAGGTGTAAGGCGCGCCATTCTGGTGTCCCATTTGCCTTCTTGCAGAGTGTAAATTTCCGCCTTTAAGCCGGATGACCGGCCTGCATCCGGCATACGGACATGTGCCAACGCGATATTGCGTTTGGCGGTCGGCGACCATATTCCGGACGTTATGTGCCCAACTTCTTTTTTGCGTCGGTTGTAGATCAATGACCCTTCCGAGGGTTTGAATCCTTCGACGTCGAAACGCATGAGCAGGCTTCTTGGAGTTTCACGCTTGGGCAGCAGCTCTCTTCGACCATTGAAATGACCTTTGTTGAAATCTACTAGCCGACCCAGACCGAGTTCAAAGGGTGTTTGTCCCCGATGCAATCGCTCGGTCGCATGAACTGGCTGAAAATCCACACCTGCGGTCAGAAACCCCGCTTCAATACGGGCCAAATTTACAGCTTCATATCCAATGGCGCGTAGTCCCTGATGTGCTCCACCTGTCCAAATACGGTCCCAAAGCGCTTCTGCTTTGTCCCAGTCGCACCAGAGTTCATAGCCCAGATCACCGGTAAAACCCGTCCGCGAAATCATGAGATCTTGGTCAACTTGAGCAAGATCGAATGGCTTCAGCTGGCTGACATCTAACCCGGCGGCCTCCAAAACTGCGTAGGAGGTCGGGCCCTGCAGCGAAAGTCCAGCGATACTGTGAGTTTCGTCGACGACTGAAACGTCAAAACCCCAAGCCGCGTCGAGTAGCCATGTCAGCATTTGTTCCTGACAGCAAAGGCGCCAATCGTTGTCGCCAAGATGGAAAAGGGTCCCGTCATCGATGACCATACCCTCTTCATCACACCAGATTGCGTACCCCACGCGACCAACGCCGATTTTTCGGATGTCCCGTGTCACTAGGCGATTGAGCATCGTTGTCGTATCCGGCCCAGTCAATCGGTACTTGTGCATTGGTGAGATGTCGAACAAGGATGCCTGATTGCGCAGCGCGAAGTACTCGAACTCGACACTGTCCAGCACGCCCGGGGCGGGATAACCCGCCCAATCGTACCAATTTTGCGCGCGATTTTGCTCTTCGAGTTTTTCGTGAAACGGCCCGGGGATCAAACCTAGTTTCGGATCGGTGAAGATGCTCATGCCTGTGCCTCCAGCGCTGCCAGCGCAGCATTGCGACCAGCGAGCCCCATGACATCACCGCCGGGGTGCGTTGCCGCACCACATTGGAATAGCCCCTTCGGCCCCATGGAATATCTGGCCATCCCGTTCGCGGGCCGAAGTGTCAGCAGTTGGTCCAAGGACATTTCCGCATGGTGCCAGTGCCCCCCTGGTGCTCCAGTCGCGCTTTCGATTTGATCCGGAGTTATGACCTGTTTGCCTGCGATTTGATCGCCCAAGCCGGGCAGGGCACGGCTAAGAGTTTCAACTGTGATTTGCGCAAGCTGTTCCTTGGCAGTCTCAGTCCAACCGCCTTCAATGTCAGATGGCGCATATTGCACTATTGTTGACAGCCAATTTGCCCCATCGGCTGTCTGCATTTTAAAGGCTTCAATCACCGGTGCTTTAGACATTTGACGGTACTTAGCTGGATTAAACGCTGCTTCGATGTACTCCACAGAAGGGGCATAGATCAGTCGTTCGTGGGCTAGTTCGCTAGGCAGACCGGGCAGGGCGGCGTCGTCTTTTAACCGTAGGTTGACCTTAGCCGCTGTTCCACGAGCTCGAATATTTCGAACTCGCCGCATTGCTTCGATGTCAAAAGCAGAGGGTCCGGTCATTCGGCTTGTTCGTCTTGGAGCAAGGTTGCTGAGCACAATGGGTGCGGTCAAAGTTCGTCCATCGTTAGTTGCCACTCCGGAGACTGTGTCGTCGTGCAACATAATGCGAGACACCTCAGTTTCCGGCATCAGCACGCACCCCGCCTTTTGTGCTGCTTCAACCATCAAATCGGTCAGCGCGGACATCCCACCTGCTGGTTGTGTGATGTTACCTCCGTGGCCAAGCCGATAAATCAGATTGAACACAGTGCCCGGAGATCTTGGGCCGGCGGCTGACCCCCAGATCGCATCAGCAGCAAGCATTCCAGCCACCGGTCCTTCCGGCAAGTCATCAAGTACAATGTCGTGGACATTGGATAAGACGACCTGCAAGAAACGCCGCATTTCATATTTGCCCAGCTTTTTCAGGCCTATGCCCAGTTTTGCCAGGCGCAAAAACTCTTTGAGCCCACCCCGTGAGAGGATGGCTTTTTGACCCCCGGGAGGTGGAGCCTCTGCGAGTTGGCGCAAAAGGTCTCCATACGTAGTCAACTGGCGTGTCAGATCAGACCAGGCGTCTGATTCCGGGTGTTTTGCCCCGTCGCTCCAATAGACGCCTTCGTTCTTGCAGACGATGTGCCGCCCATCCTCAGACAGAGAGACTGTGGAGACGGGTTTGCCGGACAGGACAGGGTGTTGAGTATCTATGCCGATATCACCCAAGGCCCGCGGGCTCAGGTTGTAAAGCGAGTGGGCGAGAGTCGGGCCGCCATCCACGGAATAAGACGCCATGCCGCCGAACCTGTTGGATTTCTCAATGATACAGACATTCTTGCCGCGTCGACTAAGGAGTGTTCCGGCAACCAGACCGTTAACGCCGCCGCCAATGACAATCGCATCAAATTGGCTCATGCGGCATACCCCTTCATTCGGCCATGCCGTGTTTCGTGCCTCAGGATTGCGCGGGCAGCGTTTGCACCAGGTGCTCCCATAACCCCTCCGCCCGGATGAGCGGATGAGCCGCACAAATAAAGCCCCTTGATGGGTAAATTGTACTGCGACCAACCCGGGACTGGCCGATTGAAGAAAAGCTGATCAAAAGTCAGTTCACCTTGGAAAATGTTGCCTTCTGTCAGGCCAACCTCGCGTTCGATTTCCAATGGTGAACGCACTTCCATATGAACAATGCGCTCGCGAATGTCAGGGCACGCCACGGACATCTGGTCGAGTACAGTTTCTGCCAACGTACTGCGCTGCTTTTCGTCCCAATTCTCTGCTGATCTAACGCCGTCAACTTCCAGGTCATAAGGAGCATATTGGACGAAAACCGTCATCATGTGGGCACCTGTCGGCGCCATAGTCGGATCAATCTGGCTGGGGATTAGCATGTCGATATAAGGCTTTTCCGACCAGCGCCCGACTTTCCAATCATCATAGGCCTTTTCAAGTTCAAAGAGGCTCTGCGACACATGCAAATCACCCCTGAGGAAGCTGGTGTGCTCGGGTGCTGCAGGGAAATTTGGAAAGCGGTCAAGTGCGATGTTGAGTTTCGCCGAAGAGCCACGAATTTTGAAGTTCCGCACCGCCTTCGTGAATTCATCCGGCAACTCGGCCGTATCAATATGGTGCAGAACAGTGCGTTTGATATCCATATTGGAGGCAACGACAGGGGCATAAAAAACCTTGCCGTCCTCCAAAGCTACGCCTTCAACGCGTCCATCTTTGCTGAGGATTTTCTCAATCCCCGAACCTGTGTGGATGGTACCGCCGTGATCCTTGAAAGAGGCTGCAATGGCATTCGAAATTGCACCCATCCCCCCACGTGCGAAACCCCATGCTCCGATGCCGCCGTCAATGTCACCCATGTAGTGGTGCAGCAGCACATATGCCGTGCCGGGTGAGTACACCCCAAGGCCGGTGCCGATAATGCCGGAGCCAGCCAAATGGGCCTTGATCAAGTCGTTCTCGAAATGCTCATCCAGAAAGTCACCAATGGACATTGTCCAGAATTTCAGTGTTTCGCCGAGCTCCCGACTGCCCAGCCCGTGTGCTTTTTTTACGAGATAAGCCAGTTCGCCGAGATCACGTGGATGGAGAGACGCCGGGTCCGGTGCATCTCGAAGCAGAAATGGACGGATAAAACGGCATTGCCGCATGATGGCTTGCGAATAACCGCGATAGGCGTCGGCATCTTTTGCAGAATGTCGCGCCATCTCGCGCTTAAGGGCGTTGTGATCGGAATAATAGGCGAAGTAATCCCCATCGCGCGTAAAGCTCGCGCCACCTTCATACGGAATAACCTGAAGTCCGTATTTCGGTAACTCGAGGTCCCGGGCAATCTCGCGTCGCAGAAGGGAGCAAACGTACGAGCAATTCGAGTACGTCCAACCATCGTGCAGTGAGCGGCTGACTGCAGCGCCTCCAATCCAATCGTTCTTTTCGACCACCAAAACACGCATGCCGGCACGTGCCAAATAGGCGGCGGCAGTCAATCCGTTGTGACCAGCACCGGCCACAATAACGTCGTATCTGTTCTCAACCGTCAAATTTTTCCATCCCTTTCTCTCTCGTTTACAGATCAGGTTCGAGTTCGTAAAGTTTATTTGAGCGCTCAAATAAACTTCAAGCTATTGACGCATCTTTTTTGCTCGCTGTAGATGGCTGTATTCGTCGAAGGAGCGGCAATTGGTCGAAGCAGATCGTAAACGTCCCCGGAAAGAGCGGAAGGAGAACGCAGATCGTCGTCGCCGACAGCTGCTGGACGCGGCTTGCCGCTCTATATTGGCTCATGGGTTGGCAAAAACGACGCTCGCAACGGTCGCGTCTGAAGCTGAGCTTTCTCAGGGTGTTGCGGCGTTTTACTTCAAGTCAAAGCTTGGTCTTCTGACCGAAGCTTTGCGCGACCTTTACCAGCGCTACGAAGACCACTGGACAGCTTCTTTAGAGCGATCAGGGGATAAGCCAGCCGAAAAGATAAGGGCTCTGATAAAAGCTGATTTCCACCCTGATGCATGTGGTCCGGATGTCTTACCCCTTTGGTATGCGTTTTGGGGCGAGCTTCGCTTTCAACTGAAGTACGATGAAGTTGCCGAGCATTTCGAAACACGTCGGAGAGAGACCTTGCGTGTAATCTGGAACGAATTGCTGCCCGACGATGAGGTTACTTCACCAGATCAAATGGCTGAATGGATGGAGACATTGACGGATGGCTATTGGCAGCGATTGCATCTTGCTCCTCAAGGCCTAAGCCGAAAGCAGGCGGAACAGGCTGCCTGGGGATGCCTTGTTCGCCTGGTCCCGGAATTACTTGGGGATACGGCTTAGTCAATTGCGACTGAAAGGCCCAACAATATGACGCATGTGCGGTTATCGCAGCAGCCTCGACCATCTTGGAGCGCGATCTTGAAGGAGGCGCGTTATCTTGCGCGGCTTGCTCTTCCGATAGTTATCTCTCTTGCTGCAGCTGCTTTGATTGGCGTCGTGGACACCGTGATGGTGGCTCCATTGGGAACACTTCCTTTGGCGGCGGTCTCGATCACAGCCTCGGTGCTGATCATCTTTTATTCAGCGCTCTACGGCTTTGTTTCCGCGATTGGTGTGCGAATGGCTGAAGCCTTTGGGAAAGCGAGTGACCGAGGGCTGGCATCGGCCACAAAAGCCGGAGTTTTTGTCTCCTTGGTCGTAGGGTCAGTCGGCGCTGCTGCGATGATCTGCCTTCAGCCTGCTCTTTCTTGGATTGGGCAACCGCTTGAAGTGGTTATCCTAATAGGCGGCTACTGGGTCGCGATGAGCCTTCTTTTGGTGCCCTTTACGGTTTTCTATACTCTTAAGGCTCTTTTTGACGCCATGAACCGTCCCTGGATTAGGGTTAGTCTTGCGTTTCTTGCGGTCGGTTTCAACATCCCTTCGAACTATGTTTTGATCCACGGAGTTGGTGGCTGGCCAGGTCTGGGTCTTGTTGGCGCCGGGATTGCAAGTCTGTTGTCTCAGATGGTGCCGTTGATCATGGCGCTCGTGATTATACGAGTATGGAAAAGAAAGAGAGGCCTTCTGAGAGCCGCGAGTTTCGACAGGTCCGAGGTCAAAGCGCAGATCAAAGAAGGATTCATTATCTCCGTTGGCTATTTGGGGGAGGGGGCCGCTTACGCAGTTGCCGGCCTTATGCTTGGTTTGTTCAGCGCCGCCGCGCTCGCCGCCCATCAAATCGTTTCGGCAGTCAGCGACGTCATTTACATGGTGCCATTAGGCGTTTCGATTGCGATTTCTATACGCGTAGCTCAAGCAATTGGTGCCGATGAAAGAGAAAGGTTGAAGTCGATCGTTTTAGCGTCTCTGTTGGTCGTCGTTGGTTGGATGACCGTGGTCGTCACTGGTATTTTGTTTGGCCGTGCCCCTTTGGCAAATAGCCTGTCAGATGACCCAGAGGTCGTTTCTCTCGCGATATCGATGTTCCTTGTGATTGCAGCAATGCAGATTGCAGATGGTGTGCAAGGGACAATGCTAGGCGCATTTCGGGGCATGATGGACAATCATGTTCCTGTCGCCATTACCCTGATTGCCTATTGGGTCTTTGCTTTACCGCTTGGATATGCGCTGGGCTTTTGGCTTGGGTTCGGTCCCAACGGAGTTTGGATCGGATACGGCTCAGGTCTCTCATTGGCCGCTATCGCGTTGACCTATCGCTTCTTCTCCCAAAACCGCTAAGCGGCGCTGTTTGCTGGCCTTCTAAAGGCCTAACTTGTCTAAGAGTTTCAGGCGCAGGATTTCCGCTTCGACCAGAGTCTCTTTCGCAAAGGAGAAAGGCAGTGGTCTGAGGGGGGTGACCGGAAATTCCAACTCGTCTGATTTGGTTCCACTCGCCCATTTAGCGAGGACGCGCCCCATTGTAGTAGCTATAGCAACGCCGCGCCCATTGTATCCCAAACCTGTCATAATCCCCGGTGTGAGCTCATGCAGATGTGGATAATGATCTTTGGTCAAAGCAACAAAGCCGCCCCACTCGTATTCCCACTGAACTCCAGATAAATGGGGGAAAAGTTCAACAGAAATGCGTTTCAACCGCTCAATTTGTTTGAGAGTGGACTTGTCGTTGTAGGTACCGCGTCCTCCCATAAGAAAGCGACCTTCCGCGTCTTGCCTGAAGTACAGAAGCAGGCGTCGTGCGTCTGACAAAGCGTTGCCTTCTGGCAGAATTGACTGGCGGACATTGTCGGACAGGGGCGCCGTAGCGACCTGGACCGAGCGAACGGGCAAAACGGATTTAGCCAAGCGCGGATGCAGATCTCCAGAATAGGCGTTCGTACAGATCAGCACTTTTTCTGAGATAACCGCTCCTTTGGGAGTTTCAATCCGAAAGCGACCGGCCTCTGACAAAATCTGCTTGGCGGGCGTTCCACCGAAAATTTGCACGCCATTGCGGCGACCTGCTTCGGCCAGCCCAAGTGCATAGTTTAACGGGTGCAATACTCCGCCGCGGCGATCCAGAACGCCGCCAAGGTAAGCTTCGGTCCCGGTCAGTCGCTGCATTTCGCTTTGATCAAGCCGCATCATGCCGCCGCCGTGGTTGTCCCAATCCTCGGCTAGTTTGTGCAGTTCTCTGAGTGTTTTTTGAGTATGCGCCGCGCGCAGCCAGCCAGGACGATTTGCGTCGCACTCAATCCCGTGCCGAGTTATTAAGTCAAACACAAGATCGGCGGCGTCACCGGCCATTCGGATCATTCTGGTTCCCCAGATGTCACCAAATTTGGTTTTGATGCCCGTCGGCCCGTCCTTTAGGCCTACATTGATTTGACCGCCATTACGTCCAGAAGCTCCCCAGCCCGGATGATGCGCATCGATGACAACAGCTTTGACGCCTTTCTCGGCCAGGTGAAGTGCTGCCGAAAGCCCGGTAAACCCGGCGCCAATCACGGTCACGTCAGAGTGCTGTGCGCCAACCAATTTTGGACATTCTGACGAATAGCCTGCTGTTGCTGACCACAGGCTATTTGCAATGACTGGGTTTTCGTTTCGGATCATCTAGTGGCCTCGCGCTTGCCTTGTGGGGGGAACTACGTAGGTTTGGCTCGTGATACTTGCCGGATAGTATGTGACGAATGCCCAGACTTTTGAACCAATTCGAATTGAAACCAACCGTCGAGCTCGATGCATTCGAGCAGGTGTGGAACGCGTTTGTCGAACACTTGATCAAGACGGACCTTGCCGCCGAAAGTACGCCTTTGTGCAGGCGCATTCCCGCAAGTGGTTACGATACCGACGAGCTGCGCAACCATACGCTTATGGCTGTTATAGAGTTCAGGGATCAATCGCAGGCAGAGGCGGCTTGGGCCGCCATTGAAGGCCGCGTTGAGCCTTTGGGGGCTTTGCATCGTAGAGTTATTTCTTTGGTGCACGATCCGGTTTTCACTTTTTGGTCGGAACTCTAGATCTACGATTGCGTACGTCCGGATGTTTTCACATCATTTTCTCTTTTCCATTGAATGATCGTTCAATCAATGGCATCTATCGCTTAGATGTCAATTGTCCACACGCTGAGTGAAAACGGCTGTTGGGGGCAGGCAAGACAAAAGAAGTGCTTAGTAGATGGGATGCATTTTGGTGAGACAATCGCCAATCGAAAAAACAAACCCTGAGGGACGGCGTCGTACCGAGTCCAAGGAGGTGAGGAGACAACAACTCATCGATGCGGCAATCGATTCGATTGCCGAAAACGGGATTGGTGGAACGACCATGTCCACAGTGACCGAGATTGCAGGTTTGTCATTGGGCATCGTCAACTTCCACTTCAAAAGTAAGCAGAACTTGCTGGAAGAAACGTTGCTGTTTCTAGCAAAGGAACACCACGAACAGTGGTTGGAAGCCTTTGACAATGCAGGATTGTCAGCGCCTGAAAAATTGTTGGCGATCGTCGATGCGCACTTTCACCCTCAGATTTGCACGCCCAAAAAGCTAGCTGTTTGGTTTGCGTTTTTTGGAGAGGCAGGACGGCGCGAAGTCTATCGCAGTCTGATCAATGACATCGATCAGGAGCGGTACGACGTAGCACTGAGACTGTGTTCAGAGATTGCTGAAGACGGTGGGTATGAAGACATGCCGCCAAGGCAAGTCGCCAATATTTTGGAAGCTCTTTACGACGGAATCTGGTTGGAACTTTTGACCTATCCCGAGAATTTTCAGCGTTCTGTCGCCCGGGATCACATCGCCGCCTTTCTTGCCAAGGTCTACCCGGGTCACTTTCAAATGCCCGCGTTCAACAACGGTGATTGAAGCAGAATGGCTCTCAGACCGGAAATTCCAGACAAGATCAGCCGGCGCATGGCGCAGCTAAATAAGGACAAATAAATGGGCAGGGACTCTCGCTACGACATCCTTTTCGAACCAGTCCAAATCGGGCCAGTTACTGCGCCAAACCGGTTTTATCAGGTGCCACACTGTACAGGTATGGGTTGGCAATACCCACGTACTCTTGCTGCTATGCGTAAAGTGAAGGCGCAAGGAGGGTGGGGCGTCATATGCACGGAATACAACTCGATCCACCCATCATCCGACGACCTTCCGCATCCCTACGCGTCGCTTTGGGATGACAGTGATGTTCGGGCGCACGCACTGATGACGGACGCGGTGCACGAATACGGCAGCCTTGCAGGTGCTGAACTATGGTACGGAGGCGCCAACTCGAACAACTTGTTCTCCCGGTTGCCGAGCATGGATGTGGACAGCCGGCCAAACACAAAAGGGCATCCATTTCAGACCCGCGCCATGGACAAGCAGGACATCCGGGATCTACGCCGTTGGCATCGAAAGGCCGCTTTGAGGGCACGAGACGCTGGATTTGACGTTGTCTATGTTTATGCAACGCACGGATACCTGATCTCGAATTTTTTGCATCCGCGCGTGAACACGCGCGGTGACGAATATGGTGGCAACTTAGAAAATAGGGTGCGTCTCACCCGAGAATTGATTCAGGAAACCAAGGACGCCGTTGGCGACCGGTGCGCCGTGGCCGTTCGGTTCTCGGCTGACGAAGAGATCGGCGAGGATGGCCAGCCGATCTATGGTGAGCGACGAGAGATGTTTGAGATGCTCTCTGATTTACCAGATTTGTGGGATATCAACATCGCAGATTACTCGGTCGAGATGGGTGTCTCCCGTTTTACAAAAGAAGCTGCTCTTGAACCCTATATGCATTGGGTCAAGTCCGTGACGGATAAGCCCGTGGTAACCGTTGGTCGCTTTACGTCACCGGATACAATGGTCTCGCAAGTCAGGCGGGGGGTAACTGATTTCATAGGTGCAGCGCGCCCGTCGGTTGCTGATCCTTACCTTCCAAAAAAGATCGAGGAAGGACGCTTGTCTGCGATCCGCGAGTGTATCGGATGCAATGTCTGTTACGCCAGCGACACGATCGGAGTACCTATTCGATGCACTCAGAACCCAACAATGGGGGAGGAGTGGCGCAAAGGTTGGCACCCTGAAATCATCCGAACGAAATCTTCAGACGCGCGCGTTCTGATCGTCGGAGCCGGGGCCGCCGGACTGGAAGCTGCACGGGCGCTTGGTGTGCGTGGGTATGACGTCCTATTGGCGGAAGCTTCTCGTGAGTTGGGTGGCAGGGTCTCGCGCGAAGCCGCTCTGCCTGGCATGAGCGAGTACATTCGCGTCAAAGACTATCGCGAACAGCAATTGATTGAGATGCCCAACGTTGAAATCTACCGTGAAAGTCCGCTGACAGTTGACGATGTCTTGGCTGTTGAGGCTGATCACGTAGCGATTGCGACCGGCGCGACTTGGCGAAAGGAGTATTTTGACGAAGAACGTTTCGTCCCGGTCGCAAAAGGGTCTGCCTTAGGTCGCGTCTTTACTCCCGATGACATAATGGATGGGAAGGTTCCCGATGGACCAACGCTCGTTTTTGATGGTGATGGCTACTACATGGCTAGTGTTATTGCTGAAAAAATCAGAACGCATGGACATGCCGTCACGCTGGTCACACCGACTGACAGTGTTTCTGACTGGGCAGGAAATACGTCCGAACGTTGGCGCATCCGAACGCATTTGCTTCGCTTAGGAGTCGAGACCCTGCCGTCAAAGTCGCTTAAACAATTTGATGGCGAAATCGCAGAGTTGGAGTGCGTCTATTGCGGTCCAAATGTGAATGTTCCGGTTGCCAACATAGTGATGGTTACTGCTCGGAAGCCAAATGATGGTCTCTACAGGGGATTGCTGGGGCGGGTGAGTTCCGAGGATTTGCCGTTCAGCCTTCGTCGCATAGGAGATTGCGACGCGCCGGCGATTATTGCAGCAGCGGTTTACTCAGGTCATCGATACGCCCAGGAATTGGACGAAGCAGTGGATGAGGACATTCCACTTAGACATGATCGTCTGGATGTCGAGCAGCAGCCGATTTGACTGCGCTGGGCGATCTCGGTTGTACGCACTCAAGGGAACGCAGGAGAAATCACCCATGCCGGAAGGCTTAATTATCCGTCCGCTTGAATTGAAAGACAACGAAGAGTGGCGCCGCTTATGGACGGCATATTTGGATTTCTACGAGACCTCTGTTTCAGAAGAAGTCTACGAGGTTTCGTTCAACAGATTGTTGTCAACAGATGTAGGTGAATACAATTGTCTCATCGCTGAGTTAGAAGGGAAACCGGTCGGATTGGCGCACTACCTTTACCATAGATTCATGTGGTCGGTGGAGGATACGTGTTATCTTATGGATCTTTTCGCTGATCCGCAGGTTAGGGGAAAAGGTGTTGGACGAGCTTTGATCGAATCTGTTTTTCAGATCGCTAAGCAGCACGGTGTTCCAACAACCTACTGGACAACTCAAGAATTTAACTATCCTGGTCGAGTTCTGTACGACAAAGTCGCTAAAAGAACGCCATTTATAGTTTATGAAAAAGATGAATAACTGGTAGAGACTTGCCAGAAAAACTTATCTTAGCGCTGGTCTTGTCAGAAGAACTTGTCTTGAGGTGGGCAGGGGTGTTGCGTAGCTTTCACGCATCCCGCAGCGAATTACTGCAACGAGTCCAATACCGCATTTCAAATAACTAAGTTCGTAACCGCTAAGAATTCGGGCGCCAGACCGATTTTAGCCAACGCCTCGTCCCGGAGATTCTCGACGAAGATGTACGAGTTCTTCAGAAGACCATGCAACTTGGCCAGATCATCAGCGTCTTGGATATTCAAAGTCACTGACTTCTGGCTGTGATTAAAAGTCAGAAAGAACCTAGTACCGATCTAGTTCAGCTTTTCTAGCTGAGTTAAGACAGCTTCCCACTTGTACAACAGTTACCCTTTCAACTGTCCTGATGGACCCAAGGCCGATCCGAACTACCTTTGCGTCGGATCTGAGATATTGCGCTATACAGTGATAAAAGACCAGCTTACCTCAGGGTATAAGAAAGGGGACTGTTATTAGGAGCTACATAAGCGCAACAATGCATGTAAGACGCTTTTGGCTTATGCTGATTGCGCTGTTGGTAGTTTTGGCATTTATCCCAAATTCTAGAGTGATTGCTCAGGAGCAGTTAGATGAATCAGCAGCGTTGAGTCTGGCGGCTCTTAACAACGAGAGCCCACGCGCCACACTCAGAAAGCTACTAACGCTGCGAACTTCTCTCGAGGAAGCAGTCGAAATCTATCGAAATCAACGAAATCGAGCGAACGGAAAACGTGTTAGGGAATTGGTAAGCGACCTGTCCTCGTTAATCGACCTTTCCAAAGTTCCGCCCGCAGCACAGCAAATTACCAGTATCGAGACAGTCAGTTATCTATTGAACATTGTTGCTCGAGTGCCGCTGCCGGAGTTATCGGATGTGCCTGGTGTTGATTCCTTTGACAGCAACGGTCGAGGGATCTATCGAATTCCGGGCACTCCTTTGAAAATTGTTCAAATGATCGATGGGCCGCGTGAACTCGAGTTTCTATTTAGTCCGGACACGGTGCAGGTTGCGCCTCGGATCCACAGCTCAGTATTTCATTTTCCAACAAAGCCAGAAGTCCGCATAAACGACTGGCGCGGGGAATTATTGCAGGGCACGGGACCGATGATACCTGGTTGGTTGCAGAGAAACGTCCCTTCAGCACTTACTAAGAGTATTTTAGATACACCATATTGGAAGGTATTGATCGGTCTGGTTGCAATACTGTTAGTCTCATCCGCACTGATACTCTGGCATAAGGTGACACGTAATTATTCCACCAAAAGTGTGCTCTCCGATACCCTGCTGCAAACTCTATCTCCAGTCGTAGTGATAATCGCGGCCAGTTCTCTAGCTCGATTTTTTGAGAACCAATTGTTGGTAGTCGGGCGCCTATCCTCGCTTGTTAGTTTAGTTCAAACCTTTGTCACCTACGTTGCGCTAGCATACATCATCTGGCTTTTAGTTATCGCTGCGATGCAAGGATTCATGCAGCGTGTGAATAGCGAACAAGAAAGCATAGACAGAAACATGCTTCGACTGATCGGTCGAGTTATTGGAGCAGTCGCTGCGATCATCGTCCTCGCTTTCGGAGCTGACGCTCTCGGGCTTCCTGTACTAAGTGTCATGGCCGGTTTGGGCATCGGAGGAATCGCGGTCGCGTTTGCAGTCCGTCCGACACTTGAGAACCTGATTGGTGGTTTCATTCTTTACATAGACCGGCCAATCCGTGTTGGTGATTTTTGCTCTTTCGGTGATAGGAGCGGAACAGTCGAGACGATCGGCGTACGTTCGACGCAGATTCGTGCGCTAGATAGGACACTTATCACAATCCCCAATGCTCAATTTGCTGACATGGAGCTGATAAACTGGGCCGAATGTGACCAAATGATGATCGATCACGTGATCGGCTTGCGCTACGAGACTGGCGCTGACCAGCTGCGCTATGTCCTAGCTAAGATCCGCGAAATGTTCCTTGGGCACCCAAGGATCGACAACGATACGATCCGCGTGCGGTTCTACGGCTACGGCGCAAGTTCGCTAGACATCCATATACGGATCTACGCAAGCACGCGGGAATGGAATGATTTTTATGCTGTCCGTGAGGATGTGATGCTACGCATAAAGGACATCGTGGAAGATTCCGGTACAAGTTTCGCTTTTCCTTCTAGCACACTCTATCTAAGCCGCGATGCCGGGCTCGATACTGAAAAAAGCACCAAGGCCGGCGATGAAGTTGACAAGTGGCGGCGAAGTAACCGTCTGCCTTTCCCTAGCTTTTCCAGTCCGGACGAAGCTAAAATGGAAGATCAGCTCTCCTATCCACCAATTGGGTAACCCGACTATGCCGCAACGAACGAAGAACTCGCTAGTGGTGGTGAGAGGCTTTCGGGAGCTGATCCCGAAGAAGAGTCTTGTACAAACGCTTCTAGCTCTTCACAAAAGACCTGACATGTGAGTTACATGCCAACTACGCTTTTTAGAAACGCGAGAGCGCTTTCAAGCGACCTGGGGTTGGATATCAAATCTTCGACCTCGAACGTCTGCGATGAAGCGCAAAGCTGCCGTTAGGGCTAATTGCAGCGAAGGTCTGCACCGAGCCCGGAGCCGACTTTTTTAAAGGTTAATATTCAAAGTCAGCAAGTTAAGTCGGCCTCTTTGTGCGACATTCCGACGCGCCGTTTGCTTCAGGCAAGTTTATCTATGATACTAATATTTCCATAATTGAATTTTTCTTAGCTGAGCGAGATAGCTATGTCAGACCAATCCGTCAGCAGCTCGAGAGGCGCAGCCAGACGCGAATGGCTGTCCTTCTTGTTTATTACTTTGATATTATTGCCAGGCATTACAGTCCTGGGAGTAGGAGCTTACGGTTTTACCGTTTGGATTCTGCAAATGATCTACGGCCCACCAACTGGATCTCTATAAGCCCAGAACATGAACCGAGGAGCACTTTCTCATGTCTCTGAAGTCCACATTGTCATCATTTTGGAGTACGGTTTCGCGCCCAGCTACGACGATTAGTCTTGGTGTAATCAGCCTCGGCGGCTTCATTACAGGGATAATTTTCTGGGGCGGTTTCAATACCGCGATGGAGCTTACCAACACAGAGCAATTCTGCGTTTCCTGCCATGCAATGCGCGATAATGTCTACGTGGAACTTCAGTCCACTGTCCACTGGGAGAACCGTACGGGTGTGCGTGCAACATGTCCGGATTGTCATGTGCCACACGAGTGGACCAATAAGGTTGCCAGAAAAATGCAAGCCTCGAAGGAGGTCTGGGCAGCTGTATTTGGAACCATAAACACCCGTGAAAAGTTTGAAGAGCGCCGTGCAGAATTGGCAAAACACGAATGGGCTCGACTGGAGGCAAACAACTCTCTCGAATGCCGCAATTGTCATGATTATGACAGCATGGATTGGGACGCTATGTCGGCCGAAGCGCGGTTTTACATGGAACCTGCAGCAGCACTAAATACCGGCTGCATCGAGTGTCACAAAGGCATAGCCCATCACTTGCCAGACAACGTTGCGGTCGGAAGCCCGGCCATGGCCAAATTGGAAAACAAGGCAAATTCTGGAAGTGTATCCGTCGGTGAAGACTACTTCGCTATTCGGGATATTCCCGTTTACGACAGCGCAGAGTCGACGGAACCAGTAGGCAACCTAACCCTCGGTGCCGCCGTCGAAATTCTGGATGAAAGCGGCGACCGTATTCAGTTTGCACTGAAAGCGTGGCGAAAAGATAAAGGGTTTGGCCGCGTCATATTTGACGAGTTTGGGCACAATATTCGGGTTGCGGTTCTGTCCAAGGACACCGCGCAAGACGCACAGTTGGTTGAGGCTTCTGCGCCCCAAACGGATGAGGCGACAGGGCTCGATTGGGCCCCTGTTACAGTGACCCTCTGGTCAGACAAACAGGGATACGTGGACGAGATAGATGAGCTTTGGACTGTGGCAGAGGAAAGCTATGCTTCAAATTGCTCGACTTGCCACGCACAACCGGACCCAGATCACTTTGGCACCAATTCCTGGCCAGCACAGTTCAACGGTATGGTCGGCTTTACCAACATGGATGAAGCTCAGGCCAATTTAGTGCTGACCTATTTGCAAAAACATTCCGCTGATTATGGCGGCTCTCATTGAGGAGAAACCAATGTCCACGCGCCGTGATTTTCTTAAAGGCACCGGGGCAGCAGGATTATCTGCTCTATTAGGCCCCAGCTTGCTCCAGCCAGCCGCTGCTCGAGCTGAGCAACTAACCTCTGCGGGCGTTTGGAAAACATCAGGTTCTCACTGGGGCGCTATTGAAGCTCTGGTAAAAGGCGGACAAGTTGCCGAAGTCCGCCCTCTCGCCGACGATCCGCATCCGACAGACATGGTGAACGGCATCCAGGGCCTGATCTATTCACCGTCCCGCGTCCGCTATCCCATGGCTCGTGCAGAATGGCTCGATAAACGCAAGGATGCTGATCGGACGTCTAGGGGCGACAACCGGTTCGTTCGTCTAACCTGGGACGAGGCTTTGGATTTGTTCTTTGAAGAGATTGAGCGAGTTCAGGTTTCACACGGGCCTTCGGGTCTCTATGCCGGTGCGACCGGGTGGCGGCAGACGGGTCAATTCCACTCGTGCATCAATCACATGAACCGGGCCGTATCCATGTATGGCGGATATGTGAAAAAAGCGGGTGACTATTCAACTGGCGCTGGTCAAACTATTCTTCCATATGTGCTGGGCTCCACTGAAGTGTACTCTCAGGGAACTAGTTGGCCACTGATCTTGGACAACGCCAAGACCATCATATTCTGGGCAAATGACCCGCTGAAAAACCTGCAAGTCGGCTGGACGTGCGAAACACACGAACCTTTTGAGTATTTTGATCAGTTGCGGGACAAGATCGCTTCTGGAGAAATCCGGTCCATCAGCGTGGATCCAGTGCGCACAAAAACGCAAAAACACATCGGAGCGGAGCAGCTCTATATCAATCCGATGACGGATGTACCTTTCATGTTAGCGTTGGCACACACACTTCACACCGAAGGCCTGCACGACCAAGAGTTCCTGAGTGTCTACACGCTCGGTTATGAACCTTTCATCGCCTACGTCATGGGTAAAGCTGAAGACGGAGTTGAAAAAACGCCCGAATGGGCTGCACCAATTTGTGGCGTGCCTGTTGATACGATTAAGGAGTTCGCTCGTCTTCTTGCTTCAGACCGAACTCAATTGATCTTCGGTTGGTCTGTCCAGCGGCAACAGCATGGCGAACAGCCGTATTGGATGGGAGCGATCATAGCGGCTATGCTGGGGCAAATCGGGCTGCCAGGTGGTGGTATTAGCTACTCTCACCATTATAGCGGTATCGGTGTAGCACCTTCCGGCGCCAGCATGCCTGGGGCGTTTCCCCTTAACTTGGATATTGGTGTCGATCCTGTGCGAACGGACGACAACTTCATGGGAGCAAGCAGTACGATCCCCGTCGCCAGATGGATTGATTGCCTGATGAACCCCGGTGGGACAGTCGAACACAACGGTCATACGGTTACTTATCCGGACATCCGTATGGCAATCTTCACTGGTTGCAATCCCTTTCATCATCATCAGGACCACAACAAAATGCGTGTGGCCATCCAAAAACTGGAGACCATTGTCGCAATAGACTATGCGTGGACTGCCACATGCAGACACGCAGATTTGGTACTGCCCGCGTGCACTCAGTTTGAGCGAAATGATATCGATAGCTACGGTTCCTATTCACGCTCCGGTGTGATCGCGATGAAGAAACTGGTCGATCCGTTGTTCCACTCCAAAACCGATTTTGAGATATTCTCGCTATTCTGCAAACGCTTCGATCGCGAAGAAGAATACACACGCGGTTGGGATGAAATGGAATGGGTTAAAAGCCTTTATGAAACGACCCGCAGCGCAAACGAGGGAAGCTATGAGATGCCGTCCTTCGACGAGTTTTGGGAAAAAGGCATCGTTCGGTTTGGGAGGGGTGAACCCTGGGTCAGGCACGCCGATTTCCGCGACGACCCGGAAATAAACGCTCTTGGAACGCCTTCAGGTTTTATTGAAATCTCCAGCCGTACTATCGGCAACTATGGGTACGATGATTGCGGAGAGCATCCTAAGTGGATGGAAAAAATCGAACGTTCTCATGGGGGGCCGGGGTCAGAGAAGTTTCCGCTGTGGCTACAATCCTGTCACCCTGATCAGCGACTTCATTCTCAAATGTGCGAGAGCGATCCATACCGCGCGACGTACGCGGTTAAGGATCGAGAGCCTGTATACGTCAACCCGGAAGACGCGGCCGAACGAGGTATAGAAGACGGGGATATCGTCCGTGTTTTTAATGATCGCGGTCAACTTTTGGCGGGTGCAGTTCTGAGTGAAGATTATCCGAGAGGAGTAATTCGCATTCATGAAGGTGCTTGGTACGGTCCAGTCGATGCATCGCCAAACGCTTTAGACACTTATGGTGATCCAAACACCGTCACTTTGGATGTGGGGGCCTCAAAACTTTCTCAAGCTACTTCAGCCAATACCTGTATAGTTGAGATGGAGAAGTTTGAAGGAGAAGTTCCGCAAGTAACGGCTTTTGGCGGGCCGACTAGTGTATGAAAGAAGTTTCCCCGGAACTGATACGCTTTCTATCGAATGCATTCGCGCGTGAACTTGGCTTGGCAACAATTGCGGCATGCTACAACGGAGTCGCAGACGAGCTTTTGCGTGGTGCTGCTGGAACAGATCAACTGATCCAGGAAATGAAAACGTGGTCCAATGCTCAGGAAACGCAAAGAAGGCTCGCAATCAGTTACGGAAGTGTGTTTCTGGCAGGTGGAAGGGAAGCGGCGCCACTATATGCCTCCGCCTGGCAAGGAAACGGGACACTCATGTCCACCCCACATTACAGAATGCTGTCACTTCTGAAGCAAGCCGGAAAAGAAGTTGCCAATAGCTACTCTGAACCGGCCGATCACTTGGCAATAATGCTCGAGTATCTAGCGATTTGTTTGGAAGGGCATCAAGCCGCAATAGACGCCGCACAATTTGCTTCCAGTGAGATATTGCCATGGTACAGAGTTTTCTCGAAAAAGGTCCATAGCCATAGCGGGTCCGATCCTTTTTACTTGTCGCTTGTGAAGATTACTGAAGCCGTGGTGGAGGGCTTAAAAAGAGTATAGTCAAAGTGGAATAAGCGTTTTGTGAAAAGATTATTTCTAGGCTAACGGGACATCTTGGTTTGCGTAGAAGAAGATCGGCCGGCATCTCAGGACCACATGGCGGCGAAGTATGGATCAAACAAGTTCGTTGAGGCGGGTCTGCCCGCAAACTAGTTGGACGTTCTTCACGCGAAAAATGCCGCCTTGAAGTCTCGCGCCGCTAGAGTTGAAGCGCTTCTGGTTGGGCGGGGCGTATCGGCAAATGTAGTTGCCTTTACGGGGCTTGGAGCAGAGTTACAGCAACTTGTAGCAGAACAAGCCAAATGCTCCGATATCGCCTTTCTAGACGCTGGATTGCGAAGAGATCCCGATTTATTTCACAAGATCGCGTGCGGAGTATTGTTTCATTCGCCTGTCGCTCTGATGATCAATGGAGATCCGTTTGCCCAACGCGACTGCATTTTTTTGGCATGGAATGACAGCTTGCCTGCGTCTAGGGCGACGCATTTAGCCTTACCCATTCTTCTGGCGGCCAATGAAGTTGTGATTGGGTGTTTTGATTTACCGACGCCTGAGGACTTAGAAGGTAGCGTGCCCGGAACTGACCTAGCTGAATGGCTCGGCCATCACGGTTGCGACGTGACCGTGTCGCAGTTCCAGTGCGGGGGAAATTCAATTGCAGACTGCATTCAAGAACGAGCAAGCGAAGCGGGGGCTGATCTCGTTGTTATGGGCGCTTATGGGCATTCCCATTTGCGAGAGTCAGTTTTTGGGGGCACGACGCAAGCAATGTTGGAGCAGACAAGTTTACCAGTGCTTTTCGGCCACCGATGAAGTGAGCTGACGACTGTGACTTTCTGGGAGCCAAAGCTATTAAAATTCATCGGTAAATACTTGAGAAACTATTTTTTTTAAGAGTTTGCTTGAGGTTGAAGCGTGTTCGCCCGACCGTTTTCGCCAAGGAAATCTATCACAATTGACTTTAGCTCATCCCAATCAGTAAACTCCCTTGCTCCTTCTCGTGGATCGATTTTTCGACCGAGCAAGACGACGTGCTTAAGGATCTCCCTCTCAAAATACCCGTAGTTTTCGGGCCTCACCGCGCCTGCGATCAAAGCCGTCGCATTTGGTTCAAAACCTGTTCGAAGAAGCATTTCGTCAAGATAGTCGCGTGCTTCTTCTCGACCTGACGCAAAAGCAGCTTTTAAACCGACGGAAAGCACGAGAGACTTTCGCTTCATTAAGGCATCTCTATTTGAGGCGATAAATGTCTCAAATGAATTGGGGTGCCTACGCTCGTGGACAGGGGCCAGAAGAACAACCTTGAGCGCATCGTCAAGCGAAACGTGGCTGGGCATTTCATCGGTATTGATCAGCTTTGTGTTGAAGCCGGCATTCTTTGCGAGATCGGTGATGAAGCGCGCAACCTTTGCTGTTTGGCCTTCGACCGTGGCGAAGGCGATGAGTACGGTCATTCCGATCCTCCCATAAATCGGTCTGAATAGATTGCTTATTATGAATAGGTGACCTGCGTTGCCCTTGATCTCCATCAAAGGCGTTTCATAGGGGCATATCTGGATCGTTGCGGTATTCTCATGCTGTCCACGCGGAGCATGTTTTTAAGGAAGTTCGTGACGGCATCCATCTCCAAGAAAACCTGCCTTTTCGGCCGGCAGCCTTGAAGCTAGCCAACCCCTGGTGGTCTAGCTTGTTACCTTAAGCAAAAGGCCAAGACAGCGACGAAGATTGTAATAACGATGAACCACACTGCGAATTTCACTTGCTTGCGTGCGGGCAGGTTTCTGATCAGTCTAATCATAGTCAAACCTTTCAGACAAAATCCGGTGTGACGCGGTGCCTCGCTCAATCAGATGATCTTCGACCGTGTCCATCATGGCAGGGGGGCCGCAGAGAACAAAAAGCCAGCTTTCAAATTGTTCAGAAGACAAATTGCGGTCCAACAGATGACCGTCGATCAAGCCTGTCTCTCCGGACCAATCCTCTGGCGGCTCGGATAGAACAAATACTGTTTCTTCTTTGGACAACTCCTGGCGAAAAGCAATCTGCTCCTCCACCCGGTTGCCATAGATAAGCTTGAGATCGTGTTGTGTTCCACTCAGTCGAACTTGACGCATAATGCTCGACATGGGCGCGATCCCGACACCACCTGCGATCAGAACAATGCCTGTCTCAGTGCGGTGGCTGATCGACAGGTTCCCGTGTGGGGCATCCAGATAGACTGTGGTTTGCGGAGCGATCTGTCCCAGACCGCATGTGAAATCCCCAAGCTCCTTTATCACGAATGAAACTTCGGGGCCTTCGGCGGGTGCTGAACTAATCGAGAATGGGTTCTCATGCAGCGAAAAAGCACTGTGGCCGACGTTTAGCCAGGCAAACTGCCCTGCTTCGAAGTTTAGTCCGTTGTGACCATCAGGCTTGAGACGCAACTCCCATTGCTTCGGTGTTAGTCGAGACACAGAAGTGACGCGCCACGGCCTTTTCCTCTGACGCAATGGGCGAACGAGATAGACATACAGTAAAGTTCCTACTGCAATACTGGTCAGGGCAAGCCAGAGATACGTCAATAGCGGATGCCCACCGTAGCGCCCAGCATAGACCGTGTGATGCAACAGCAGGCATGCGATCACCAAGGCTCCCAGCCCGTGTAAGAGGCGCCATGTTTCGTATTTGTAATCAAGGGATTTGCGGGCAATTGCCGAGGCGACTAAAATGAACAGCAATAAATATGCGCCGATGCCCGATACCAGCACAGAAAATTCGGTCGAAATCGTAAGTTGGTTTGTTTCATCCCACGGGCGGCGCCCGCCCGAAGGCGTGCCCTGATATAGCAGCGGGTGTATCAGCGCAAAGCCGAGTGCTGTACGCGCCATCAACTGATGCACTCGCATGGTTACATCCATACCCAGACCGGAAGAGATGAACCTGAACCGTCCAGACAGCAGGTACTCGACTAAGATTATTGAAAAAGCAAGCATCCCAAGCCCGGACGCGAGCTCTTGATGAAATGATCGTGGTGGCCATCCCAGAGACCAAGAAAAACCCAAAGGAGCCAAGATCAGCAAAACGTAAATCAGAGCCAGATAAGGCCATTTCATACGGTTTTGCTCCAGTGTGCTAAAGCTAAGCGGCTCGGGCTCATTCAGAATGAACGCTAAGCTGACCTGGGGTTCCGATCAAGACTACTGAGATTGGTGTTCACTCCGGCGCGACGCGGCAAGTTTGGTGGACGACGTTTCCCGTTTCTGTTCGTTCAGCCGCTGCGTTCTGTCTGGCTGATGCTGAGGATGCATGCTTGCGCAAGATCAAGGTCCTTGACCGTTTTTTCTGTCCGAATGTTGCGCGCGCGGGTCTTGTCAGAAGAACTTTGCTTGAGCGGGGTAGGGGTGTCGCGTAGCTTTTGCCCATGACCAATCCTGCCTCTTTCAAGTACTTCAAAACCAGTTCCGAGATCATCCGCCTTGCAGTGATGCTGTACATTCGTTTCCCGCTCTCGCTTCGGAATGTCGAAGACTTGTTGCACGAGCGAGGCATCGACGTGAGCCACGAAACTGTCCGGTATCGGTGGAATAGGTTTGGCCCGATGTTTGCTGCTGAGATCAGACGTAAGCGTGTTCAGCAGCTGCGCATATTCTCCAAACGGAAGTGGTAAGTGGATGAGGTTTTTGTGAAGGTAATTGGCAAGCGGCATTATCTTTGGCGGGCCGTGGATCATGAGGGCGAAGTGTTGGAAGCAGTTGTCACCAAACGTCGAAACAAAGCTGCAGCACTGAGATTCCTCAGGAAGTTGATGAAGCGACACGGTAAAGCGGTAAACGTCGTCACGGACCGCTTCGCATCGTACCGGGCCGCTCTCACAGAGCTTGGTGCTACCGAAAAACAGCAGACGGGCAGGTGGCTCAACAACCGCGTCGAGAACTCGCACCTGCCTTTCCGACGAAGAGAACGCGCGATGCAGCGTTTCAAGCGCATGCGAAATCGGCAGAAGTTCGCTTTCGTCCACTCCTCTGTCTACAACCACTTCAACTAGGAAAGATCGCTAGCCAGCCGAGACACCTTCAAGCTGACCCGCGCCGCCGCTCTCGCCGAGTGGCGCGGTCTTTGTGCTGAATAAAGGACAGCTCTACTGGCCTAGCTGAGACTGGTTCGAATTCGCCTGACAACACCTTTCAGGACAAGTTGCAAGCCCGACAGAAAGCGCCGGATGACCGCTTCGAGCCCAAAACGGTCTGTCAATAACGACAAGAGTTAGGCTCGTGCTGTTGTGCTGTGTCGCCGCCTAAGTATCTCTGGAGAGGTGTCAGACGTTTAGCAGATTGCAATGAATGTCTGCACCGAGCCCAGAGCAGACTAAGTGATACTTAGTCTTAACCTAATATCACTCATCCCTGAGGTGTGTACCAAATTGGTGATGTGTAGGCCCGCTCCTGTATCGAGCGCGGCGCTTCGTCTGGGATCTCCGTTCCGAACACCTTTGCATCGTATGTCGTCCAACGCGGCGTTGGTATTGCCAGCACTCTGACATAGTAAAACGCGCTTTGCGTCGGGTCGAAGTTCGGGTCTTTCCAATATCCGGCGAGAATTGCCTGGCCGATGTCATTTGTCCAATACGCGTTTTCTACATCCACCGTATTGCCAACCGGGCCGTCACACGCCGCGTTTACAAGTTCACGCCCGCCACAAGCAACATCATAAACACGTTCCGAAGTTGTGCCGTCACTGTTCAGCCAGCCTTTGACAATCTGAATACGGTCGAGGTTGGCCCCATCGGGGTCGCGGAGCGCACGGATGAGTAGGCGCGGAGATCGACCGTCTTTGTCCGCTGGCAAATCCGCCCCCATCGGGACGCCATTTTCATATCCATACGCGGCAAAATCCGCACGTGGCAGGTCTGTTTCGTCGAATTCAAATCCGGCAAAAACGCGAATACGCATGTGCGGCCCCGTGGTCGCATAAACCTCCTTCCGAGCAAAAGCATCCCAAATGGCCTCGCGTGTGTTTTCCCTTGCCCAAACGGCCGCCAAACCCGACGCCGAAGTCTGCCATGCATATTGGGCAACACTCTCGTCACCACCAATGCCGCCGACGACTTCTTCAAATCGGATCGGGTCAGCAGTAGGTTCAACAGCCGCGACTTTCCCGAAGAAATTGTCCTCGCCAACCGTGGACAGCGATGTATGAGCATCGGTTGAACCGATCACGCCAAATTTGAAAGGGTTTGTCCCTGTTTCCGCCTCGTATTCAAGCCCCCGCCGCAATGCTGCCCGCGCATACTCGCGTGGAAGCATCTCCGGTGTCTTGGGCTCTGGTCCAAGTTGTCCTCTGTCCCACGTTTCGAAGTCAGCAAATTCATCGTCTGGTGACAGCATGGGATGTGCTTCGCCGTCACCTTTCATTTGCGTGATTTCGTAGATCGGTTCCCACTTGGCACGCTGTTTGAAATACTCAACGTCGAACGCTTCGCCGGACAAGCGCACTTCGTCGAACATCAACCCGTTGGACAAATTGCCATTGTGCGGGATCGCGAGCAGCTTTTGGCCTGTTGTCTCTTCGGCTTGTTCCATCCATGCCCAAAGGTCTTCGGGGTCAAAGCTATCAAAGTTCGAGAACGGGATGATCTTGTCAGCGCCCTCTTTGTCACCGTTGAATATGACATTCCTGTGCAGATTGTTCCGCTGTGGGTTTGAGGTCCACTCGAACCCGATAAGCGCAGTAAACAAACCCGGTTGATTGTGAGCCTCAGCGGCAGAGGTAATGTTGCTCCACGCCGTTTGGTAAATCTCCTGATAATCCGCCAATGGGTCTGTGCCAGTGGACTTGGCTTGGCTCCAAATCGACCATGCGCCAACGGGATCACCGGCCTCGACAGCTGCGTTCAGTTGCTGGCCAAACGCCGTGGAGAGCAGCGTGGCATCTTTGGCTGAGAGCAACGGCGCGAGACCAAGGTTCTCGGCGTGATCGGCGATAACCAGAAAATCCAATGGTCGGCGCAACCTCGCTTCGACACCGGTGCTGGATGTAACGACTTCGCCTTTGGCAAACCTGTAAGCTTCATCAGGGCCAAGTACATTCCCGATCATGCCGGCATCAGCAGAGTACGATGTATGCAAATGGGTGTCACCGAAAAAGACCTGATTAGGGAAGTCTTGCTGTGGGTAAGGGGAATACTCTCTGTCGCCAGGTTGAGTGCTTGGGACGTCCTCAGCGTGCGCACCAGCCGCAAGCGCGATAGTCAGAATAGATGCTAAACGGATCATTTCCTAACCTCATATTTTGTTCAAACCTAACAACGCTCAATACAAGTAACTATGACGCATAATCTGAACTCTATTCGTTCAGCACAGCCGCCGCTAAATAAATCTCTGCGAACGATGGCTGCGACCCCAAAGCGGCGTACACGCAATAACTAAAGCACACACCTGTATCGAAGTCTCAAATTAAAAAGGTATTTTAGCGTGGTTTGCTTGCGAACGTTGAGGTTTCATCAACTTTTTGCAGTTTGACGACGCGCAATCTCCTGTCGAATTAGGTCTATGTGCAAACGTGCATCATATGCCCCCCGGCGGTATGCGAGCGGCAGATTCAGATTTGCAAGGGCGGTGTCCACGTTTTCGATATTTTTGGCGACTTCTTCAACCTCAGTTGAGGTCTGTGCCTTGCTGAGTTCCTCCTCAAGCGCCATGATACGCTGATAAAAACGCCAGACCCGGCGCTTTTGAAACCACACGTAACTGGACGGGACTATCCGCAAAAACGGTACTAAGAACAACAAAGGCAACAGCAATAACAGTACGCTGCCAAACTGCGCTGCGATCCAATATGGCAAGACGCCATGCAAAAAGTTTGGCCCAGAGTTTATGAGTTCTGTGGCAATTTTGTTCAGTGGTACAGGAGGTGAAGCCGTGTTCGGATACTCGCGCGCACTTTGCAAAATATTAGGTTGGCTATGAATGTTCTTTGCTGCATTCACTAACCTATCGGTTACTGCAGGGTGCAGATCGGATGCGGCGATAAGTGAAGCTCGCAATGCTAAGATCTTGACGTCCTCTGGTGGTCTCGGAGGGTCAAGTGTGATTGATCCTGCCGGTACAGTTACCGAATTCGCTCCGGAAAGTTTCAATGCAAGGGCATCGACCAAAGCCATAGGGACGAAAATGATTTCTGGATCAAAAATTGCATCCATAAGGTAAGGTGCATCGAGTGGAGCGACAAACAACGCCGCATCCGCTTCGTTGGCATATAACGCCTTTATCGCATCATTGCCCCCGACATCGACGAGGTTTATGCCGACATTTTGCAACTCGGCGGCCTCAATTAGTGCTAAAGCGGCGGCGCGAGTACCGGACGCCTTGGTTCCTGCAGCTAAGCGAATGTCTCCCCATTCTCCTGCATTGGCCCCGACTGGACTAGACTTTCCGCGGAACACCACCATGGGTTCAAGAAAAATGGCGCCCAAAGACTGTAAGTTTTCGTCCTGAGGTAATTCCAGGCCACCCTGAACAAATGCGGCATCCACTTCGCCAGAAACAAGTTTCTGAATGTTCTCAACGGACCCCTCAGTTTCAACTAAAATTACCTGAATGCCGTCACGTGCAAGTTCTGCTTTGTAGAGTTGTCCAACTTGCCAATATCCGCCGCCGCTTATGCCAGCGGCCAGCTTAATACTGTTGGGCGGTTTCAAGCCAAAGATCAGAAAAACAAGCAACCCGATAAACATAATCGGAAAGAGAATGAAAAGAGCTAAGCGCATTTATTCTCACATTCAGATGATCGGAACCGATAATTCGTTCTCATTTGATAGCAGTCTTTTTGCCAACGAGAAACCGATCACAGTGGGTAGCACTCGAAAGTTCGAGTTCTTCGGTTCAAGTATCCCTGAAGAATAAGTTGGTTGCGCAAAAAAACAAGAGCGCTTGAACGAGGTTGAAATCAAAAACTGGCCGTCTAAGCAACGGTTTATCCTATCGTAAACCAGAGTTTTAGTTTTGTCTTATTGTCGGCAATGTCCCGCAGGTATTGTCAGAAGAACTTGGCTTGAGGCGGGCAGGGTGGTTGCGTGGCTTTTGCCCATAACCAATCTTGCCTCTTTTAAGTACTTCAAAACCAGTCCCGAGATCATCCGTCTTGCGGTGATGCTTTACATCCGTTTCCCACTCTCGCTTCGAAATGTCGAAGATTTGTTACACGAGCGAGGCATCGACGTGAGCCACGAAACTGTCCGGTATCGGTGGATCAGGTTTGGCCCAATGTTTGCGTCAGAGATCCGAAGAAAGCGTGTTCAGCAATTGAGAGCTTACTCCAAATGGAAGTGGCACGTGGACGAG
>NZ_JBQFWR010000024.1:0-41277 GCF_056540425.1 Ruegeria sp. AN6
ACCGTCTCTCCGATGCGTCTCAACCGTCTCTCCGGCCCGTCTCCGCCGTTCCCAGCGTCCCAGCAACCGCCTCAGCAGCGCCGGTGAAGGGGTATTTACGGATTAGGTCTAAGACCTGCAACCCCCATTTTGAAAAAACTTCACATTTCCGCTCGGTTTCTTCTCCATCTTAATGAAAACAATATGTTAGCTTCATAATTTACCCCACAAACCTGCTAAAAAGAAACTCACAGCAACGAAGTGGACGACCTTTCAGCGGAATCATACCCAATGCTCGGTAGGCAACCTAAACTCGGGCGAATGAAAACGCCGCCCGAGTCTCCTCGGGCGGCGCAATTCACCGCGGTTGTCACAGGGTTAGTTCAAATCATATCGATCCGCGTTCATCACCTTGTTCCAGGCCGAAACGAAGTCACAGACAAATTTACCGCCCGCATCGTCCTGACCATAGACCTCGGCCAGCGCCCGCAACTGCGAGTTCGACCCAAAAACCAGATCCGCGCGGGTACCTGTCCACTTCACTTCGCCGCTCGCCCGATCACGACCCTCGTAGACGCCATCACCTGACGGCTTCCACTCGGTACCCATATCCAAAAGATTCACAAAGAAATCAGTGCTGAGCGTACCAACCCGGTCGGTGAGCACTCCATGAGAGGTACCACCGAAGTTTGCGCCCAGCACCCGCATCCCACCGACAAGTGCCGTCATCTCAGGCGCGGACAGTGTCAGCAATTGCGCCTTGTCCACCAGCAGAGCCTCGGCCGGAATCGAGTATTCCTTGTGCAGGTAGTTGCGGAAACCATCGGCGATGGGTTCCATCACTGCAAAGCTGTCCACATCCGTCTGCTCTTGCGCGGCATCGGTGCGGCCCGGGGTAAAGGGCACGTCAACGTCATGGCCTGCGGCTTTGGCTGCCTGTTCGATGGCTGCAGCGCCACCTAGGACAATAATATCTGCCAAGGAAACTTTCTTGCCACCAGACTGTCCATCATTGAACGCAGCCTGAACCCCTTCCAGCGCACCCAGCGCGTTAGACAGTTTCAGCGGCTCGTTGACCTCCCAATCTTTCTGCGGGGCCAGGCGAATACGCGCACCGTTGGCACCGCCACGCATGTCCGATCCGCGGAAGGTTGAAGCCGAAGCCCACGCGGTCGACACCAGATCCGAAACCGACAACCCGGTTGCGAGTATCTTTGCTTTGAGATCGGCCACATCGGCGTCGTCAATAAGCGCATGATCGACGGCAGGGACATTGTCTTGCCATATGAGCTCTTCGCTCGGAGCTTCTGCTCCCAGATAACGCGCACGTGGACCCATGTCGCGGTGGGTCAGTTTGAACCAGGCGCGAGCGAAGGCGTCGGCGAACTCTTCCGGGTTTTCGTGGAAGCGTTTCGAGATCGGGCCGTAGATCGGATCCATGCGCATCGCCATGTCGGCGGTGGTCATCATGGTCTTGACCTTCTTGGACGGATCATGCGCCGCCGGCGCCATGTCTTCGACTTTCACGCCGACCGGTTCCCAGATCCAAGCGCCCGAGGGACTTTTGGTCAGGTTCCAATCATAGCCGAACAACAGATCGAAATAGCCATTGTCCCACTTGATCGGGTTCGCGGTCCACGCGCCTTCAATGCCCGAGGTGGTCGTGTCGTCACCCTTGCCGGTTCCGAAGTCGTTGATCCAGCCAAAGCCCATATCCTCGATCGGGGCGGCTTCGGGTTCGGGGCCGACCAGGTTGGGGTCGCCCGCACCATGCGCCTTGCCAAAAGTGTGGCCACCCGCGACCAGAGCGACGGTTTCCTCGTCGTTCATTGCCATCCGACCAAAGGTGTCACGGATGTCGCGGCCCGAGGCCAGAACGTTCGGCTCACCATCGGGACCTTCGGGGTTCACATAGATCAGACCCATCTGAACGGCGGCCAACGGGTTTTCCAGATCACGCTCACCCGAATAGCGGCTGTGCGGGTTCTCGGTTGGGGCCAGCCATTCGGTCTCGGCACCCCAATAGATGTCTTCTTCGGGTGCCCAGATGTCTTCGCGGCCACCCGAGAAGCCAAAGGTCGTTCCACCCATGGATTCAATCGCGCAGTTGCCCGCCAGAATATAAAGGTCAGCCCAGGAAATCTGGTTGCCGTATTTCTGCTTGATCGGCCACAGCAGACGGCGCGCTTTGTCCAGGTTGCCATTGTCCGGCCAGCTGTTCAGTGGCGCGAACCGCTGATTCCCTGTCGAAGCGCCGCCGCGGCCATCCGCCGTCCGATAGGTGCCAGCCGCGTGCCACGCCATGCGGATAAACAAGCCGCCATAGTGACCATAGTCCGCAGGCCACCAGTCCTGCGAATCTGTCATCAGCGCGTAAAGGTCTTCCTTCAGCGCCTTCAGGTCGAGCTTTTTGAATTCTTCGGCATAGTCGAATGTCTCGCCCATCGGGTTCGATGCAGGGCTATGCTGATGCAGAATCGACAGGTTCAGTTGGTTCGGCCACCAATCCCGGTTGGACCGGGCCTCGGCGCCATGCATTACCGGGCATTTGCCCATATTGGGGGTATCACTTCCGTCCATATCGATCTCCAGTACTGGCTAGATGTGTGCGTCGCGCGGTTAAATTTGAAACGAGAAACAGGGGTCTTGAGTGTTTTTGCGCTCGTCCTTGGCATGGGCATTCCGCGGGATCGCGCGGATCGGCCCTGCCTTCATTGTTGGAAATAGCATTAACGACTCGTTCTTTCTGTTTGGATTTAGATTTAGCAAATCCAAGCCATTCACATAAGTTTTGTTTTTCGATGATATCGATAACTCAAAACTATCACTTGAACGTCTTCGCGCAGCCGGACGCTAAAGCACGCGATTGCATTTTCACCGTTGGGCTTCAGCTTGACTCGCAATTTGAGCACGTGGGGGTGGCGACGCAAATGGATCTACGATGCTGACTGCTGTGAATTGCCTGACTGGCGCCAGCGTCAAGTTGTCTGTCGACACAGGTTCAGTGGCCACTGACTTTCTTATAAAGGGCTGATTTGTAGCCAAAGGGAATTCCCAATACGCCGACCAGCCACCCAGCCGTGCGGGCGATCTGGATCAACCGTCGATCCGGTTGGAACGGAAACAACAGGATTGCCACCAGCAGTGCCACCAGCCGCAAGGGGGCGCTCAGGAAGCCCAAGATCGCCTTTGTTGGCTTTTGGTCAAGCTTGCGCCGCATATGCGTGTTGGACTGGTCCCGCCCCCGAGCTGCCTGATACCAGAACGAGAGACGCTCGGGTGGAATGGTTTCATACACGAACGCATCATGCACCCAGCCCACAGGTAATCCGGCGGCAACGGTCTCGGCGTAGAACTTTGCGTCCGTTCCGCCCGTCATCCGCATGGTCTCATCGAACCAAAGCCCGGTTTCGCTGAACAACCTCGTCTCGCCCAGCCAGTTGTTGGTCACGATGGTAACACCGCCGGTATCGTTCAATGTCGCCTTCCTGGCGGCGGCGTTTTCCTTGTCGAGATATCGATTGCTGATGTTGCGCAGCATCAGCCGCTGCATTGCGGTTTCCTGCCCAGTCGGCCCTGCGGCGCGGAGCGGCGCACCCAACAACACAGAGGAACTCTTGCGATAACCGGCAACCAAACTCTCAAGCCAATCGGATGCCACCACTTCATCATCATCAACAAAACAGAGTAGATCCGAACCCTGTTCAAGCGCCTCGCGCGCTGCACGGTTGCGCCCGAAAGGAATGCCAGGCTCGGTTTCAAGGACATAATCCAGACCCGCCCCGTTGGGCAGAACAGCCCCCGCTGCCCGCACGGTATCCTCGCTAAGAGGTGAACTGTCGTTTTCGACCACAAGGCATCGCACTGAGCAATCAGGCGGCAGCTTCATCTCGCCCCAGCTCTCGATCAATGCAGCCAGCATTTCGGGGCGCTGCCGGGTGAGAGTAGAAACCGTAATCTTCAGGGTGGCTGAGCGATCCTTCATCGCATCCCCATACTACCTGCATCTGTTTCTTGACAAGGCGCAGTGATCACGAGGGTTCCATCAACGCTTCTAACCCAACCCGGTAATTTGGGTAGAGCAGTGAGATACCCAACTCTTCTTTAATCCGATCATTCCGAACGCGTTTGTTTTCATCGTAAAAACTACGGGCCATCGGAGTCAGATCAGCCTCATCAAACGGCACAGCAGGCGGTAACGGCAGTCCCTGCAGCTCGGCCGCATAGCCGATCACATCCTGCGGTGGCACCGGTTCATCATCGCAGACATTGTAGACCGCGCCCGGATTGGGTTTGGCCATCGATGCGATCAACACCTGCGCGATATCATCAACGTGAATACGCGAGAATACCTGTCCCGGCTTAATGATCCGTCTCAGGCCACCTCTCTTGAGCTTGGAAAACGGTCCACGCCCCGGCCCATAAATCCCAGCCAATCGGAATGTATGTAACGGGAGGTCCGGGATATCTGCCCACTGCGTTTCGGCACGCACGCGCCACCGACCTCGTTCGGCGGTAGGTTCGGGCGCGGTGGTCTCATCCACCCAACCCCCATCGTGATCACCATAAACCGCAGTGGTCGACAGATACCCAACCCATTTGAATTGCCCGGCGCGGACGGCAATCTCATCGCGCAACTCTGCCAATACAGGGTCACCATCTGCTGTAGGCGCGGTTGAGATCAATACATGTGTGACACCTTCCAGGTCAGGCCGTTCCCCCGGCCAGACAATCGGCTCGGCTCCCGACGCGCGAATGGTCTCAATTTGCTTTGGATCGCGCGAGGTTCCGATGATCCGCCAGGATGCTGGATCAAGTCGCTTCGATGTCGCTCGGGCAGAATAGCCGTGGCCGAATGAAAAAAGTGTCTGAGTCATAGCTACTTTGATGATCCGCCCGGCCCGGGGATGCAAGCGCCGGATGGACGCACTTGATTCGAATCCTCTGATGCGCCTTCATTGATGTATGAGCAACAAAACACCCGATCTACGCGCCGCCTATTCCTTGAAGTCGCCTGAAGAGAACAAGCGTCTCTACGCTGAATGGGCCGGAGACTACGACGACAATTTTGCCGCACTGGAAGACTATCAACTCCACATCCACACAGCGCGCGCTTTCGTTGCTGCCGGTGGTCAGGGGCCGGTATTGGATGTTGGAGCGGGAACGGGGTTATGTGGTGCAGTTTTGGCGGGGCTGGGCGTTGGCCCGATTGACGCCACTGATATAAGTGCTGAAATGCTGGATCAGGCGATGCGCAAGGATATCTACCGAGACGCGATCGAGGCCGATCTGAATCAGGGCCTGCCCGTCCCGCGTGACAGCTATGCAGGCGTGGTTTCCTCCGGAACGTTCACACATGGCCATCTGGGGCCCGAGGCTTTGCCCGCGCTCTTGCGGGTCGCGCGTCCCGGCGCACAATTCGCACTGTCAATCAACGCAAAGCACTTTGAGGCACTGGGGTTTTCCTATGCATTCGGCGCTCTCGAGGCTGAACAAATCAGCAATCTGTCATTTGCCGAGGTGCGTATATATGGTGAGCTAGCCGCCGGCCCCAACAAGGATGACATTGCTTTAATCGCGCTGTTCGAAAAGGGCTGATCAGACACTAATCACCGCGATTTTGACTATGTCCGGACCTTCGCAGCATTAGACACCTAGGTATACATCTGCTTCTTATACGCCCGAGTCCGTGTTGTCGCCTCAGCTGAGCCGTCGTGATAGGTCCCGAACCACTTGTCGAACGGAATCTCAGAAGTGCCATAGTTGCACTCGAAATACCGGTGATGAAGCTGATGGAAGAAATCTCCTGCCCGCGCTGCGTCCGTCTCGCCAGCCTTTAGCTTTTCAAAGCCCGAATGGGACAGAACCGGGCTGATCTGCTGAAAGTAAACATGAAACAACAGATGCAGCGGGTGCGAGGGCACGATCAGATGGATGAAGTAGGTCGAAAAATAAAGCAGGTTTTCATACCAGTGGTTCGATATCCCTGACCACGGCCCGATATTGACGTTGCGGTGATGCACGGCATGGACGTGTTTATAGAGTTTCGGGTGATGCTCCAACCGATGGACCCAGTAGAAATGCAGCCCGGACCACATCGGAATCAGCAGCATCCAGATCACGAACCAGACCGGCGCTGCGGCCCAAGTTATGACTGGCACGTAGCCGTTCGCCATCGCCCAATAGATTATCCATTGATAGACCGTGGCCACAGTCATCGCGCTGCCCAAGGTCCACCAGATATTATCCAAAACCTGGTTTCGAAAAGTGAATGAACCGTTGCTCCGAGTCAGGTCCCGACGGTCAAACTTTTTATACATGCCCTGCGCTTTGCGCATGTAAAGCCACCAATGCAGGCCTCCAGCAACCAGGATCTGAGGGAGCATGTTCAATAGCCAAACGCGGAACATCCAACCAGGCGCGAAGGATTGCATAGTCTCTAATGCAGGCAAAAACGCAAGATATGCAACCATTGCCAAGGCCATGCACAGAGTCAGCGACGTAAGCGGCAGCCAAGCCCCTCTGTACCAACGCAGGATCTCTGCGGGGCGCGGCGGCCAGTTGAACAAAGGATTCAGACCGACCGGACCGTCGGGGCGGTAATTCCAGCGGGCGGCTTCTGCATCATGAACGTCAGTCATGGCTGAAACTCCTTAGAGGGGGTATTTAGGTTGCGTAGTCCGAGCCTTCGGCATCCAAGACTGCTTTAATTTCGCGCAGATGCGCCTCGGCCTGACCGGGATAGTCATCCAATTCCTGTGCGGTCTTTTCCGCAATTTCGTCGGACAGAATGCGCAAGGGCTGGCCAGTTTGAAGCGCACGGATGTAAGTTTCGGCGGCGCGTTCAAAATAGTAGAGTCTATTAAAGGCATCTGCAGGGCTGTCACCGATCACCAGAACCCCATGATTGCCCATGATCATAACCTTTTTCTTCGGGTCTGACAGCATCGAAGCACATCGTTCACCCTCGCTTTCGAACGCCAGACCGCCGAATTCCTCATCGATCACATAGCGATTGAAGAAGGTTGCGGTATTTTGATCAATCGGCGGCAGGGTGCTGTCCGCCAGTGAGGCCAGAACCGTCGCAAAAATCGAATGCACGTGCATCACACAACGCGCATGGGGGCAATGGCGGTGGATTGATCCGTGCAACCCCCATGCCGTCGGGTCCGGCGCTCCGGGCTGATCCATGACATTATTGTCGTTGGCATCCAGTAGCAGCAGATTTGACGCTTTGATCCGCGAGAAATGCATCTGGTTGGCATTCATCAGAAACTGCGTGCCGTCTGCATTGACCGCCAGGCTAAAATGGTTCGCCACCCCTTCATGCATGTTGAGACGCTCGGTCCAGCGGAAGGCTGCGGCCATATCAACACGTTCGGACCAATGATCAATGTTGGGGCGCAGGTTGGTGACGCTCATACCGGACTCCTTCGTGGGGCGATTGGGGCATTGGGTAAATCGTGCCTGCACTGCAAAAGTTTGACCAACGAAAAAAACACACCTAATTCATAAGTAAAACTACTGGCGGAGTTATGCATATGCGGAAACCACTTCCTCCTCTGGGTTGGCTGCGCACATTTGAAGCAGCAGCCCGTCACCTGTCGTTTACAGGTGCGGCACGGGATCTGAATATGACGCAAAGTGCGGTTAGTCAGCAGGTCAAATCGCTGGAGGGGTATCTGGGCCAGCCGTTGTTCCTGCGTCGCCCGCGCGCACTGGAACTGACCGAAGCAGGCATCACCTATCTGCCGGTTGTGCGCGAAGCTTTTCGGACGCTTGTAAGGGGCACTCAGGCCGTCACGGGGGCGCAACAAAACGCGGTTCAAGTGCAGAGCAACATAACATTTGCCGTCAACTGGCTGGCGCCGCGTCTTCCCCGGTTTCGGAAACTGCACCCGGATGTGCATTTGAACATCTTCACCGAGCTGTGGGAGCCACGCGAAATGGCTGAGGGTGCGGCGGTCGAAATTCGATATTCGCTGCGTCCGGCCGACACGGTGCGCACAGAACTATTGCAGACCGATCACTATTATCCCGTCTGTGCTCCGGGCTTCAAGGTAACACTTGAAACCTTGCAAAGGCAGCCTCTTTTTGATTGTTCGAACTTGCTGTCGAATTGGGAGAGCTGGATCACGGAACAGGGTCTAACTTGGGAGAAACCGCAGGTTACCTATTCAACAACCTATCTGGTCAGCCTGTCAGTCGCGATGGCTGGAGGCGGGTTGTGCCTGGCCCATGACATGATCGCCAAACGCCTACTTGACGAAGGTCGCCTAATTGCGCCGTTCTCTCACCGTGCCGCCATGCCCGAGGCATATTATTTGCTGCTGTCACCTCAAGCTGAGGAAACCCCCGGCGCATTGGTTTTTGTTGACTGGCTGCGCTCCGAAATCGCAGCCGACACTCAAAGCTAGACCGGGACGCTCCCGCCCATCCTCAATGCCCTTTGGGCATTTCCTCTGGTTGGGCGTAGCAGCGCTGGCGCGCTGCGGTTGGCATGAATTGTGATGATTGGATGATACCTTACCGGTGGGGGTTGCACCTTTTGCTTCATTCGTGAAAGTTGGGCCATGGAATACACTCCCTTCCCAAATTGGCCCGATACCACCCCTCGTCTTATCGCTGTTGCTGCAGGCCGCGAAGCTGCCGATATGGTGATCCGCGGCGGTATCTGGGTGAATGTACACAGCCGAGAAGCCCTGCCGGATCATGATGTCGCCATCGCTGCGGGACGCGTGGCCTTTGTGGGTCCGGATGCCTCCTATTGCATCGGTCCTGAAACTCAGGTCATCGAGGCAGACGGCCGGTATATGATTCCCGGACTTTGCGACGCGCATATGCATATCGAATCGGGCATGCTGACGCCTGCAGAGTTTGCCCGCGCAGTCATTCCACATGGCACCACCTCGATGTTCACCGACCCGCATGAGATCGCCAATGTGCTTGGCCTTGAAGGCGTGCGCCTGATGCATGACGAAGCGCTTATGCAGCCCGTGAATATCTTTACCCAGATGCCGTCCTGCGCACCTTCGGCACCGGGCCTGGAGACCACAGGATATGAGATTACAGCCGAGGATGTGGCTGAAGCGATGTCGTGGCCCGGCATTATTGGGTTGGGAGAGATGATGAACTTTCCCGGGGTCATACATAGCGACCCGAAGATGCTTGCGGAAATTGCTGCCACGCAGCGAGCGGGAAAAACAGTGGGCGGGCACTATGCATCGCCTGATTTAGGGTCTGATTTTGCAGCATACGTCGCTGGTGGCCCCGCTGATGACCATGAAGGCACCTGCGAGGACGATGCCATTGCTCGGGTCCGTCAGGGGATGCGGTCGATGATGCGGCTGGGGTCTGCCTGGTATGATGTGGAAAGCCAGATCACTGCCGTGACCGAAAAGGGGCTGGATCCGCGCAACTTCATTCTGTGTACTGACGACTGCCATTCGGGTACTCTGGTCAATGATGGTCATATGAACCGTGTGGTGCGCCATGCAATCTCGTGCGGATGTGATCCTCTGGTCGCGCTTCAAATGGCTACCATTAACACCGCGACTCATTTTGGGTTGGAACGTGAGATCGGCTCGATCACGCCGGGTCGGCGAGCCGACATTTTTCTGAGTTCTGACCTGACCAGCCTGCCAATCGAAACAGTTATTGCGCGGGGCCAGGTCGTGGCTGAAAACGGAACGGTGACAGTCGACTGTCCGCATCTGGATTGGCCTGCCAAGGCACGGAACACTGTCCATCTGGGACATGAGCTGTCTTCGACCGATTTTGAGATTACAGCCCCCTCTGGCGCCAACCGCGTCATGGCTAATGTGATCGGCGTCGTTGAGAATCAAGCCCCGACGCAGGCGCTGAAGTCAGAATTGCCTATTATCGAAGGGCTTGTTGAGGGCGAAGGCCAGGTTTGCCAGATCGCGTTGGTTGAACGCCACCGCGCCACGGGTGGTGTAACCAACGCCTTTGTGTCGGGTTTTGGATATCAGGGCAAAATGGCCATGGCCTCGACCGTGGCGCATGACAGCCACCATATGATCGTTGTCGGCACTGACCGCGAGCAGATGGCTCTGGCTGCAAACCGACTAGCGGAAGTGGGCGGCGGCATCACAATCTTTCGAGACGGTGAAGAACTGGCGCTGGTTGAATTGCCCATAGCGGGTCTGATGTCCGACAGCCCAGCCGCCGAAGTTGCAGCCAAAGCCGAACAGATGGTCGAGGCGATGAAAGCCTGTGGCTGTGAACTCAACAACGCATATATGCAGCATTCATTGTTGGCCCTAGTCGTGATCCCTGAGCTGCGGATCTCAGACCTTGGGCTGATAGACGTACGCACATTTGAAAAGATTGACCTTCTGGAACCCCTTGCATGACAACGATCCAAACCCCTGACGTTCCCAACCCCGAGAAATTTACAGACCCGCTGGCCGCTGTCGCGCGATTGGAAGAGCTTTATGAACAAGCGACAAAGTTCCTGTGCGACAAGTTTGCTGACGCTCTCAAAAATGGCGCTCCTACCGAAAGATTCCGGGCGTTCTACCCTGAAATCCGGATCAGGACCTCTTCTTACGCACAGGTCGACAGCCGACTAAGCTTTGGCCATGTATCCGAACCGGGCACGCATGCGACAACGGTCACCCGGCCCGATCTGTTCCGGTCATATCTGACCCAGCAAATCGCACTATTGATCAAGAATCACGATCAGCCGGTAACAATTGGAGCCTCGGAGACCCCGATCCCGGTGCATTTCGCCGTGGCCAACAACCCGGATCTGGTGGTTCCGCACCAAGGCGCAGCCGGTTTCACGTTGCGTGATGCGTTTGATGTGCCCGATCTGAACACAACCAATGACGACATCGTAAATGGCATCAACGAGCCTGAGAACGATGCGGAGCCTCTGGCGCTATTCACCGCCCAGCGCGTAGATTACTCTCTTGCTCGGCTGTCGCATTACACCGCAACGGACCCGAGCCATTTCCAGAACCACGTTCTGTTCACAAACTATCAGTTCTACGTCTCTGAATTCGAAAACTATGCGCGCGCGCAATTGTCCGATCCCGGCAGCGGCTATACCAGCTTTGTCTCGACTGGAAATGTCGAGATCGCTGACCCAGAAGCGGCAATCGAACAGCCGTTGAAACTGCCGCAAATGCCAACCTACCACCTGAAACGCTCGGATGGGTCTGGGATCACGCTGGTCAATATCGGCGTCGGACCATCGAATGCCAAAACGGCCACCGACCACATAGCGGTTCTGCGCCCGCACGCCTGGTTGATGGTTGGTCACTGCGCCGGTCTGCGCAACACGCAGGCACTGGGAGATTTCGTACTGGCACATGCCTACCTGCGCGAGGACAAGGTGCTGGACGACGACCTGCCCGTCTGGGTGCCGATCCCACCGCTGGCCGAAGTCCAGGTCGCTCTGGAACAGGCTGTGGCCGAGGTAACTGAGTTGGAAGGCTACGAGCTGAAACGCATCATGCGGACAGGCACCGTCGCCTCCGTCGATAACCGCAACTGGGAGCTTCGCGATCAGTCCGGGCCGGTGCAACGGCTCAGCCAGTCCCGTGCGATTGCGCTAGATATGGAAAGCGCGACTATTGCTGCAAATGGCTACCGGTTCCGGGTGCCTTACGGCACATTGCTCTGTGTCTCGGACAAACCTCTGCACGGTGAATTAAAGCTTCCCGGCATGGCTTCGGCATTCTATACAACTCAGGTCAGCCGCCATCTGGCCATTGGAATCCGGGCGATGGAACACTTACGCGGCATGCCGCTAGAACGCTTGCACAGCCGGAAATTGCGTTCGTTCGACGAAACGGCCTTTCTCTGAAGCAAAAAAGCAACGAATTCCCCCTATTTTTGAGGTTTCTGGTGCTACTATTCGTTGTGTTCGGCCACAATATCCCGTTACAGTTACGCGGTGAGGCCCTATAGATCGGGCACGTTAAGGAGACCAAGAAATGGCAAAGCCTATGACAAAGACTCAGCTGGTGGCTGCTCTCGCTGAGGAAATGGGAACTGACAAGAAATCCGCAAACGCTGCGCTGGAGGCCATGACCGGCCTGATCACCCGCGAAGTATCCGCCGGTGGTGCCGTGACCCTGCCCGGCGTTGGCAAAATCTACTGCCGCGAGCGCCCCGAGCGCATGGTGCGCAACCCTGCGACCGGTGAGCAGTTCAAGAAAGAGGCCGACAAAGTGGTCAAGATGACCATCGCGAAAGCCCTGAAGGACAGCGTCAACGGCTAAATCACCGTAGACAGATCACAAGATCGAAGGGGTCGCCACCGGGCGGCCCCTTTTCCTTGCGGTTGTCGCGAAAACCGGTGACAGTCGCCCCAATTTCCCAAGGAGGCCGAAATGGATCTGCGCGCCATCGCTATGGGGCTTGTGTTTGCCCTGATCTGGTCATCGGCCTTTACCTCGGCACGGATCATTGTTGCCGATGCCTCACCCCTGTTCTCGCTTGCGCTGCGGTTTCTCATTTCCGGAATGCTCGGCGTGGCGATCGCGCGCGCCATGGGACAGAGCTGGAATCTGACGCCTACCCAATGGCGCGCCACAATCCTATTCGGAATCTGCCAGAATGCCCTTTATCTGGGTCTGAATTTCTACGCGATGCAGACGGTCGAAGCCTCCGTCGCGGCGATCATCGCCTCGACTATGCCCCTGCTGGTAGCGCTGGCCGGCTGGCTGCTGCTGGGTGAGCGGATGCGCCCGCTGGGCATCTTCGGCTTGCTTGCGGGTTTCGTTGGTGTCGCCCTGATCATGGGTAGCCGGATCAGCGCAGGTGTCGATCTGTTCGGGGTTTTGCTCTGCGGAATCGGGGCGCTGGCGCTGACCTTTGCCACCTTGGCTGTTCGGGGGGCTACTTCGGGTGGGAATTTCATGATGGTGGTCGGGCTACAGATGCTGATCGGATCAGCGGCGCTGTTTCTCGCCGCCCCAGTATTCGAGACGATCTATATCCACGCCACACTGCCTTTTGTGCTGGCCTTCACCTACACCACGCTGTTCCCGGGACTGCTGGCGACTTTCATCTGGTTCCTGCTTCTGGATCGCATCGGCCCGATCCGTGCGGCGACGTTCCACTTCCTCAACCCGGTTTTCGGCGTCACCATCGCCGCCATTCTGCTGGGTGAGAAGCTGGGCCCGCTGGATGCGGTGGGGGTTCTGATCACAACGCTGGGAATTCTTGCCGTACAGCTGTCGCGAGAACCCGGTCAGCGCAGCAGCGCCTCAACTTGATCTATCAGTTTGGGCGCGTTTGGCTTGGTGCTTGACCCATAGGTTGCGACGACCTCACCCTCTGGTCCAATGAGCACTTTGTTGAAATTCCATTTCGGGACAAAGCCGGTCTGCGCAGCAACGGCCCGATAAAACGGATGGGCATCGGAACCTTTCACTGGAGTGACATCCGTCATCGGAAGCGTAAGATCATAATTTAACTCACAAAAACTCTTGACCTCTTCCGACGACGCCAGCTCCTGTTTGAACGAATTCGACGGGACAGCCAGTACCACCAGCCCGCGTTCTTCATATGTTTCGTGCAGCTCCTGCAACGCCGCGTATTGACCGGTAAAGCTACAAAGCGACGCCGTGTTGACCACAAGCACGGGCTGTCCGCGCCAGTCTTCCAACGACAACGTTCCCCCGTCGATTGATGAGAATTCACCCGTCAGTGGTGCCGCCTGAACGGCTTTGCCCAACAAGATCAAGACAGTCAACAACGCCATACGGAACATCTATTCACCTCCTGCTACAAAGCATACGCGCTTTGCGTTCGTTTGGATCAACTGCACAGACCCGCGAGCGGGCTGTAATATGGTTTTGATTTCTGCGCATCTATGCCCAAATAGGACATCATCACCCAAACACCGGAGGATCCATGTCCCGATATACCAAAGACCCCGAGGTCATTGCGGCCCTCTCACCAGAAGAGTTCCACGTCACTCAATGCAGCGGGACGGAACGCCCGGGCACAGGCAAACTGTTGAACAACAAGGAGCCCGGCATCTATGTTGATATCGTCTCGGGCGAACCATTGTTCGCATCGACCCATAAGTACGAATCTGGCTGCGGCTGGCCCAGCTTTACCAAACCCATCGTGCATGAGCATGTCGAAGAGTTTCGCGACACCACCCATGGCATGATCCGGACCGAGGTCCGCTCGAAACACGGCGATAGCCACCTGGGCCATGTCTTCCCCGATGGCCCGCGCGAACATGGTGGGCTACGCTATTGCATCAATTCCGCCTCGCTGCGGTTCATCCATCGCGACGATATGGAGGACGAGGGCTATGGCGAATTCCTGATCCATGTGGAGGAAATCAGATGACCGATGAACGCGCCGTTCTGGCCGGAGGCTGCTTTTGGGGCATGCAGGACCTGATCCGCAAATTGCCGGGCGTGTCCCGCACCCGTGTCGGATACACCGGCGGTGACGTACCCAACGCCACCTATCGAAACCATGGCACCCATGCAGAGGGAATCGAGATTTGGTTCGACCCGGCACAGATCACCTATCGTGAAATGTTGGAGTTCTTCTTCCAGATTCACGACCCCACCACCTTGAACCGTCAGGGCAATGATCGCGGGATGAGCTATCGCTCAGCGATCTATTACGTGGACAATGCCCAAAAACAGGTGGCAGAAGACACGATTGCCGATGTGAATGCCAGCGGCATCTGGCCCGGCAAAGTCGTGACCGAGGTCGAGCCTGTCGGAGATTTCTGGGAAGCCGAGCCAGAACACCAGGATTATCTGGAACGTATCCCGAACGGTTACACTTGCCACTTCCCGCGCCCGGATTGGGTGCTGCCCAAACGCTCCAGCGCAGCAGAATAAGGATACCGGTAGCCCCTGCGGGGGCTACCCCACCGCGACCCGAGGCCGTCCGCTGGCCTCGACCGTGACCAACGCCTCGACAAACACCTCCTGCGCCTCAATTTTTGCAGTGCGGATGTCGCGCTCGACCGTCACTCGAATATCCTCGGCCCCTGCTTCGCGCACAGCACCTTCAGCCTCACCACGCAAAGCTGTTTCAAGTACCTTCAGGGCAGCGCTTGAATCCGAGAAATCTTGTGGCCCTTCTTCCAGATGCACCCGATAGCGGCCTTCAGCGGGAGACGTGACAGTGCCTGACCGGCGCAGGGTCATCCGACCAACGACCGCTCCGATAGCATTCGCAACACCAGCGTGTTCAGGCAGGATCATATTGCAATGCAACCGCTCACCTACGGCAGGGTAATAGCTGGGTGCCGAGGCCCCTAGGCCCACCACATCGACATTCATTGCGGTATCCAGCGCGATCAATCCTCGGTGTTTGGCAAGACCACGATGGGTTAGTACGTGCCGCGCGAGTTCCTGCGGTGCAAGACCAAAACCGTCGACCTCTTCCGCAAAAGCAGCCTCTAACAAAGTCAATGAGGTTTGTTCGGTCAATTGATCAACGATCATCTGCGCCAGCGCCTCAGGTGATCTCGCCAGCGTTTCTCCAGATCCAACCCGCTTGCGTGCCATTAGCTCCAGTGCCTTGTGTGCCGCCTTAGCATCCCAGTCGTCCAGACGACCCAGAACATGGCTCGCGTCTGAGGGCGTGACACCGGAAACCTGAACAATCCCACGATCGATCAAACGCGTCAGCGCGCCATGTTCCATCCGTGTCTGCAGCAGTTTACTCAGCGCCTGCACCCCATCGCCCAGCCGGTCCAGCAAGACAGCTTCACGCGGGCCCACGCCTTCAGCCGGGATACCCGCCACCCGCCGCGCAAAACGGGTATCGTGTTCACCCACCGTTGTAGCGCGCAATTGTTCATCCAACTCTGCGTGAACAACCTCTGGTGCTTCGGCAGCGATCAACGAGACCGGAAGCACACGCCGCGGGCCAAGAAAGACACCACCCTGCAATCCTTCGGTCAAAACATGTACTTGGCTGTCCCCACCCAGACCGTGGGTACGCATCGCAACGGCTTCGACCATAGTACGGAAACCACCAACTTGCGCACCTGCGGGATCAATCGCGGGCTTTCCATCCCGTATCAACGCGACGTCGGTCGTAGTTCCACCGATATCGGAAACCAACGCGTTATCGGCATTCGTCAACCAACGCGCGCCCACAATCGATGCCGCCGGACCGCTAAGGATCGTCTCGATCGGGCGTTCACGCGCCTGTTCGGCACTCATTAAAGCCCCGTCCCCACGCACGACCATCATAGGCGCTGAAATACCTTGTTCTTTCAGTTGGTCCTGCGCCCGCCCGATCAAACGATCAATCATGCCTATCAATCGCGCGTTCAAAACCGCAGTCACAGCCCGTTTTGGTCCATTCAATTTGGCTGACAAATGGTGCGAGCAGGTCACCGGAATACCGGTTCTTTCCGCAACCACCCGTGCAACTTCAAGCTCATGCGCCGGGTTTCGGGTGGCAAATTGTGCCGCAACCGCGTAGCCAGATATGCCTTCATGAGACTTCAAGAAGGCCTTAAGTGCCTCTGTATCCAACGGCTCTTTCTCACCGCCTGCGTGATTGTGCCCACCGGACAGAACCAACGCCGGGTCTCCTTTCAGCGCATCCCGCAACCCATGCTTTTCCAGATCACTTTCCCGAAACCCGACATAAATCAGCGCGATACGCCCACCCTGGCCTTCGACCAGCGCATTGGTGGCCAGAGTCGTTGAAAGCGATGCCAATCCGATCTGATCTGGCGCGATCTCAGCTTCTGCAAGCACCGCCGAGATGGCCCGGCCAACCCCAATCGCCAAATCTGCGCGTGTGGTCAGAGACTTAGCCGAGGCAATCACCTCACGCTCATCCCGAACCAGCACCGCATCTGTATAGGTTCCGCCCGTATCCACACCCAAAGCCAGCGCCATCGGGTCCTCCATCTGTTCGCCAGCATCGGGTGTAGCGTTTTCCTACGGCGCGTCCAGCCTGTTTACGACAACCTAGACGCCGCCCAGCGCGCAGCATCAGCCACCGTCGGATCAGGATCATCGGTCAGCGCCTGAGCAACCCGCAGCAACGCCGGTACCGCCGAGTTCCCAATCGCATAAAGCACATTCCGCACAAACCGGTCCCGCCCGATCCGCTTGATCGGTGAGCCCGAAAACATCGCTCTGAAAGCCGTGTCATCCAACATCGCCAACTCTGCCAACGACGGCGCCTTCAATTCCTCACGCGCTGCATATCTAATATCGCTGGCAGCGACTGCGAACTTGTTCCAGGGGCAGGCTGCAAGACAATCATCGCAGCCATATATCCGGTTCCCCAGTAGCCCCCGCAATTCTTCATCCACCGGCCCCTTATGCTCGATGGTTAAATACGAAATACAACGACGCGCATCCAGTTGATACGGCGCTGGAAAAGCGTTTGTTGGACATGCATTCAAACAAGCCCTGCACGACCCGCAATGGTCGACCTCAGCCACGTCCGAAGGCAGGTCCAATGTCGTGAATACAGACCCTAAGAAGGCCCAATTGCCCCAATCCTGGCTTACCAGATTGGTGTGTTTACCCTGCCAACCTAACCCAGCTGCCTCTCCCAAAGATTTCTCTGGCACTGGCGCCGTGTCGACAAACACCTTCACTTCACCCCCGCCCTCAGCAATCAGCCAGCGCGCCAATCGCTTCAGGCGTTTCTTGACCAAATCATGATAATCCTTGTTCTGTGCATAGACCGAAATTGCACCCAATTCGGGATACGACAGCACTTCTGTGGGATCATGCTCAGGCGTATAACTCTCGGCCAGCATGATCACGGATCGTGCCTCGGGCCAGAGCGCTGACGGATCCCCGCGCCAATGGCTCCGCTCCGCCATCCACCCCATCTGACCATGATATCCGGCCTGCAGAAATGCCTCTAACCGCTCTGGCACCTGCGGCACGTCCCAAGGACGGCAAACCCGGCAAGCCACAAACCCCTCGGCAAGGGCCTGCTCCACCAATCGTGCCTTCAATTCCGATACGTTCTTCATCTGGCCCTAATTTTCTTCGGGGGTGAATTGGCCCAATAGGCCAAGAGGGGGCAGACAGCCCCCTTCCCCAACCTATCAGAAATCCAGATCAGCGTAATGAGGCGGTGGCCGGAATCCAGGCACCTGATCCGCCAGAATCGAGCGAAATGCAGGGCGAGACTTGATCTTCGCATACCAGTCCTTCACCGCAGCGCTCCGGTTCCAATCCACGTCCGAGATATAGTCCAGCGCCGACAGATGCGCCGCAGCAGCAAAATCGGCCAGTGTCATCTGATCCCCGGCCAACCAGCGGCGATGGTCCAGCAGCCAGGCCATGTAATCCAAATGATACTTGATCGCTTTTGCACCTTCCTTGACGTTCTTGCTGTCCGGATAACCCTGCCCGGTGACCTTTTTGTTCACCCGTTCATAAAGCAGTTTTGAGGTTACCTCGTGATGAAACTTGTCATCGAACCAGCCAACAAGACGCCTGACTTCGTAACGCGCCTCGGGCTTTTTAGGCATCAGGGGCGGCTCTGGACGAGTCTCTTCGATATATTCACAAATCGCGGCACTCTCGGCCATGATCTGACCATCCAATCGCAACACGGGGACCTTGCCCGCCGGATTGCGGCGCAAAAAGTCCGGGTCTTGTTCCCAATATCGTTCTTCGACCAGCTCAACCTCGATCTTCTTTTCAGCCAGGGATAAGCGGACTTTGCGGCAGTAGGGAGAGAGGGGAACGTGAAACAGACGCGCCATGAGCTTCCAATCGAACCAGAGAATACACCTCAGCTTTAGCCTCTGACCGGCTTGAGATTCAATCCTCGAAACACTTGGCGCGTCCATCTGCGCGGATGGTGGCCGCTCCATCAAGAATGGACGCTGCACGCCTGCGGGTTCGAACCGAAGGATCGGTAACTGATCTGTTTCGCGGCGAGGGCAGAATTGCTGCAATACGCGCTGCTTGGACCGGCGACATCTTTGCCGCACTCACCCCATAGTATTTCTGTGCCGCCGCTTCGACACCAAACACACCGGTCCCGGTTTCGGCGACGTTCAGATAGACCTCTAGAATGCGCTGCTTGCTCCAGACCATTTCGACAACCGGGGTTATCGAGGTCTCAAGGGCCTTGCGCACCCAACTGCGCCCTTGCCAAAGGAAGACATTCTTCACCACTTGCTGCGTTATGGTCGATGCGCCTCGATTGCCCCCATCTTCCAACGCGTCCCGAATGGCCTCAACATCGAAACCCCAATGCAGGCAAAAATTTGCATCTTCAGCAGCCACTGCAGATCGGGACATGACGGGTGAAATTTCTTCGATGGCGACCCAGTCACGGTCAATCTTTCCCAACCGGCGCCATTCCGACCAGATCGTATGTGTGATCGGAGGGTTCACGACCGAATAAACCAGGATCAACGCAAAAAACGCGACAGCAATACCTAAGACGATTCGCAGCCCCCACCGCCGCATCCGCGCGATGAGGCCTTGCGATTTCTTTGAGCCTGATGCCTTTTTATTCTTACCGCGTGACTTGCGCGCTGCTTTCTTTGCCATGCTTTGCTATACGCCGCAGAGGACGCATTTGAAACGGATTAATTCGACAACATTTGCCCGTCCCGCGGACGAACAACCGGGCGCGCCGTATTGACTGATGCAACACCGCGCACACTCAACTCAGGGAACAGCGCCAGAACTTCACCTTGTGTTCGTTGTTCGGCCTGGGTCAGCGCATGTCCCGGATAGTAACTTTCGCTTTTGGCCCCATTGGCGAACACGATCTCATGCCGGCGGAACAAGAGATGGATATAGTCGACCTCGCCCCCTTCCACCCGTGTCACCGTATCACCGTTCACGAGACAATGCGCTGCGATCAGAACTTCATCATGTCCAAACAGGTATTGCGCACGCCAATCGTCAATAAGCATTCGGTGTTGAGGAGAAACAACCAGCGGCTCGACAAGGCCAAACATCCCGGCCTCAAACCGAACCGGTGCCAGATTACCCTCTGCCGCTACGGTCGTCCGGCCAACCCAAAGCACCGGTTCTGCACCGCTGTCTGCTGTTGTAACAAGATCTCCGGGTTTCAGGTCTTCAGCCAGACGCGGCCCATCTGGCGTATCGATCAGTGTTCCAGGCGTAAAACAAGGTGGGCCAAGTTCGCCCGGGACAATCAGGGGGCCTTCAACATTCACAAATGTCGTCGATACCAGCGTGCCTGCCTGAAGAACCTGACCGTCTGTAGGTGTGAAAACCCGCGTGACGCCGTCCGAAAGATAGAATGTAATACCCACATAGGTGACGTCTCCGACACCGGGAACATTTATCGTCACGGTGTCTCCGGGCCAGGAATCTGATACCGTTTGCCCGGCGACAGTGTCACCGCCAAAGTCCTCAATCTCGCCATTTTCGTCCTGATCAACCAGATCAAATGTATCGACCGTGATCGCGGATCCGACGGGGGGTGGGTTTGCCGGATCGAAGGAATAAAACTGGTCTGTATAGGTTATCGGCACACCAAAACTCCGCCTCTCTCACATCATTGATTTAGGATCATGCCCGCATTTCCCGAACAAACAATGACCAAAGCTAGGCGTTCCGGACCGAATTGCACAAGGATTAGAAGCCCTGCGCATATGCAAAAGAGAACCCGGCGTGTTGGATTCGACACGCCGGGTAAACCGTTTTTGATATCGCAGATCCTATTCTGCAGGAACCGCTGCGACTTCGGTGGTCAGGGGGTGGCTTAGCTTGTTCAGCATCTCCTTGGGGCAGACCTGCAGGAAATGCGTCTTTTCGACTTCCCAGTGCTGCAAAATGTCTGCAGCCTTGCGGCTATTGGTTTCGTCGACATGGCGTTGGATCAGCGTTTTCAGTTGATCCAACCAATGCTCTACCGTGACTGGACAGGTGACCAGGGTCTCGTTGTTCAACAGCGCTTCGGCCTTGCCCTCGGGATTGTACAGATAGGCCATGCCGCCTGTCATACCCGCGCCAAAGTTCGCTCCAATGTCACCCAGGATTACCGCAACACCGCCGGTCATGTATTCACACCCGTTCGAGCCACAGCCTTCGACCACAACAGTTGCGCCCGAGTTCCGAACCGCGAACCGCTCACCCGCGCGACCTGCCGCGAACAGATGTCCGTCGGTCGCACCATACAGGACGGTATTGCCAACGATGGTGTTGTCATCCGCCTTCAACGGGCTGACCTGCGGTGGACGCACGACGATTGTGCCACCCGAAAGGCCTTTGCCTACATAATCATTGGCATCACCTGAGACTTCCAGCTTCAATCCCGGAGCAGCAAAGGCCCCAAGCGATTGACCGGCCGAACCTTGCAGTTTGACATGCAAGTGGTCGTCCTGGAACGTGTTCCGCATCCCAAAGTTCTGGACGATATGGCTGGAGACACGGGTTCCCACGGTCCGATGCGTGTTCTGGACGGCATATGACAGCTGCATCTTTTCACCGTCTTTCAAGAACCGGGCGGCATCGCGCACGATCTCAGCGTCCAGCGTATCAGGCACCGCATTTCGATCCTTATCGCGGTTGTACACGATGTTATGCGCTCCATCGACGGTGATCAGCAGCGGATTGAGGTCCAGATCGTCCAGATGCGCAGAGCCCCGGCTTACCTGAGCCAGCAGGTCTGCGCGACCGATAATCTCATCAACCGAACGCGCCCCTAGGCTGGCCAGAAGTTCGCGCACTTCCTGCGCGTAGAAGGTGATCAGGTTTACGACTTTGTCCGCGTTGCCGGTGAACTTTGCACGCAGGGATTCGTCTTGCGTACAGACGCCAACTGGGCAGGTGTTCGACTGGCACTGACGCACCATGATACAGCCCATCGCGATCAATGCAGCGGTGCCGATACCGTATTCCTCGGCCCCCATCATGGCGGCCATGACTATGTCACGCCCGGTGCGCAGGCCCCCGTCAGTGCGAAGGGTCACGCGGTCGCGCAGGTTGTTCATAGCCAAAACCTGATGCGCTTCTGTCAGGCCCATTTCCCATGGCAGACCAGCATATTTGATTGATGTCGCGGGCGAGGCACCTGTACCGCCATTGTGGCCCGAAATAAGGATTATATCCGCTTTCGCCTTGGCCACACCGGCAGCAATTGTGCCAACGCCCGACGACGCAACAAGCTTCACCGTCACCTTACAACGCGGGTTGATCTGCTTGAGGTCATAGATCAGCTGCGCCAGATCCTCAATCGAGTAGATGTCGTGATGCGGCGGCGGTGAGATCAGTGTCACACCCTTAGTCGAGTGCCGCAGACGCGCGATCAGGTCGGTGACCTTCATACCCGGAAGCTGACCACCCTCACCCGGTTTCGCACCCTGAGCGACCTTGATTTCAAGCTCTTCGCATTGGTTCAGGTATTCGGCGGTCACACCGAACCGGCCTGAAGCCACTTGTTTGATCTTGGCCGAGGGGTTATCGCCATTAGGCTCCGGCACGAAGTGTGCAGGGTCTTCACCACCCTCACCCGAGTCGGATTTCGCACCGATCCGGTTCATCGCCACATTCAGCGTCTTATGTGCCTCTGGTGACAGCGCGCCCAGCGACATACCCGGGGTGACAAAACGCTTGCGGATCGATGTGATCGACTCGACCTCTTCAATTGGCACCGGCTTGCCCAGCGGTTTGAAGTCCATCAGGTCGCGCAAATGGATCGGCGGGTTCGACTGCATCTTGGCCGAGTACTGCTTCCACAGCTCATATGAGGCTCTATTACAGGCCATTTGCATCATGTGCATCGAGGTCGCTTCCCAGGCATGGGTCTCACCTGATTTACGCGCCTTGTAGAAACCGCCGATGGGCAGCACGTCCAGACCGCTTGCCCAGCCCTTGGCGTGAATCTCTTCGACCTTGACTCGAATGCCGTGGATACCAATGCCGGAAATCCGGCTCGTCATGCCGGGGAAATACTCGGCCACCATGGCGCGGCTGAGGCCGACGGCCTCGAAATTCAGGCCGCCGCGATAAGAAGACACGACAGAAATACCCATCTTTGCCATGATCTTGAGCAGGCCCTGATCGATGGCTTCGCGATATCGCGCCACATTCTCGGTCAGGGTGCCGTCCAACAGGCCACGTTCGATCCGGTCTGCCAGAGAATCCTCGGCCAGATACGCGTTCACAACGGTTGCACCGCACCCGATCAGCACCGCGAAATAGTGCGGATCGACGCATTCTGCCGACCGCACGTTGAGCGAGCAGAAGGTCCGTAGCCCTTGCCGTGTCAGATGACTGTGTACGGCGCTGGTGGCCAGAATCATCGGCATCGCCACCTTGTCTGGCCCGGAAAGGTGATCGGTCAGCACCAGATGTCCTGCACCCGAACGCACCGCTTCTTCCGCCTCGGCGCGGATGCGGGCCAGAGCCAAGTCCAACTGACCCTCACCCGGGGCAAAACTGCAATCGATCTCGGCCAAAGGAGAGTTGAACTGCCCGACCAGCAACTCCCATTGCGCATTGCCGACAAAGGGGCTTTCCAGAACCACAATCTCAGTCTGGCTGCTATCTTCGTCCAGAACGTTCTTCAGGTTACCAAATCTAGTTTTCAGCGACATGACGCGATACTCGCGCAAACTGTCGATTGGCGGGTTTGTTACCTGGCTAAAGTTCTGACGGAAGAAATGGCTGAGCGGGCGATACTGTTTCGACAGAACAGCCGAAGGCGTGTCATCCCCCATCGAAGCAAGCGCTTCTTTGCCATCTTCCGCCATAGGGGCCAGGATCTGTTCGAGGTCTTCAACCGAGTATCCCGCAGCAATCTGGCGCTTACGCAGTTCTTCGCCCGAGAACATGGGCGCTTCGGTTACGCCTGCAAGCGTTGTATCCAGATCGTTAATCTTGCTGACCCAATCGCCAAACGGCAAGGCGCGCGATAGCTTGTCCTTGATCTGGGTGTCACGGTACAGCTTGCCCTTCTTCATATCCACGGCCAGCAACTGCCCCGGTCCAAGCGCGCCTTTTTCCTTCACCGACGCCTCGTCAATTGGGACCATCCCGGCCTCGGAACCCGCGATGACCAGACCGTCACCCGTTACAACATATCGCATGGGGCGCAGGCCGTTTCGGTCCAGTCCGGCACATACCCAACGTCCATCGGTCATCGCCAACGCGGCGGGTCCGTCCCACGGCTCCATGACTGAGTTGCAATAAGAATACATGTCGCGCCAAGCCTGAGGCAGTTCGACTGCCTGCTTGGACCAGCTTTCCGGCACCAGCATGGTTTTTGCCATCGGGGCTGAACGTCCGGCGCGCACCAAAACCTCAAAAACCGAGTCTAATGCGGCCGAATCCGAGGATCCACCTGCGATGATCGGCTTGATGTCCTCGGCATGGTCACCAAAGGTCGCGCTGGCCATGCGAATCTCATGGCTTTTCATCCAATTGACGTTGCCCTTGAGTGTGTTGATTTCACCGTTATGGGCCAGCATACGGAACGGCTGGGCCAGCCACCATTGCGGGAATGTGTTGGTCGAATAGCGCTGATGGTAGATCGCGAACGCGGATTCAAAGCGTTCGTCCATCAGGTCGGGATAGAACACCGCCACTTGTTCGGCCAGCATCATACCCTTGTAAATGATCGACCGGCAGGACAGCGAGGCCAGATACAACCCTGAGATCCCCGCGGCGGCGGCGGCCTTTTCGATGCGGCGGCGGATGACGTAAAGCTCACGCTCGAAGGTCTCTTCATCCACGCCTTTGGAGTTCGAGATCAGGATTTGTTCAATCTCTGGCCGGGTTGCGTTGGCCTTTTCACCCAGACAGGTCACATCGACCGGCACATGCCGCCAGCCGTAGATATAATACCCCATGCGTAGCACTTCGGTTTCGACGATGGTCCGGCAGCTTTCCTGCGCACCAAAATCAGTCCGGGGCAAGAACACCTGACCAACTGCGATGAGTTCGTCCATATTGGGCTCATGCCCGGTGCGACGGATCTGGTCATAGAAAAACGGAACGGGGATTTGCACATGGATACCAGCTCCATCACCGGTTTTGCCGTCAGCATCCACAGCCCCCCGGTGCCAGATCGCCTTGAGCGCATCGATCCCGGCGTCAACAACTTTGCGGCTTTTCTTGCCGTCAACAGAAACAACCAGACCCACGCCGCAGGATGAATGTTCATCTTCTTCGGAATAAAGACCATTCTCAGCCATCCACTGACGTTTGGTTTCTTCGGCCTGCACCCAATCTGCGTCAAACTTGGTCATTGGCTGTCTCCTTCTTCCGTCGGCACTCCAAGGTTTCTGAACCTTTGCGGGCGTTCATTTAGTAACGCCTGTCCTTCGGGTAGTTGATATTATGATTGCAGCAGGTGATCCGCCGCTTTTTGTATCATTCGGCTGCGACTGCGGCTTTGGCGTTTAACCTGCCGATAATCGCGTCAGCACAATCGCGCCCATCGCGGATTGCCCAAACCACAAGAGACGCCCCGCGCACGATGTCTCCGATCGCGTAAACGCCTTCCATTTCGGTCTCACCAGTCTCGAATGCGGCCTTGATAGTGCCCCACCGAGTCACCGGCAGGTCGGGCTGACCAAACAGGGTGGGTAGGTCTTCGGGTTCAAAACCCAGCGCCTTGATGACAAGATCGGCGTCTTCGACATAATCTGCGCCTTCGATCACTTCTGGCGATTGGCGGCCTGATGCGTCGGGCTGACCCAGGCGCATCTTCTGCACCATGACACCTGAAACCTTGTCGTCGCCGGTAAAGCCTTTGGGCGCACTGAGCCATTCAAAGATGACACCTTCTTCCTCGGCATTTTGGGTTTCACGCTTTGACCCCGGCATATTCGCCCGGTCACGGCGATAGAGACATTTGACCGAAGTTGCCCCCTGCCGGATTGACGTCCGTACACAGTCCATCGCGGTGTCACCGCCGCCAATGACGACAACTTTCTTACCTTCAGCGTTCAGGCGGCCACTATCAAAATCTTCAACGGCATCTCCAAAACTCTTACGGTTCGAGGCGGTCAGGAAATCGATTGCCTTTTCGATCCCGGTCAGACCGCTGCCCGGCATGGACAGATCGCGGGATTTGTAGACACCGGTCGCAATAATTACTGCATCATGTTTTGCTCGGATTTCTTCGAACTTGGCAGCATCCACATTGCAATTCAGAACAAATTCTACGCCGCCTTCGGCCAGCAAGTCATTGCGACGCTGGACAATGTCTTTTTCCAGTTTGAAGCCCGGAATACCATACATCAGCAGACCCCCTGCGCGGTCATAGCGATCATAGACCGTGACCTGGATGCCCGCCTGACGCAGCATATCGGCCGCGGCCAGTCCGCCGGGGCCGCCACCAATGATGCCAACGCTTTCGCCACGCTCCGCCGCTGGTGCGACGGGCTTCACCCAACCTTTGTCCCAGGCGGTATCGGTTATGTATTTCTCGATCGTTCCAATGGTGACCGTCCCGTGACCCGATTGTTCGATTACGCAGTTACCTTCACAAAGTCGGTCCTGCGGACAAATACGACCACAGATCTCGGGGAACGTGTTGGTCGCCTGGCTGGTCACATAGGCCTCTTCCAGCCGTCCTGTAGCGGTCAGGCGCAGCCAGTCCGGAATGTTGTTGTGTAGTGGGCAATGCGATTGGCAATAAGGCACACCACACTGGCTGCAACGACTCGCTTGCTCGGCCGCTTTTTCGGCGGCAAACTCCGCATAGATTTCATCAAAGTCCTCTTTGCGGTCACCAGCGGCACGCTTTTCAGGCATGACGCGATCGATCTGCACAAATTTCAGCATCGGTTGCTTGGCCACGGGTCAGACTCCATGAATTGGCTTGCTTGGGTCTCTTTAAGGGAAGTCATTGGGGATGAAAAGTCAAATGTACTGACCTATTATTAGAAAATTTTGGCGATTTGGCGTGTTGGGGCGAAATTTTGTCCGGAAAATAGTCCCGATTCGGACCTATCTATGCGCTTTCCTTTCTCGCAACACGCTTATACCCATTGATCACAACAAGCAGACCACAACACCGGCAGAGCAGATGAGTCTTTTTCACTTGATTCTTGTGGCGATTATCCAAGGCGTCACCGAGTTCTTGCCGGTCTCATCCTCGGGCCATCTGATCCTGCTTCCGGGTCTGTCCGGCGCAAGTGACCAAGGCCTGGCGATCGATGTCGCTGTTCATCTGGGCACGCTTGGTGCCGTGATTCTGTATTTCTGGTCAGATGTGAAGCAGGCGTTGGCCGGTCTGCCAGAAGTTTTGACCGGGCGACTTGATACTCCCAAGGCACAGCTGGCCTTCGGATTAGTCGTAGCCACAATTCCAACCGTAATTGTCGGCGCGATTCTGTACCTGTCAGGGCTTCAGCAATCCCTGCGCTCAATCGCGGTCATCGGCTGGACGATGCTGGGATTCGGATTGCTGCTGTACTGGATGGATCAGAAAGGCGCGCAAACCAAACATGCCTCAGATTGGGACATAAGAGATGCTGTGATAATGGGGCTATGGCAGGTGCTGGCGCTGGTCCCGGGGACCTCACGGTCGGGGATTACCATCACCGGTGCGCGACAACTCGGGTATACACGGGAAGATGGGGCCCGGATTGCCATGCTGATGTCTATTCCAACTATATTAGCCTCGGGAGCCCTTTTGTCGGTTGACGTCATCCAGGATGCTAACTGGGATTTGGCGAAGGACGGAGTCATCGCGGCAGCGTTTGCATTTGTTGCCGCACTGCTGGCGTTGAGCCTGATGATGCGCCTGTTGCGCAGCGTCAGTTTCACACCTTATGTAATCTATCGCGTGATCCTTGGGGCGATCCTGTTAGTTATCGCCTACTCCTGATCAGATACGCAGATTCTTGGCTGAGTTCTGAATATCGTCATATTGACCCGATGGGCGGAATTTCCAGAGATATTCCGGCAATATCGAATCCAGTGTTGCGGGCTCAATCCCAAGATCCACAAACCCCTTGGCATCTTCTGCCACGACGTTATCGCGCCGCAGGTTTCTGACCTGATCGCGGGTTAGGATATTGTTTGGGAACAACTGAAAACTAACAAACTTTACGATATCCAGTACGCCCGCCATGATTTTGGCTGCGAGGAATGGCATGCCTATGATGATCCGACGACGATGGATCACTTCGAGCATCTGCTGCATCAAGCCACGAAAGCTCTTAACCTCGGGACCGCCAAGCTCATAAACCCCTGCAGAGGCCTTGCCCAAAACACCCTGAACAGCGGCCTGTGCTACATCATCCACATAGACCGGCTGAAACTTGGTGTCGGCTCCGACAAGAGGCAGGAATGGGCTCATGCGCGTCATTCCTGCAAATCGGTTAAAGAACTGATCCTCGGTCCCGAAGATTATCGAAGGGCGCAGAATAACAGCCCCCGGCATATGTTGCAGAACATTCGCCTCGCCCTGGGCTTTGGTGCGTGCGTACTCGCTATCAGAATCCAGATCGGCGCCAATGGCTGAGATATGAATCATGCGATCGACATCGTTCGACGCAGCCAGACGGGCGATCCGCTCGGCCCCGTCGGCCTGCACCGCGTCAAACGCATTTTTGCCCAGCTCATTCAGGACACCGACGCAGTTCACCACAGCATCGACACCATGCATCACCGAAGCGACCGAAGCATCGTCGCGGATATTGCACAGGATGGGCTCAACCTGCCCGACTGCGCCATACGGTCGCACAAACATCGCCTCATTGGGTCGCCGCACAGCGACACGAACACGCCAGCCTTCGGCTGCCATGCGCCGAGCGATATATCGGCCGACAAAGCCCGATCCACCGAAAATCGTGACCAGTTTGGACATGATGGCGCTCCTGCTGTCTGGTTCTGATCTGATCTACCGCCCAACCGCCCGACGGACAAGGCGCAATAACGCCGCGCATCCGCGAAAATCCAATGCGTGTATCCCCGTCAGGGCGAGACACTAAAAAACTTTCGAAAAACGCCCCGAATCCGGTTGACGCCTACCGCCAGTCGGCTTAAACGCCCCTCCACGACACCTGCCCAGGTGGCGGAATTGGTAGACGCGCTAGCTTCAGGTGCTAGTGTCCGTATGGACGTGGAGGTTCGAGTCCTCTCCTGGGCACCACTATTTCCAAAATAATTTCATATAATCAATCCATTGGGATATTTTTTAGCCCTAAGTCCCCCAATTAGTCCCCCATACGATTTGTGATGGATGAGCCGCTCGATCCTAAAGAATCTAAAGCATCGGATGTCTCAGATTTAATCAGTCCAACGTGAAGTTGACTATAAGGCGGTCGTGACCCACCTCATCACCATCCTGTTTCCGCGGCAAAGCTTTGGCATGCCCAAATGGAATGAGAAACATCGCAATCTTGATAGCCTTGTCATGATTGCCCTTATCAACCGCGCCTTTCAGCTGCCCAAACAAGTATTGCATCGGTTCAACGTAGTTTCTACGCGATGCTAAATCTTCGTACCGTTTCATACGGTTACGCTTAAGTTTGTCCCGCTTTGACATGCGAGGATTATAGCTATCCAACGCCTATTAGGAAAGAAACGATATTCGTTCTTGACCGCAAAGCTGACGTTCGCGGTAAGTGCAGCGAATGGCGGTTTCGAGCCCAAAGTTACCGGGTGCTGCAGTCCGCGCTAAGGACGGCAATGCGCAGAAAGCCGACTTTGCAAAGCTAGGCTTGTGACCCATTGTTGGCATTCGCGTTTCGCTGAACCGTTGGATGGTTTTGCCCCAAATGACCGATGGTGCCGCTAGCATCAATTTTCATTCAAAATTGGCTTCAACCAACAACTGCAAGGCGTTCCCTGTCAGTTCGAGTTGATATCAGCAATGATCACCCCTTTTTGCCATTCGAAACTCACCTGGCGTTTGGCCAGTCTGAGCGCGAAACGCTCGGGTGAAGTTCGAACTGCTTGTGTATCCAAGCGAAGCCGCGATCTCCGCGATCTTCATATCGGTGGTCTGCAACCATTCTGTGGCAAGCATCCTTCTAATTTCCTGCCGAGTATCCGACAGGTTTGTGCCCGCATTTCGCAACCCGGATTGCAGGGTCCGAACCGACATTCCCCCTGCTGCCGCTGTTTCCGGAATACCAAATTCGGAATCTGCAAAGTCAAAAGGCCGCAAAAAGACGACCTTGTGTGCCTATAGTGAGATGAAAAGCTTGGCTGCTACAATCACCGACATATGATGCTGGCTAAAGATATATGTACTGAATGGAGTTAAAGATGTGCTTTTCAGCTACGGCAAGTTTTGTCGCGGGGGGAATATTGTCCGTTGCCGGTGCAGCTACCATGATTTCTGCATGCAGACAGAAGTTGGGGCGTGGCCTAATATTCCTGTCATCTTTTCCGTTAGTTTTCGGTTTACAACAAAGTCTTGAGGGTTTGGTCTGGCTCGGGATATCCGACCAATTGTCTTTGAGACTTTTAACGATAGTAAACTATGGCTTCATTTTTTTCGCGTTTTTCTATTGGCCTGTTGCTGGCCCAACTGCAGGTTTTCTGATCGAAAAGCGAAAGTGGCGTAAACACTTATTCGGTGGACTTATCATTGGTGGTTTGGCTGTGGGAACTTACCTTATGCTAAAAGCAATCAATAACCCCGTACTTCCCACCTCTAGCGATGAATGGGGAGGGCATATTTTGTACCTACAAGGTATGACCCTTATCCCAAACATCCAATACATTTACTTCTTTACTGCATGTACTGCGCTAGCAGCCTCATCGAACCCCACCGCTTTCAAGTTTGGCCTAGCGCTTACAGCGTCGTTTCTCGTCACGCTCTTCGGTTATGAATTGTTTGTTCTACCTTCGGTGTGGTGTTTCTTCGCTGCGCTTTGCAGCATCGTCATTTCATATGACGTTCTTCGAGGTAAGACTGTACAATACTTAGAGAAGCAGAGTGATGATCTCCGGGCCATTGTCTGATGGACGTATCACGGGTGCTGTCAGACTAATTCGAACCAGTCTCAGTTTGCTGCGGAAACTGCGAACCTATCCGGAACAAAGTTGACACCATTCGGCAAGAGCGGCGGCGCGGGTCAGCTTGAAGGTGTCTCGACTGGTCTTGTCAGAAGAGCTTTGCTTGAGCGGGGCAGGGCGGATGCATGGCATTTAGGAATGACCAAACCTGCCTCCTTCAAAAACTTCAAAACCAGCCCCGAAATCATCCGCCTTGCGGTGATGCTGTACATCCGTTTCCCACTCTTGCTTCGGAATGTCGAAGATCTGCTGCACGAGCGAGGCATCGACGTGAGCCATGAAACTGTCCGATATTGGTGGAGCAGGTTTGGCCCGATGTTTGCTGCGGAGATCCGAAGAAAGCGTGTGCAGCAGCTGCGCACGTTCTCGAAATGGAAGTGGCACCTGGAAGAGGTCTTTGTGAAGGTGAATGGCAAACGGCATTATCTTTGGCGGGCTGTGGATCACGAAGGCGAGGTGCTGGAAGGGGTTGTCACGAAGCGTCGACACTAAGCTGCTGTTCGAATTGGGAGCAACAATGGCAGAAAGGTCCGCATCTTTTGAATTCGGACAGCATACAGCGAACGGCAGTGTTTCCTGAACAAGCCTTTAGTGGATCGTGCGGCGAAAGTGTCCGGAGAGCCCAAAGTGACCGATGTTGTGTTCGGCACAAATGTCAGCACTGAGCAGAAAGCGGACTTTGCAAAGTGCAGTAGACTGCTCAAAGCGGGCATTCCTTCCAATAGCAGCGTATGCGGCTTTGAGCTGGAAGCAGACTTCACGGTTGCGCCCCGATAACTTATGTCCTGATGAAGCTTCTTTTTGTATCGTTTGATTGATCTTCCTTGATCGGTAGGATGTGTAAACCTTCAAACCTAATTCGGGGTTAAAAATGTACAGGTATGTACTGACAATACTGGCTTTGTGTTGTGCAAGCTTACTTCATGCCGCCGGTATGGAGCGGTGGGGCGAATCCGGGGACTGGACAATCCTGATTGACCCCGAAAAGGGCAACGGCTGTCTAGCTTGGAAACCCTTTGAAAATGAAATGACCGTTGAAATTGGCGCGGCACCCAATCAGGAAGGTGGCTTTTTTGCAGCGTTTAACCCGACCTGGGCGCAAATCGAGGATGGCGCGACAGGCATCATAAAGTTCGACTTTGGTGATGCGAAATTCGAAGGCGAAGCGGTTGGGGTCTTCAAGAATGGCGTCCCCGGTGGCTACGCCTTTTTCGACAACCCGGCGTTTGTGACCGAGTTTGGAAAACGCGAGAGAGTTACGATTATTGGCGAAAGCGGGGCCGAGGTGGAACTTGACCTCAGCGGGTCTGCCAAAGCCATTGAGGCCGTTCTGGAGTGCCAGGCCGAACAACCAGAACCACTGAAGAATTAGGTATTATTGCAATTGATTGATGTCTGGTACACAGGGTTGCCTGTCGACAGGCATGGCATCAGCGCCTTCCGGGGCCTTGTTTCTCGACCCACCCACATCCAGCTTGAACTTTGGCGACGAAAGCTGGCCAGTCACATCAAAGGGCCAAGCACTCCGGGATAGCGGTTTGCCGACGCGACGGGGCTCCGCTCTTAATGCGATACTATCGTTCAGCCAGTCCACTTGTCCTCTGGCCACCAATTGAACCGATCCCGTTTCAATGACGATGGAGTTTGAACTGACTCGCCCGGCCTGAATTTCAACCGGAGCAACCACGCAAGTGATGTCAGTGTAGCCCTGTCTGAACTCTTCTGAAAACAGCCAAGGGAAAATACCTAGCCCGGCCAGCTCCAGTAGACTAGTACTAATGTAACCTTGCGACATCGACAAAGACGCATTGCCGCGCATCGAGTTGACGAAGGCCTTGCCCGAGGCGGTACTGCCAGAAACGTTGAACTCACCGCTCAAACGCCCATAGGCATCAATACCAATTCCCAGTTCATCAAGGATTTCGCCGAATTCCCATCCTGAAGTCGATCCTGATAATGAAAGCCAATCAGGAGAGTCTATCAGATCCATGACCGCTCTGACGCTGAAGTTTCCGCCACCGTAAGCCATCTGAAGGGGGCCGAAATCCACGCTTCCTTCTTTAGCTGATAATTGGCTTGAAACAGATGTTACACCTTGCTGGCCTACAATCTCTTTGAACTCGATCTGCACCTCGACGTCAGCTTCTCGCAGTACACGTTGTACATCCAGAAGATCGGCAGGTTTCCCTTTTTCTTTTGGCAACACCAATGGCTGGACGTCCGTCTCCTTCGGCAAAACCAAAGGCTGAACTTCGGCTTCAGGTTCCTTTGTGGTCTCCCCTACCAAGCTTTTCAGTTGGTCCAGCACGGCAGTCAGGTTCTTCAGTTCGTTGAGATCGAGCCTTTCGCTCGTGATGTTGCCCCGAACAACAGTAGCGCCCTCGGGGAAATCAGCGTCTAAAGCCGCAAGAAGATGCGAAGACCCGGCTTCAAACTGGATTGCGGCATCAAAGTCCTCGCCCTGTTTGGAGGTTTCAGCATCGATAGCTAGTGCTCCGATCTCGACAGGTTGCAGATTCACTGCGGTTAGAAACTCGGCGCTGTCGTCGACGTCCAATTTCACGTCGAAATCGAGACCGGCAAGCCCTTTTAGCTCGTTGACAGATAGTGCGAGATCGAGCGCCAAGAGATCGGTCCCGTAGGTGGTCGCGTTAAACCTGTTGAGTGAAACCGGCCCACCCGCATTGGTTATGTTGAAATCGGCTTTGATGCCGCCGAACTGATCGACATAGTCTTCATCGAGGTTGGGCAGAATCAACTTTGCGGGCCCGTCGAGCACACCATCGAATGTTACGTCTTGAAGCTGAAGCAGATCGAGAATTTCCCCTTCGGCTTTCAGGATCGGTTTCTCAGTTGGCCCAGCTTGCAGCGCGATGCCCAGCATGGCCAAGCGGCCATCTGGCATGCGGCGAATGCTTTCGATAGAGGCTGGACCGATTACGTCTAACCCCTGGTCAAATGCATTGGTTTGGAACAGCAACTTCTCGAATTCGAAGGAAGCCAGGGATCCGACCATATGCATTTCAAAGCCCGTGAACTTCAGATCCTGGATACTTTTGGCTGCTGGCGGCGGCTGTCCTTTGGGATGAAGCCGCGCGTTGAAAAGCAGATCGACGCCCTGAGCGGTGTAGAGGTCATCTATTGAACCTTCAGCTTCGAGTCTCTGTCCATCCTCCAGGCTTACCGTGGTTGTAAACGCCTCGATCTTCAGGGCGTCCTGAGACACGAGTTCAGCCTGCAACTGGCCATTGCCTTCCAATACGCGTTCCAATCCAATGACATCTAGAAAATCACCAAATTCACCGGTGTCCATCTCCAATACAGCTCGATAACCACCCCCTTCGTTTTCCGAGAACGGCTCGCCATCGTAGCTTACGGTCATTTCCCCGAAACTGGCGCGTGTCGTAAACGGTGCGGCGTGTGGGTAGTCGCCTTCGATTTGGAAACCCTGACCGTTGACGGAGCCGGAACCAGAGACCTTCGTTCTTTTTTCATTATCCGCTTGTTCAAGAGCGAGCGATTTTAGGTCAAACACAAACGAGAAGCCTGAGACCTTGTCGTCGATGTTTAACCCGATTGACGTGAAACTGACGTTCTTGTCGCTCAGGAAGTTCAGGATCCCACTGCTTTCGGTGTTGCTTTCATCGATACTATCAGCGCTAGCGACGTCTTTTTGATCATCCGCTGATACCGGTTCCACGGACACGGGCTTGGGTGTTGGCCTATCTTTTCGCCAACTTGTGGTGCCGTCTGCGGCTGTAAGAATATTCGCTTGGAGGCCTTCCACTACCAGATTGTCAAAGTGCAGACGCCCGCTGGTCAAAGCGGCAATGTCCAGCTCCAGTTCCAGCAGGTTCAATTCCACAAGAGGTGCGTCCGGCATTGTCAGGCTCGGGATGACGACTCCACCAACGTAAATGTGACTGCTGCGGCCAAGCGCGACGCTTACATCATCGTTGACCAAAAGTGGTCGGCCGATTTGTTCCGAAAGAATTCTTTCTACAAGGTCGCGCCGCATATCCGAGAACATCGGAGCAGCAAGCAACAACCAAACAAATGCGACAGTTGTGAAAGCGAGAATTGCGACAAGCCCAATTATTCTAATTAGCCAAACCCTCATATGCTCCCCTATTGCAGCTCACACTGCTTCGAATTTCCGCCAATTGGAAGTCACCAATCCTACTAGCATTTTAACACGCTTAAAATTGCGCATCCCTTTGAGGATGACGTGTTCATCGGTCCAAAGCTGCAAGTATTCGAGCATCTCGTTCGTATGGGTCTTCGCGGAAATGAACGGCCCCATCTTCAACCCACGCAGTCCAATAGGTCAAAAGAACCGGCATGGGCTCGGGTAGGTTAACGCGCGTTGTCTTCCCGCTATCCAGAATGGATTGCATCTTTTGCCGGCTCCAGTCCGGCACTCCCTCCATCAAAAGGCTGGCAAATTCGAATGGATACTCAAGACGCACGCAGCCTGAACTTAGGTTTCGCTCATTTCGGTCGAAGAGGCTGCGGTCGTTGGTATCATGCAAGTACACTGCGTATTTGTTGGGAAACATGAATTTGACTAATCCTAACGCATTGTCTGGACCCGGTTGCTGAACCAGAGTAACGCTGGGGTTCTTTGCCCTCCAGTTCACAGCGTTGGCAGGAATTGTCTGCCCATCTTTGTTTCGAACGACGTAATTGTTACGTGCAAGATAGGCTGGATCCTTGCGGATGCGCGAAAGCTTGTCTTTCCGAAAAATCGAGGCGGGAACAGTCCAAGTTGGATTGAATTCCATATATTCAATTTCATCCCGGAACACTGGGGTTTTTCGGTAGGCTGATCCTGTGATCGACCGAGTGGTCCAAACCGTCCCATCGGACGTGACTAAGTAAGTACGGGCTCCTGCAATGTTTACTAGCACGAATTCTTCGTCGATTTCCCGCATGAGCCAGCGGCCTCGCTCCAGGCTGAGGCGCAACTTATTTATGCGATCTTCGACAGGTTTGTTGAGAGACGCGAAAGTCTTACCACCAACGACGCCATCTGCTTCCAAGCCATGACGATTTTGAAAGGTTTTTACCTGTTGCACCAAATTATCGTCATAAACCCAAGCTGGATTCATACCGTTGTGGCTGATTTCTGGAAATTCATTTGTTCCATCGTAGCCTTCTGTCGCTAGCCTTTTGCGCAGTTCGGCGACGGCAGGATCCACGATTTCCGGCTTCAGAACCGTTTCTTCGGGGACTGTGTTCCAGCCTCCCTTTGATGCGATAGCTCTGTATTTGCTCAATGCATCAACGAGCATAGTATATTGCGCATTGTCGATATCGATGCGTTCAATCAAAGCGCTGAAGCCTTCACCCTGAAGATATTGGCTCAATACAACGGAAGGGTCTTGTTGAATTACTGGCTTTGAGAAATTCCAATCGTCGTCTAGCGCATTTGGATCGACTTTTCCAAACACCAAATGGTGTACGAGTTTCACGGCCGCGTCAGTCGCCAGAATATCGAATAATGCTCGACTGGAGGCATCGCCACCCTGTGAAGCTTTGAACGCGGATCGAAGCTCCTCTAGTTTGAAGTCACTCGGCGTTAAGCCCTGATCAATTGCTCCACCCAACTCCTCAAAAAGCTCGTCAACCAATTCAATACTGGTCCAAGCTGGCCTAAATTTTCTAGCCGCATAGAAACGAGGTACAAGGATTTCTGCGTCCAAACTCTTGCTGTTTGAAAGTGTAGTACTCGCATTCGTATTTGACCGTAGAAGCGCTTCTATCTGTTCCGAGACTTGGTCTGCTGCGCCTAAATTGGGGCATGTCATCAGCGTTGCAGTCAGTGCAGTTGCAACTACTGATTTAAGACCTTTCATCATCCGCTCCGCCACCTTCAATCTATATATTGTTTCTCCATCGGAAGATACTCCAACATTATGTATAATCAAATCAGAATTTATTGGTCTCAGGCTTTGCTCGCAAAGCGGACCTTGTGGCAACGGCAGCTTCGTCCGCAAAACGGGCATTCGCTGGGTAGTGCATTAATGACCGCTTTGCGCCATGACCGATCATTGTCCTCGACTGTATTGAGCGTCCGGAGTCGAGTGCAAAGGGGAATCCGCGGAACAACTCGGGATTCGCAAACGTGTCGGTTTGGACTTGCGACCCGACAACGAACACATGCCAGGCAAACGCGTCGGACAATAGTTAGAGGGCTTGGAATGACAGAGGTGGTGTCAGTTTCGCGTTCAAAGTGACAGCGCGTTTGTCTGCTCACACATATTTGCACATGCCGCGAACTATTCGAACTTCGGCTCTGTCTTAGACATGCTTTCCCTCGACTCCATGCTTTCCCACCATGTGTGCAATCCAGGTTTGTCCGAAAGAATGGGTTCTGCATCTGGCGTTTGCACAAAGTACCAGAACACGGGGGCCAAGTGGAGATCGGCAAGGCTCAGATCGCCCCCAACCAAATAGGGATTTCCATCTTGCAAGTCCTCAAGAGTGCCGAGGGCTTTTTGGATCTCGGGCATAAGGGCTTGGCAGGCAGCTTCGTCGGTCTCGCCACCCATCATCGGTGCAAAAATTCTTTGCTCGCACAAACCAATGACCGGGCCATATGTATAGTTGTCGACAATGCTTATCATCTGCGCCATGCGGGCGCGCTGTTTCAAGCTACCGGGCTGCAATGCTGTGCCATCGAACCCTTCGTCGATGTAACGCTCAATCGCGCTGGTCTCATAAAGGTGAAATCCATTGTGCTCAAATGCCGGAACTTTGCCGAACGGTTGTCTAGCAATCTGTTCAGCTGGCATGCCTTCCATGAAATCAACCTCGACATGGTCATAGTCGACCCCTTTTTCTTCCATAACAAGGCGTACCGAGCGGGTGTATGTGCTGTAACTTGGTCCGTAAAGAGTCAGATTTGCCATTTGACGTTCCTCCCTGAGTTGGAAAGCTAGCACAGCTGCAACTGGCACGCATCGCTTCGGTGAAGCTTTCTGGCGAGAGTCCGGGGTGTAGTCGCTTCGGCACAAGAGCAGCCTCTTGGCTTACGGTGAGTTTTAGGGCTAAACCCGCTGCCGTCTGATGCCCTCTGGAGAGTCCGGAAACGGGCAGGAAGCTGCCGTCAGGTCGCATCAGTCGTACGGGCGACTCTTGGCACGAGGCCGATAGAGCGCCTAAGGCAGCAATTGAAGCTGAACCAGACATTCAGGCCCCGTGCGCCAACGGCAGGTTTGTCCGCAGTGCCGACATTCAGGCCTGGTGCAGCTTATGTCCGCTTTGAGCCCAAAGCGGAAATCCGAATAGCGCGATAAATGGTGACACTGCGCCGAAATGTGACATCTGTTGCCTTTAAGTACTGCGCAGCAGCAATTCAGAATACCAAGCTGGGCACATAGTACTTAGGCTACTTGTGTCGCTCTTTTGCTCCACCTTAACTGGAGAGTTGGGTTTTCTTTGTATCTGTTGCGTTGAAACCAACGCGCGAGTCACCTACATCAGCGCCGCTTGTAGAATGAGGAGGTTCAAATGGCAGGGACCATCGAGAAAGAAACGTTTTCCTTTCAGACAGAAGTCGGTCAACTTTTGGAAATTGTTGCGGGCTCGCTTTATTCCAACCGCGAAGTGTTTCTACGGGAGCTCGTCTCTAACGCCTCTGATGCTTGTGACAAGCTGCGCTACGCAGCCCTGACGGATGCGAAGCTGGCGCCATCACAGGATTTCGCAATAACGCTTGAGTTCGACACAAAAGCCAAGACGTTGTCTATCTCTGACAACGGGATTGGCATGAACCATGCTGACTTGTTGGAAACACTAGGAACCATAGCCAAGTCCGGCACTGGTGCTTTCATCGAGGCGCTAAAGGCTGAAGAAAAAGATGCCCCAGGTCTAATCGGTCAGTTTGGTGTTGGTTTCTACTCGGCCTTCATGGTCGCCGCCAAAGTTGAAGTGCTGACCCGTAGGGCCGGCGAGGATGAGGCCTGGCTCTGGTCCTCCGACGGCAAAGGGTCTTTCACGATCGAGGCGGCGCAGCGCGACACCAACGGAACCACGGTCACCTTGCACCTCAAAAAAGACGCCAAGGAATTCGCTGAAGAAGCCCGCATTAGACATATTATCAAGACATATTCCGAGCATATCAGTTTTCCTGTGAAGCTGGGGGAGGAAGCGCTCAACGCTGCGGAAGCGCTCTGGACCCGTCCGGCTAAAGACATATCAGAAGAGCAGTATACCGAATTCTATCGCCACAGCTCACATGCTTACGACGCCCCCTGGCATGTGATCCACAATAAGGTGGAGGGGACGCTCAATCACACCAGCTTGCTTTTTGTGCCCTCCACCCAACCTTTTGATCTTTTCGACGCCGAGCGCAAAAGCCACGTGAAGCTTTATGTAAACCGCGTCTTCATCTCCGAAACGACAAAGGATCTTGTCCCAGCATACCTCCGTTTCTTGCGCGGTATCGTAGATAGCCAAGACCTCTCTCTAAACGTCTCCCGCGAGATGCTTCAAACCGACCCGAAGCTAGCCAAGATTAAGTCCCAGGTCACAAAGAAAGTCCTCAGTGAGTTGAAGAAAAAGGCTACCAAGGCGCCGGAAGACTACGCGAAGTTTTGGGGTAATTTTGGCGCAGTGTTGAAAGAGGGTCTGGTTGAAGATCCTAGCTTGCGCGAGCGCATTCTTGAGGTTTGCCGTTTCGCCTCCACGGGGGAGGATGCTCTCACTAGCTTCGTTGACTACGTTTCACGAATGAAAGAAGGGCAGGAAGCAATTTTCTACATCGCGGGAGAGAACGCCGCTAAGCTCGCGCAATCACCCCATTTGGAGGGCTTCACGGCTAAGGGCGTCGAGGTGCTGCTCCTGTCCGACCACGTAGACGAGTTTTGGCTGCAGCACATTACCGAGTTCGATGGCAAACCGCTCAAGTCAATCACTCGTGGCGCAGCAGACCTGGATAATGTCAAAACCGAAGAGGCAAATCCAGACGAAGATAAGACGGAGGACGCGGATCTCGCTGCCTTGATCGCCGCGATCAAAGTGGAACTGGGCGAGTCAGTCAAAGACGTGCGCCCGTCGAAACGCCTGACAGACAGCCCGGTCTGCCTCATCGCTGATGAAGGTGACATGGATGTCAATCTGGAACGCCTACTCAAACGTCATGGTCAACTGGAGCATGGTATGCCGCGGGTACTCGAGCTAAACCCAAACCACCCGATTATCACCACCTTGGCAGAACGGGCGAAGGCAGAGGCTGCTGGCGACGATGGCCTTCTGAGGGACGCAGCTCACCTCCTGCTGGATCAGGCGCGAATCGTCGAAGGCGAAACCCCAAGCGACCCATCCGAGTTCGCAAAGCGACTGGGAACAGTCATGACACACGCTTTCGCTAGTTAGCGGAGACGCCGGGAAATTCTCAGCTCCGATGCGCAACCTGCAAAAAATGGTTGGCATAACCGCGTCATGAACTCGGTCAAGTTGGGCCTCGGATCCTGGCGTGTGAACGGCGGGATTGTCCGCAAAGCGGACATTGGAGCAAGCTGCAACGAACGTCTGCTCTGCGGACAAAGTTGCCGTTCGAAGAGAAGGTTTGGCTGTGCCCGGACAGAACACAGCCGCTTCCAAAGTTTGCAACCGAACTGCTGTCTTTACTCGGCTGCTTGGATGTGGTTCTGCTTGATCGCCCGAAACGCCACGTAAATCGCATAAACATAAACGGAGATACCTACGAGCTGCCCCGCAAGCCAAACGTCCTTGCCCATCTCGTCGTGGGCAAAGTAAAAATTCGGCCAGATCATGTTACAAACAACATAACCAACAGCAGCGTAGATTGCTGCACCGATCAGCCCTATAGCGCAAAGCGTTGGAGCCAGTCGTTCGCTGTTGGAAATGGGTTCAGCGTTTTGAGCGCGGGGTAAGACGAGATAACAAAGCCCGATCACGGCCATACCGAGGCCCCCAGTTTTCATGGCGTATTCCATAAGAACCGCCGGGCATCCCCACCAAAGCGTCATGTTTTTCATAAACGCGTGGCCGACATCACCGGCGATTGCACCATGCATGTAGTGCAGAATTGGAATGAAACCGGCCAGAAAGCCCAGCAAAAACATACCGAGCCCCCAGCCAAGAAACTGTGATCCAAGCGTAGCTGTTGTTGTGGGCGTGCCGGAGGCCAATGTGTCCGTCGTGGTGTTGGTCATTTCTTCCTCTTTCGACAAAGCTAATTTCAAACTGGGGAACACTTTTGCTGTACAGCCGGACGCATTTTCTCAGTTTCTTACTCACCTATTAGGTTCTGGACCCATTAATTTGGTTGCCGTCATCTCGGCTGCATGATTCAAGCCCCTGAGTTTCAGGGGTATAACATGAGTAATCTATT